>JAAYOD010000025.1 GCA_012520515.1 Clostridiales bacterium
CACATCGCCAAATGCCTTAAATAGCACACATTTTCCTTCCATAACAGGCATACCTGCTTCTGGTCCAATGTCGCCAAGTCCCAAAACTGCTGTGCCATCTGTTACAACAGCGACAAGATTCCATCTGCGAGTAAGCTCAAATGACTTGTTTATGTCTTTATTTATCTCTAGGCAAGGTTGCGCAACGCCAGGTGTGTAAGCTAAAGATAAATCATCTTTGTTAGCGACGCTAGCGCGTGACACAACTTCTATTTTGCCTTTTAAATTATAGTGTAGTTTTAAAGATTCTTCTTGATAATTCATAAAATTTCTCCTTTGTATTATTTATCCCATGGGAATACATATGATAACTTAAGCTCATCTCTAACTTGAGACATTTCTGCTTGCACTGCTTCATTGATTGGTATACCGCTGTCTTTGCGCTCTAACCAAACATCGTATTCCTTTTCGCCTGCGGTGTAAATTCTGTCACAGCCTGGGGCTTTCTTTGCGTTACGCAGTGCTCTTAAAATGTCGCCTGCTGTCTTTTTGAACTCTTCTACTCCCATAAAAGCATTGGTGTCGATAGCAATAAAGAAGTGTCCCAAATGGAAAGGAACTTTTTCGCCGTTTGGTCCTATGCCTGTAAGCATCTTTAGGTAGTTTCCGGATTGTAAAGCTGCGCTTAAAACTTCTACTACGGTAGCATACCCATAACCTTTATATCCGCCCATTTCTTCGCCTATTCCGCCTAGTGGAGCAAGCGCTGCTTCGCCAGTGTTTAACTCTACCAAAATTGCGTCGCTATCTGTCTTTGGCTTACCGTCGTTGCCAATAACCCAGCCAGCTGGCGTATCTTTGCCTATACGGGCATAATACTCTATTTTACCCCTTTGTGAAACGCTAGTAGCGCAGTCTAGTATAAAGGGGAATTCTTCATCGGTGGGGAAGCCTATTGTAAGGGGGTTTGTGCCTAGCATATTTTCTACACTGAATGTGGGCGCAATACTAGGTCTTGCGTTTGTGCCTGTAATACCTACCATACCTTCTTTGGCGCACATATCAACATAGTAGCCAGCGATACCATAGTGGCAAGAATTGCGTACGGCAACCATTCCCATACCGTATTTTTTAGCTTTTTCAATAGCTAGCTGTGTTGCTTTATAACTAATTACTTGTCCCATACCATCATGACCATCTACAACAGCGGTGGTTGGTGTTTCGCGAATAATCTCAAACTTGGTAACAGGATTTTGGATACCTGCTTTTATTCTGTCAATATAAATGGGTTTGAAACGGTTGCAACCATGGCTTTCAATACCTCTTTTGTCACTTGCAAGTAATACATCAGTGCAGATTTCCGCATCTTCTCTAGGCACGCCAACTCCAACAAAAGCGTCGGTAATAAAGGCATAAGCCGTCTTCCAGTCTAAAATCATTTTGGGCATTTTTTATCTCCTTAAAATTTGATATTATGTACAAATATATACACTACTTATTCTATAACACCATACCATAAAAGTCAAACAAAAAGCCTTGCACCCTGCCAGAAAATAACAATTTTTGAAAAGCTTATATTTAGGTTATAATAAACATTATTCCATATAGAGCTATAATTAATCAAAAAGGCGGAATTTCATTTCTTCCGCCTTTTATAATTTATCTGTCTTCTCTATAATAATTTAATCCTATTGCGGCAGGCTCTCCTGTCTTTTTCCTTTTGTTAATGGAAGCAAGTATTATAACAAGCGCCGTCGCTGCGTATGGCAGCATATTATAAAATTGCGCAGGAATAGCTGTCAGCCAGCCAAACACCTTTGGGAATGCCTGCGCAATACCGCTGTTATAAATGCTAAGTGAGCGGAATAGACCAAATAAGAATGTGCCAAATACTGCCGTTAGCGTATTCCAATTTACAAAGATAACAAGAGCTATTGCTATCCAGCCATAACCGTTTATTACTGTGGTTGAGCCAGCAAAGTCGCCTGACATTAAGATACACATATAAAACCCCCCCCAGCCCATAATGCCTGAGCCAGTTATAATATGCAGATATTTATATAGATTTATATTAATGCCAACGGCATCTGCCGCTGCTGGATTTTCACCAATAGAGCGCAACCTTAATCCGCTTTTAGTAAACTTTAGATACGCCCACACAATTAACGCTATAAAAATGCCAAAGTACACCAAGATATTTTGTTGGAAAAGCACTTTACCAATAATTGGTATATCGCTCAGTCCCTTTATATATAGACTGTTTACGGCGGCTTTCATTTTTGTCAATCTCAAAAGCGGAGTTATCTCTTTAACGCCCTGACGCACAATAAAATAAAGCCCTGTGCCAAAGGTAGTTATGGTAAGACCTGTTACATTTTGGTTGGCCTGCATAGTCACAGTCAAAAATGAAAACAGCAGTCCTAACAGCGCGGCAAACACAAATGCAAACACCATACCTAAAAATAAGCTGTCTGCGCTTGCGCCTACAAGGTATCCAAAAATACCGCCAACTGCCATTGTGCCTTCAACACCCAAGTTCAAACTGCCTGATTTTTCCGTTAGGATTTCGCCCACAGTGCCATAAAGCAGCGGAATGCTATATACTACGGTAAAGAACAGAAAATTGGTAATCAAACTTAAATTATCCATACTAATTTTTCTCCTTTACTGCGTTTTCTCTTTTTGTAAAAACTACCTTATATTTAATAAAAAAGTCCACTGCCAAAACAATAAATAGTATAATGCCTTGCAGCATATCGGCAAAATAAGAGTTTACTGTGGTATAGCTTGACGCCGCCACCACACAACCATACCTTAGCCAGCTTAAAAGTATTGATATAATTACAACGGCAAAAGGGTTTAGCTTTGCCAGCCAAACTACCACAATACCTGTCCAGCCTTCATCGCCATAAGCCATAGATGAGGTTAGTGTATGTGAAGTGCTGACATTAAATGCGCCTGCAATACCTATAAACATTGCTGACAAAAACATTGTGCGCACAATAATTTTGTTTACTTTCATTCCTGCGTACTTTGCTGTGCTTATGCTGTCTCCAACTACTGATATTTCGTATCCTTGCTTTGTCTTGGCAAGATAAAACCACATAAACGCAGCAAACACAAGCGCTAGTATAAGCGATACATTTAAATTAAAATCTCCTAGCTTAATTGTGGTCATCCACGCATTTTCTGGGAATTTTGCTAGCAATGGGCGCACTGATTCTTTAGACAAGAAAATATTCCACGCACCTTGCGTTTCGCCAAAATAAAATAACAAGTTAAGCGCAATGTAGTTAAACATCAAGGTAAGCAAAGTTTCATTTGTGCCAAACCTTACTTTAAGAATGGCGGTAATCATACCGTATATGCCAGCAGACAGCCCGCCGCATATTGTCATAAGAGCAATTAGCACAAATGGGCTTGTGTTAGGTTTCATAGTAAGTGCAATGGCGCTAGCTACAATTGAGCCTATAATAAATTGTCCTTTGCCACCTATGTTCCAAAACTTCATTTTGAAAGCCATGCTTAAAGCTAGCGAAGTAATAACAAGGGGCACAAAAATTATTATCCAGTTTTCTAAACTCTTTGTAAAATATCTGTTGCCTATCATGCCGATAGTAAACATATCGCCATAGTATTCAAAGGGATTAACCTTTAGTAGAGAAAGCAGTACAGCGCCTAGCAAAAACGCCAGCAAAATTCCGCCACCGTATAAAGCTGCAAGCAACCACTTGTTTTGAACATCTCTTTTTACTATCCTGATGGGACTTACAAGTTTTTTACTGCTCATTTTTGCCTCCGCCAGCAATATTGCTGTCTTTTGCTATGCCGAAGCGTTTTTGTTGTTTTACAACATTAAGGTCCAGACTTCCTGTCATCATAAGTCCAAGCTCTTCCTTTGTAGTTTTATTTGCGTGTACCACTCCCATAACTTTACCATGACACAGCACCATTATTTTATCGCAAAGCTCCATCATAATATCCAAGTCTTCGCCAATAAACAGTATACCAACGCCATCTTTCTTTTAGGCGTTTAGTATATCGTAAATAGCATAAGAAGAATTTATATCAAGTCCGCGCACAGGGTAAGCTGTAACAATGACATTAGGCCCTGCTTGAATTTCTCTGCCTACAAGCACTTTTTGTACATTGCCGCCCGACAACAGCCTTACAGGAGTTTGCGCCGACGGTGTAACAATATTAAGGTCTTTTATTACCTTTTCAGCTGCTTGCCTTGCTTTTTTTCTGTCCACTAAAGGATTGTACCACTTGTCGCCTTTATAGGTCTTTAGTATCATATTGTCGGTGATAGACAATGACGGCGCAAGCCCCATACCAAGCCTATCTTCAGGGATAAAAGACATTGCGATGCCTTTTTTTATAATAGCTTCAGGCTTTAAGCCTATTATGCTCTCTCCCTTATGGTTTATTTCTCCGCTAACCACAGGGCGCAAACCAGCAATTGCTTCGCAAAGTTCTTTCTGTCCGCAGCCTGTTATGCCTGCAACTCCCAAGATTTCGCCGCCCCTTATATAAAAGTTGACTTTATCGATAGCTTTTGAGCCTTCGTCATTATTTATGGTTAGGTCGCGAATTTCAAGAAGCGGTCTGTCAATGTTTGTCTTATAGCACTCTATTGACAAGTCTGTCTTTTTACCTACCATAAGGTCGGTAAGCTCTTGAACATTGGTTTCATCAGTGTTTACCGTGGTGATATATTCCCCTTTACGCATAATAGACACTCTGTCGCTTATTTCCATAACTTCATTAAGTTTGTGCGTTATAATAATAATTGAGTGCCATTCCTTTTGCATTTTGCGCAAAATATTAAATAGTTTGTCAATTTCTTGTACTGTTAAAACGGCGGTAGGCTCATCTAAAATTATGGTCTTTGCGCCGTAAATTAGCACCTTTATAATTTCAATGGTCTGTTTTTCGCTAACAGCCATATTGTATACCTTTTTACTGGGGTCTATCTCAAACCCGAACTTTTCAGCTACTTCCTTAATTTTTTCGTTACGGCCTTTAGAGAGCAACTGATTTTTTATCTCAAAACTTAAAAACTTAAAAAACTGTCCTACAATTTTGGCGGTTTTTTTCAAGTTGAAAATAAATTTCTTTTTGTTATCGTTAGTATCTATTTTTTGATTTTTTATGTTGGAAATCTTTTCTTTTAAATTATATTTTGGACTGTCTATACCCATCCAAATATTATCGGCGGCGCTAAAGGCATCAACTAGCTTAAAGTGCTGGTGTACCATGCCTATCCCTAACTTTTTGCTATCTTCGGGAGAAGTTATGTTAGCTAGTTTGCCGTTTATAAAAATTTCTCCGCTATCTGGCTTATAGATGCCTGAAAGCATATTCATCAAGGTGGTTTTGCCGCTGCCGTTTTCGCCAAGCAGGGCGAGAATCTCGCCCTGTTTGACATTTAGGTTAACATTGTTGTTGGCAACAACATTGCCAAAGGTCTTTCTAATGTTTTTAAGTTCAATAGCATACTCTGCTGTTGCCATCATTTACCTCTTACATTTTATCGACATCAGTGACTCCTGCAACAAATGTGTTCATTGTTCCTGTGATTACATAGTCAGGGGTCTTGGTTACTTGATCATCTTCTACCTTGCAAACATAAGGATTTGGGTCTGCATCTTCTTTTTCAGGATCAGGCGTATAAAGTGTACCAAGGTCTGCAGGAGTAATTTTTATTGCAATTTCTCCTTGAATTGCTTCAAAAGAAAGCTTTGCTGAATGGAATACATCCCAGTTTCCATCTACCATTTCTTTTCTTGCCAATTCTATCATTTTAGCGGTATTTGGTGCGCAGTTTTCTGATAGTGGGCTAATGTCTACAAAACCTTCTTTAAGTCCGCCTAAATAGTTGCCTACTGCATCTACAAAGGTTGCGGGGTCTTTTAAAGCTTCTTCCATAGCAAATTGATAATATACATGCCAATTCCAAATAGGAGCAGTTAGGTGAGCTTTGGGCGCGTCAGATGTCATGTCTGTGTTGTATCCGCATCCATATACATCATTTTCTTGAGCTACTATTTGTGGTTGTGCGCTGTCGCAATGTTGAGCAATTACTGTGCAATTGTAAGTGTCGATAAGATATTGAGCAGCTTGTTGTTCTTTAGCTGTGTCGCCCCAACTCTTTATGGATTTAACATATACAGTAGCGTCTGGATTAACACTTTGTACGCCAAGAGCAAAAGCATTGATTCCTGAGGTAGTTTCTGCATACTCAGTAGTCCAAGCAGCAACATAACCAATAGAATCGCTTTCAAGTTCTATACTTTTTAGTCCAGCAGCAATACCAGAAAGATATCTAGCTTGATAAATTCTGCCAAAGTAGTTGTTATAGTTGGTATCATTGGAAAGGTATCCTGTTGCATGAGAGAACAAGACATCTTTATATTCAGCAGCTTTGTCATTCATTGCATGAAGATATCCAAAGCTTATACCAAATATAATATCAGAACCTTTAGCTACCAGCGTATCGCAAGCTGCTGCAACTGCATTGTAGTCTGTGTCATCCACCTTGTCAACAACTTCAAGTTTTACTTTGTAACCTTCTTTTTCAAGATTAGCAATAGCTTTTTTGATGCCGTTGGCGTGAGCGGCTGTATAGCCTGAAGTTTCATCTTTGCCGCCGATATAAATAGCGCCGACTACCAAGTCATAATCTTCGCCTGAGCAAGCTGTGAAAGCAGCTAAGCAACCGACGATTAGTGCAAGAGTTAGTAAAATTACTAAACCTTTTTTCATTTTCATACCTCCAGATATTTGTTTTATATTTTTATATTTTTATATTTTTGTCAACATTATTGCCTAAATACAAGGGTATTGTCTGTCATAGAATCAATACAAGCCAAACTTTCTACCCTTATACCTTGACTTCTTAGTTTATCGCCGCCACCTTGAAACCCTTTCTCTATGGCAACTCCGCACCCTACAAGCTTTGCGCCCGACTGCTTCACAATATCAATAAGTCCTAGTAACGCTTGTCCATTAGCTAAAAAGTCATCTACAATAAGCACTGTATCATTGGCGTTTAGGTATTCCTTTTCAACAAAAATGTCATATACTTTACCGTGTGTATATGACATAACATGCGTAGTGTAAACGCTACTAGATAAATTTTTAGATTGGGTTTTTTTGGCAAATAGCATTGGTACATTTAGTTTTTGTGCGGTAAACGCGGCTACAATAATGCCCGATGCTTCTATGGTAAGAATTTTGGTGACACCGTGCGCCTTAAACTGTTTAGCAAATTGTTCTCCCACCTTAGTTAGCAGATTAATATCTACTTGATGGTTAAGAAAACTATCTACTTTTAGTATGTTTCCGTCAAAGACTCTACCATACTTTAAGATTTTTTTTTGCAAAAGCTCCAAGCCCTTCTCCTGTCAACCAAACTACTACGATAATATTGTAGTCAAGTACAGAAATCAAAGTCAAGCGAAATTCGACATTAACCAAAATAAAAACTAAAAAACATTAGTTAGTCGATTTTACTTGCTTAAATATTAAAATTATTGACATTTGCCTTGACTTATGTAGAAATTTGTTGTAGTGGTTTTTTGAATTACACCATAATATCATATTCGCTAGCTTGCCATGCTTGTATACCGCCCATATCATAGACATTTTCATAGCCAAGCTTTACTAACTTTTTAGCGGCAGTTGCGCTCCTGTTACCGCTGCGGCAATATACTATAATAACTGCTTTAAGGTCGGTAAGCACGCTTGGAGCTTGACTTTCTATAGTTTCATTTGGCAAAAGTATAGCGTCCTTGATATGCCCTTGCTCATACTCACTTTTAGTGCGCACATCGACAAGAATTACGCCGCCATTTTCTAGCATAGCTTTGCCTTGCTCTGCCGTAATAGTGGTATAATCTATTTTTTTGTCTTTGTCATTTTTGTTATCGCTTTTAGCACAACCAAACAGTGTTAGCATAGTTAAAAATAGTATGGGCAATAATATAAAAAACTTTTTAATTATATTACTTTTCTTAGCTTGTGTTGCCATAAGTTTCTCCTTTAGTTCAATCTATAATATATTTATATATATAATCATCCATATAGTAGCCTTGCCCTATATCAATCTTTTCTGCGCCAATTCTGACAAAGCCAAGTTTTTCATAAATCTTTATGGAGCTATTTTGCTTATTGACATTAACCACAATGCTTTGGCGATTATAAAATTTTGCATTATTTACCAAAAACTTTAGCATATCTCTTGCTATGCCTTTGCCCCTTTGGTCTTTCCTTAAATAAAACTTGCTTAAATATAGGTCGTCTTTTCGCACATAGTAGGCTATAAATCCAATGTTTTCATTGTTGCAACGCACAAAATAATACTTATAGCCATTTTTTAATTGCTCTGTTATACCGTCTATTGACTGAAACTTTGCCAGCATATAATCATTTTGCTTTACTCCCACAATAGCGTCATAATGCTCTCTTAAGATTGCCGTCGCCATTTTAGAAAGAGCAGATATTTGCTCACTATCTAATAGTTTTATCTCTTGGTAATCCAAAGTAAATTTTTCTCCTTAAACTTTGCTTATTATTAATTATACACTTTGCTGTAAACCTTAGCAAGTCTTTGCGTCTAGGGCATAAGCAAAAACCGCTTAAAGCAATTTTAAGCGGTTAGTTTTTTATTTTTTTGTTTATACTATCTTACTTTAGTAATTACGCCGCAAGCTATTTTAGCGCCTGAGTTACCTGATGGCTGCGAAGTAAAATCGTCGGGATTGGAGTGGATTATTATAGTTTTGCCAACTATTTCGTTTAGCGTAAAGCGTGAAGTAAATACCGTTGACTTTGCAAAGCCATAATTGGAAAATAAGGGAGGTAAGTCCCCTGCGTGATAGGGGTGAGGCGCGCCTGTTGGATTATAATGTCCTTTTGTATGAGCAAATGGGTCTTTTATTTCGCCTGTACAGCTTTGGCCTTGATGAATATGGTAAGCAAATACTCTAAAGGGGTGCAAAGTATCATAAGGCAGACCATAAACTACGCTGTTTACGCTTACACCGTTTTTTTCCTGATAAAATTCTGTCACTCCCTTTATGTTAGGATACTCATAACTTCCTTGTATGTAAGCTACCAAGCTTGGTTTTCTGTTGTTGTAATAATTGTTATACATAATGATTTTATCTCCTATTTATTTTATATTTTTTATAATTTATTTAACCAAGAGCAATATCTAGCGCCATCATTACAATAAAACCTACAATAAAGCCAAATGTGCCAAGGTGCATAGAGGAATGAGCTTGGGCGTCGGGGATAAGGTCTTCTGCTACTACATAGAGCATAGAGCCTGCGGCAAAGGATAAAAACCACGGCATTACGCCAACTAACTTCATAGCAAGAAAAATACCTATTATGGCAGCTATTGGTTCAACTACTCCGCTAAGCATTCCCACCAAAAACGCCCTGCCTTTACTGTTTAGCACATCTTTCATAGGCAGGCTGAGAGCTGCGCCCTCTGGCAAGTTTTGAATAGCAATACCTATAGATAATGCTAAGGCGGAATAGTAAGCGTTTTTTTGCCCAACGGTAATTGCTGCGCCAAAAGCAAGGCCTACCGCCAAGCCTTCAGGTATATTGTGGATAGTGACCGCGTTAAATAAATTGTATGCTTTTCGCTCTTGACTAGACAGCGGTCTCTTTTTTTTAATATGCGGAATTAACCTATCTAAGATTACTATAAAAACAAATCCTAAAAATACGCCTATGCAAACAGGCAAAAGTTTGTTTTGCCCTAGCTCTTCCAAGCGTTCCACTGACGGAATAATAAGACTCCACACAGACGCAGCCACCATAACGCCTGACGCAAAGCCAAGTATTATGGAATTTGCATTTTGGCTTATAGTTTTCTTAAATAAAAATACCACAGCAGAGCCAAGTGTGGTAGCTATAAATATTATGGAAACGCCTATGATTGTTAAACTTAAGTTATTCATCAATTTTCTCCTAAAGAACCAAAAAGATAACCTTTCGCTGTCTAAGTGTATTCATAACATTAAATGAAAAAAAATTAAAAAATGTTATTGATGGCAAAATTGATAAGGCGTCAAAAAATTAAATGCAAGAAAAAAGTCCGAACACCAGATTCGGACTTTTTCCTAATTTGCTAAAATGTTACTTTTTGGTTGAATAAGACTCCGCTTCTTCAATTCTTGTAGGCGGAACTCTGTGACCGGCTGGAACATTAATTTCGCTAAGGGTTTTGCCTTTCGCGTCTTTAACATATAACTTTGTATCTTTGTCAACTTGGTTGCCGGGTTTTAAAGTTTTGTTGTTAGCCATAAAATACCTCCATTTTATTTTACTAATAGTATAGCGGACAGCTAAAAATTTATACGATTTATACCACTGGTAATTATTTGCTAATATACTCTGCCGTTGACGGTATAATGATTATGTTATAAAATTTATACATAATAAAGGTAAAGGTAAGTTTTATGCTAAACCAAATCACAGACATAGTAGAACCTATATCAAAACAACTGCCTAAGTTTTTAATAAACAACCTAATAATAGTAGCCTTGTTTTTGCTAGGCATTTTATTAGGCGCGCTAATTATGCGCATTTTCTATGTAGTGGCCACTAAAAAAGAATATAAAAAAGTAGATAGCGCAAAAAAAGTTGAGTCCTCTATAATTTATGACCAAATAATTGTGCCTGCTTTAGAGGCTTATGACTTAGAGTATGGCAATGCGCCATTAAAAGAAAAGTTTACAGGCTACAAAAAAGCCTTTGAGTTTATGCTAAATAATATTGCAAAGACCTACTATCCTAAGTCACAGTATCCTGTATTTGAAGTATCTGCCGACGAACTTATTATGCTGGCGGACAAATTTGCAGAATCTTTAAGCGCACAGCTAAAGCGATTTTTAGACGATAACTTTTTAGTTAGAAATGCCTTTAAAGCTGGCATTTATATGCACAATAAAGGTAAAAAAGATATTTTGAGTTATAACTGGAAAGAAATAAAGTTATCCACTATAAAAAAGCTGGTGGAAAGTATGATTAATAAGCCTGAAAAAGAAAAAAAGAGCTTTTGGAGCAATATAAAGACTATACCTGAAAAACTTCTTACTTCTTTTTTAAGCGGTAAAATTAGAGAGCTTATTATAGAAACAGGCATAGAGATAGACAAAGTTTATAGCGGTAAGACAAGCGACAGGCAAGATATTACGCAAACCGATACCCTTTTGGAGCAAAGGTAGCTTATGGAAAAGATAAAAATTTTGTATTACTTTTTATATGCGTTTTCTTTTATTGTGGGCATTACGGTAGGTGTCGTTATTGCGCTATCTTCCATAAGCAAAAAAATTATGTCCAGAATAAGTGTAAATACCGACCAAGCTTATGAAAAAATAGAGGAAGACAAAAAAGAACATATAGCAAGCATTATTAATGAAACCACAAATTATTATGAACAACTGCAAGCTATAAGAAGTAAAAACAGCCGTCTTATATTCCGCAAAAAAAAGACACCTGCTGTTAAAGAAGTAAAGGACTTAAAGTATCTTGTAACAGAAATTGCAAAGGTATTTTACCCTAATAGCCAAGAGCCTCTTTTAGAACTTAGCGTAAACGAAGTTTTTGAAGTTGCGCAAAGAGTGACTATGCGCCTAGACCAAACTTTTGACGCCACCAAGCTTACATTTTTTAGATACCTAAAGCTGTCGTCTTTCTATATGGCTTTTGGATTGTACAACAAGATAAGCGCTATAAAAAATCGCAACCTTATACAGTTTGCTATGCGTGCTATCAACTTCTCTGTACTGCTTACCACTGTAATTAATCCTTTTGCGCTATTCCGCGCGCAAACAAAGAGAAAGGCAAACAAAAGCTTTACTTCAGTGCTTATAAGTAACATCTGCAATATTATTGGCAAAGAAGTAGCTTGCGTTTATAGCAAAAACCTATCGCTAAACGATGAAGATGAACTTGTAGAATTAGTTGAAACAAATTAAAAAACTTCTTGTAAAAAACTTGTGCCGTCTGTTTGGCTTGGCAAATTAAAAAGCTCTAATATAGTTGCGCCAATGTCGGCAAAACTTGCTCTTATATTTAGGTTTTGATTGGCTTTAATTTTATTGCCATAAATAAGCATAGGGGTGTACTCTCTAGAATGGTCAGTGCTTGGTGTAGAAGGGTCACAGCCGTGGTCTGCTGTTATGATTAGCGCATCATCTTTTTTCAATGCTTTTAACATACCACCTAGCCAACTGTCAAACACACTTACTGCTTGAGCGTATCCGTCCACATCGTTTCTATGCCCATATAGCATATCAAAATCAACCAAATTTACAAAACATAGCCCCTTAAAGTTAGTATCTAGCATTTTAAGAGTAATTTCCATACCGTCATCGTTGTCTTTTGTAGCATAGCTTTGACTTATGCCCTTTCCAGCAAAAATGTCGCTAATTTTGCCCACTGCTATGGTATCAAAATTATTTTTTTGCAAAATATCCAGCATAGTTTCTTTGGGCGGAGCAAGTGAAAAGTCTTTTCTGTTATCCGTTCTATAATAAGGATACTTGCCTGCAAAAGGTCTTGCAATTACTCTGCCTACCGCATGGTCACCAGTAAGAATTCCCCTTGCAATTTCGCATATAGAATATAACTCATTAATTGGCAATATATCTTGGTGCGCCGCTATTTGAAATACGCTGTCTGCCGATGTGTAGACTATAACTGCGCCGCTTTTTATATGCTCTTTACCATAGTCTTTTATAACTTCTGTGCCAGAATAAGGCAAGTTGCAAATTACCTTTTTGCCTATGCGGTTTTGAAATTCATCTATTATTTCTTTGGGAAATCCATTTGGATATGTGGGAAAAGGTGTGCTTGTTACTAACCCTGCAATCTCCCAGTGTCCTATTGTAGTATCTTTGCCAACGGACTTTTGCGCCATACGGGCATAGCTTGCCATAGGTTTTTTAACGCTTCTTACCCCCTCTAAACCAACGATATTAAAAAGTCCTAGTTTAGTTAAGTTTGGCGCTACAAATTTTGGCGACTTTGATATTGCCTTTAGTGTGTTACTGCCTTGGTCGCCATATTTAGCAGCGTCTGGCAGTTCGCCAATGCCAAGGCTATCTATAACAAGCAAAAATACTCTTTTTATCATAGCTTTTAGCTTATCTCTAGCGCAATTTTCATCATATCGGTAAAAGCTGTTTGGCGCATAGCAGAATCAAGAGAATCACCCTTTAATGGGCAATCTGATATAGTGCATACACATAGTGCGTTTTTGCCGCTTCTAGCTGCGTTCATATAAAGCGCGGCAGCTTCCATTTCAACTGCCAGCACGCCCATTTTTTGCCATGCGCTTAAAGAATTTGAGTCGTCATAAAAAGTATCGGAAGAAAATATATTGCCTACCATTGGCTCAATACCTAGTTCCTTACAAGCTTTTACTGCCTTTTGGGCAAGTTCATAAGATGCAATAGGCGCAAATGTCCCTGGCAGATTAAAAGTCTTTTGATAATTAGAATTAGTGCAAGCGCCAATCCCTATTACTATATCCATTAGGCTAAGTTTATCACATATAGCCCCTGCCGAACCTATTCTTATTATGTTTTCCACATCATAATAATTGTATAATTCATAGCTATAAATGCCCATAGACGGCATGCCCATACCTGATGCCATAACGGACACTCTTTTACTTTTGTAAAAGCCTGTATAGCCGCATACGCCACGAACATTATTAACTAGCTTTGCGTCTTGCAAAAAGTTTTTTGCAATGTGTTTTGCACGCAGTGGGTCGCCAGGCATTAGTACGGTTTTGGCAAAGTCGCCAATCTTAGCTGAAATGTGCGGTGTAGGTATCATAATCACTCCTTATTTTGCTCTTTAGCTAGCTTTACTATACTGCTTGAGCCAAGGCGTGAACAGCCCAGCTCAATATAATCTTGGGCAGAACGCAAGGTTTTAATTCCCCCAGAGGCTTTAATTTTTATATTTTGACCAATATTTTCCCTAATTAGTTCTATATCTTCTTTGGTGGCTCCGCTTGTGGAAAATCCTGTGGAAGTTTTGATATAATCAGCGCCTGACTCTGTCACTAGTTTACATAGCTTTACTTTTTCTTGCTCAGTAAGCAGACAAGTTTCTATAATAACCTTAAGAGTTTTACCTTGGCAAACTTCCCTAACCTTTTTTATCTCATTAAGCGTATCATCAAATTTCTTTTCTTTTATATAACCTAAATTTATCACCATATCAATTTCATCTGCGCCTTTTGCTATGGCATCAGTCGCTTCAAAAACTTTGGCATTAGTTGTATTATATCCATTGGGAAAGCCAATAACGGTGCAAATTTTTATTTTATCTCCAGCATAGTTTTTTGCCATCTCTACAAATGATGGCGGTATGCACACGCTGGCTGTGCCAAATTTAATTGCATCATCAATAAGCTCTTGTATATCTTTTGTCGTGACAGTTTGACTTAAAAGCGTATGGTCTACACACTTAAGGATTTTGGTTATATCCATTATTTCTCCTAAATTAGTTTTATTTTAATCATTATATATCAAATTAGGCAAACAATCAATTGAATAAAATAAAGCCTTTTAGAGTTGTTTTAATTATTGAAATACTTTAAATATTATGATATTATATTATATGTATTTTACTACTGTTAAAAGGAGCAAACAATGTCCACAAAACCTATGAGTAACAAAAAGAAAGTATTTGTACTGATTTTAGCGTTTATATTTTGCGCAATAGCTAGTGCTGCAATCCCGTCATTTCTACTTACCAATTACTACAATAAAGAAATAAAAGAAAGTAAAACAAAATGGCAAAAAGTAAGAGTGGCAGACCCTATTTTGTATAGCGATAATGGCTATATTGACTACGCCAATGAAGTTTATTTAGATGACGAAACATACCCTGACTTAAAAGAGATGGGAATGTTTTGGGCAAAATGGGACGACGCTAACGAAAAAGTAATACTTCACGACGCTGACAGCGACGAAGGAGCAAAGCTTGTGGACGCTGACAAGCCTACCATAATTTTTATACATGGTATGCTTTTAGATGGACATTATCAGCAAGAAATGTTCTACTTAAGCCCACGCGCTACTGACACGACGGAATTTAATATTACAACAGAGCGTGTTTCTCTCATTCATTTGTGGATACTAGAAGGCTGGAATGTAGGAGTATTCCATTATAATAGATTTGCCTCTGAGCCTATGCCCACGCCTATTGAAGCAAAGATATGGGCAAATGACGGTCCTGAAAAAGTGCGCATCAGACATGAAGATGATACTACATCTCATGTTACAGAATACAGCGTTGCAGAGCATTTTGCAGCAGAGTACTTGCGCGCTATGAACTTACTTCCTCAAAAAATGGGCAAAAAAGAGATAAGGATTGCTGCTCACTCTATGGGTGGAGAACTTATGACAGCAGGTATTTTCCTTTTGACAGAACTTGCATCTGACGGACAGCTTGATTATCGCCACTTGCCCAACCGCTTTTCTATGCTAGACCCATATTTTTGTGTTAACCTAATGATTGACGGCAAACTTAATTATCTTGGACCATCAGGAATTACTGTTCGCTGGACAGGCAAAGGTTTGTATAAAGACAACACAGGCTACACCATGATAGAATGCCTAAAAGACTTTGTCGCAAACGGGATTGCTATTGATTATTACACACACAAAGAAAGCACTTTGCACCTAGGTATGCCTGATGATATCAAGAGCGAACTAAAAAGGCTTAGCACTTTCTCTATGATCAATCCCAATTACGCGTCCTATGGCAAGGGCTATAATGTAATAGCACACGGTCACAACGGCGTAAGAGATTGGTACTACTGCTCTATAAGAGGTGATTTAGCAAAGTATGAGGGCGCAAACACCATTTTCAATGTAGCTCCCACAGCAAAAACGCCCACTGATGTTATAAGAGCGCAAAAAGGAATGTCTTTTAGAATGACAACAGGCTATTCTACCGTTCACTCTAATGACGATATCTTTGTGGATTTTAATTAAACAGCTGATTGTTTTATAATAAAAAATAAACCCCGTCACATAAAGCGGGGTTTATTTTATTTTTAATTTGAAATTTGTTATTTGGCTTACTATTTAACAGCGTCTTCTAAGGATTTGCCAGCCTTGATTCTAACAACTTTCTTCTCAGCAATAGCTATCTTTTCGCCGGTTGCAGGATTTACGCCAGTTCTTGCAGGTCTAACTGCAGTTTTCATGGTGCAAAAACCTAATAGTTGAATGCTATCTCCTGCTTTCAAAGCTTCTGTTGATGCTTCGATAAACGCGTCTAGAGCTCTGCCTGCGTCAGCTTGTGTCAAACCTGACTTGCTTGCCATAGCGGCTATAAGTTCTTTCTTATTCATAAATTTCTATCCTCCTAAGGGTTTTGTTATTTTAATCTTACTACATATAGAAATTATTGTCAATATCTATCTTTTAATGTCTTTTAGGCTAAGTTATAACAGCGTTTGCTTTTGCAAATTATTGTTCTAATATTCTGCCGTCTGTGGATATAGTAACTACTCCCCAAGGTATAAATTTACCGCTTTGTTGCAAAGCTTTCTTTGCCGCTCTTTCTAATCCGCTGCAGCAAGGCACTTCCATACGCACAATAGTAACGCTTTTTATTGAATTGTTGCTAATAATTTCCGTCAACTTTTCTGAATAGTCCACATCGTCAAGCTTAGGGCAACCAATAATCGTTATGTGGTTTTTTATAAACTTTTCGTGGAAAGAAGCATAAGCGTAAGCGGCGCAGTCGGCAGCTATAAGTAGCTTTGCGTTGTTAAAGTAAGGCGCATTTACTGGGACTAGCTGAATCTGCACAGGCCATTGCTGTAATCTGCTTGTGGGCATTTTATAGTTCTCATCTTGATAGCTATAGTCATGCCTTTCCAATGTTCTTGACTGACTGCCTGGACAACCGCAAGGTAAATTATCTTGAGAAGTTTGCGGTCTTTCTATTTTTTTTGCGTTCATGCCAGGACACCCGCCGCTACCATGTTTACTAGCTACATCAGCAATCTTTTTCTTAATCACTTCATCTTTATCAAATGGCAAAGCTTCCCTTTCCTCAAAGCTTATAGCGTTTACTGGGCATACGGGCAAGCAATTGCCAAGCCCATCACAATAATCGTCACGAAGCAACTTTGCTTTGCCGTCCACCATGCCAATTGCGCCCTCTTGACACGCATTTACGCACAATCCGCATCCTATACATTTATCTTGGTCTATTTTAATGATTTGTCTTTTTGCTTTCATTTTATGTTTTCCTCCTTGACTTTCTGACTCAAGTATAATATATTTATACCATAAAGTCCGTTGTAAAAACAACAAAAAGGAAAATATGAAAGAATATTTACAAATTACGCAAAAAAATGCGCTCTTTAACAACATTGACGACCAAGACATTTTGCATTTACTAAACTGCCTATCTGCGAGGGTGGAAGTTTTTGAAAAAAACTCTTATATTATTATGGAAGATGGCAAGGTGTCCGATATTGGCATTGTGCTTGACGGCAGAGCTCATGTAATAAGAGATGACTTTTGGGGCAACCGCTCTATTTTAGCTGAACTAAAGCAAGGAGAAATGTTTGGCGAAGCCTTTGCTTTTGCAGGTCAAGAAACAGCGCCCGTTAGCGTAATAAGCGTAGAAAAGTGCAAAATACTTTTTCTCAGTGTACAAAATATGCTATCTACTTGCCTTGCGCCCTGCTCACGACACATTGCGCTTATTAATAACCTTATAAAAATATTGGCGCAAAAAAATGTACTACTCACTCAAAAGATACAGTTCGTTACACAGAAAAAAACCCGCGACAAGCTATTAGCTTATCTGTCAAGTCAAGAAAAATTAGCGCACTCTAACACCTTTACCATACCCTTTAATCGTCAAGAACTGGCCGATTATTTGTCGGTAGACAGGAGCGCTATGTCCAATGAACTTAGTAAAATGCGCGATGAAGGCATACTAGATTTTAACAAGAATCTTTTTACCTTGAAATAATTATTGTTACTAATTAAACTTCGTATAGAGCCTTATATATTAGTATTTTGCAGTTTTCCACGCTCTTTTGAGAGTTAAGAAGAACTGCCATAGGCGTATCTATATGTTTAATGTAATTAGAAAAGTCACGGAATTTGAATTTTTCAGCGTCAAATTTACTTGGGTCAAGCGCAAGACAAATGCGTAAAGTTTTGTGAGTAAAGTATAAATTTGCTATTGTTTTTGATTTGACATAAAATTTAACCTTATTTCTGTATACTGTTTTCTTGATATTGTGTTTTTGGCAAAAATCCACAATTGACTCATAATAACTTTGTGTCTTTGGCGTAGCGCTTTCTAGCCGTTTTGTAAAGGAAGGAATTTTATCAGGCTTTGTCTTAGCTTGCATAGGCTCAGGCTTTACCTTTATGTCACAACCATATCGGTATTGTTGCTGATTGTTTAGATTTATTGCTTGCTGTTTTAATTTTTTGTTCAGATAAAATGTTGTCACTAGTCTTAACAAGGCGCACCCCCTTATGCAACATTTTATTAATAATCAATCAAAATTATGACATTTTTGTATTGACAAAGGCATTTTGCGTATCTTAGTATTTAGATATGTTAAAATTTGAAAAAAAGTATTATAGATGCCTGTCCTCCACCAATTCTGCCCTTATAAAGCAAGCTAAAAAAGGTCTAAGGCAAGGCAAAGTTATTATAGCTGGCAAACAAAAACAAGGCAAAGGAAGTAAAAATAGATGCTTTTATTCTGCTTATGGCGGATTGTATTTTAGCGTATTATTAAGACCTAATATAGCTTTTTATCAATATCTTACGCCGCTAGTCGCCGTTGCCACCGCTAAAGCAATTGAAAAATTAGGGTTTGAAAATATCAAAATAAAATGGGTAAACGATATTTTTTATAATGATAAGAAAGTTTGCGGTATCCTAACTGAAGGCGGTTTTGACGCTTTTGGAAAATATTATGCAGTAGTTGGCATTGGTATAAACCTTTCAAAACCCAAAAAAGGCTTTGCTAGCGATATAAAAGAAACTGCAACATACCTTTATCCTACCAAAACAACACCACAACTAAAAAATCAGCTACTAGATGCCATACTTAACAACATTGCATATTACTATAAGGAAATAGAAAAAAAAGAGTATTTAGCATATTACAAGCAAAAATCTTACCTTGACGGCAAGCAAATACAAGTTACTCTTAACGGTAAAACCTTTGACAGTATGGTAGTTGGCATAAGCCAAAATTTTGAACTTCTAGTCAAAAACACAAGTGGCGAAATCATCTCCCTAAACTCCGCCGATGTACAAGTAAAAACCACTTAAATACCACGCAATTAAGTTTTAATAATCAATTCAAATAATGTAGGATAAAAAATACTTGCAAAATACAACATAATAAAGTATAATTAGAGCGCAAAATATAAGGAGAGATGGCAGAGCGGCTGATTGCGGCGGTCTTGAAAACCGTTGAAGTGAGAGCTTCCGGGGGTTCAAATCCCTCTCTCTCCGCCATAGACACACGGCGTCAAGGCAGTACTTACGCCGTGTTCTTATTTGCCCAAAAGCCCTATTATATCGCATTTTTGGCAAGGCTTTTCCTTTTATTATTGAATATTCTTACTTTTGGCTGTTCGTCTATCTTGCACTATACCTTTATGGGATTTGAACTTA
>JAAYOD010000026.1 GCA_012520515.1 Clostridiales bacterium
ACTAAAAACTTTCTGACATTTAATTAATCGTAAATGTTGTCTAGCTTTAAGTTTCTTTCTCAAAAAAATTAACGCGATTTAATTTACTTCAAACCTTTCTGTTCTGTTGTTAAGGTACGCTTTGCGTTTTTGTGACGCTTATACATAATAATATAAATCGCCGTATATGTCAACTGATTTTTTATTAATTTTTTACAAATTTTTATTCTATCAGTCTTTATTCGACGCAAGTTGTAAAACCTGCAAGCATCTTATCTTTAACGCACGCATATTATATTAGATACAACTATGCTTGTCAAATGTTTTTATCTTTTTAATACAAATATTTTAATTACCAAATTTTGTTTATCCCGCTATCTTTTCTGACTGCTTATAATTTTCTCTAACCATAAAGAATTTAGCAATCAAAGAAATTATTCTATCTCTCTCTTTTGCAATAAAGCTTCTGGAAAATCCGCTCTTTCTGGAGTAACACCTTATAGAGATTTTGTCCACCATTATACTGGTAATCAAATGTTTCTCATAATCTTCTAAACAGCATAAGCAGTGTTTTAAAAAATTGTGTTCTTCAACTTTCCCAAATACTCTTTGCTTAGTTTCGTTATCCTTATAATATATAAGCAAATTTTTAACTTTTAAACAATAATCTTCCAATTTCATATAATCTCCACTCCTAACCAATCGCTAATAACCCCATTTGTTTCCATACTCTTGTCATAATCTTCTTTTAAGCATATCCCTTGCACAATATAGGATTGCATTGGTCCAAAGCAATAACCTTTTCGAACAAACAGCAGTAACTCACAATCACTTTCACCGTCATAGTATGTAACTCTTAAATCTTCGCCATACATAGAATACTTATTATCATCAATAAGTTTTTCCACCGCCACACGCATCTTTGATTGGTCTAATGGAATGTGACACACTATTTCTTCATAGTCAAAAACCGCCCCTTTCTCAAAAATAACCTTATTTATTATCAAAATAGTCATCCTCCTTCAAAATAGTTTTTGTTTATTGCTTTGTCCCCTATTTTAGCCAAATTCTAACATAGTTCATGTGTCAATACAATGACAATATCTGACATTTTTTGCCAAAATATAGTTGAATTGGTCTAATTATGGTACAAGTCAAGATAATATCGCGCCATTTGCTAAATATATCCGTTTGTAACAAGTCAGTGTAAATATTATCAAAAACTTGTTATCTTGTTGCATTAGAATATGGTGTTTGTTATAATGTGTATATGAAATATCTCAATCTCACTTTTGATTATTTATTTAGACGAAACCGCGGCAAAGCATTTTTTGTCTTTGCTATGTTTGCGCTGTTGCCAAGCGCCGTGGTGGCGTATTTTTTTCCTATAAGCAACATCATAGGCTTGTTTGCAAATTATAACACTCAATCCTTTGCTAGCTATGGCTCTATATGGCTCAGTATTATTAGCCATTCTAAATGGGCAATTGTTGCCGCAATTTGCTCCTTTGTGCTATATGGCTTTTGCTATGCCAGCATTTGCGCTATCATAACAAGGCATTTCAGGGTTAATGATTTTTCCATTCCTAAGATATTCCATTCTATGAATGAAAACTTTTTCCCTGCCCTTACTGTGCTGGTATTTATATTTCTACTAATAATCATTATCCATAGCATAAGCTGTTTATTTATATTTTTATGGCTAGCTTTATCAAATAAGCTTTTAGGCGTAATACTTGCCATTATATTTGAACTGATTTGCATAGCAGGCGGCGTATATCTTATATCCGCTCTTACCTTATGGCTACCTATTATGTCATTTAATGGACTGCCTATGTTTCGCGCAATGAGTACTGCCTTTTACAAGTCACGCTCTTTTCAAAAAAAGGCTTTTGGCGCAACTTGTGTTCCTATCCTTATATTAATAGGACTATGCACAGCCGCCTATTTTGTCAAAATATGGTACCTAACTTGGATATTAAATACCATTGCTTATATTTTTGTTGTGGTTGTGATTATAACACTTGACTTTGTCACATTCTGTGAAGTAGAAGGCGTGTCTAGAGAAGACCTTTTGCAAAGTCCTTATAAAAGGAGATAAAAATGCCCATTAGAAACTCATTTTATGTCTTAATGTGTAACTTTAAGCTTGTATACAAGCTGTTATTTTTTATATTGATAATTATATTAATTGCCGTTGCGCTAACTTTTAGCATAGTAAGACCTATATTTGACGGTTATTATGATTTTTTACGCGAACAGTTTGAATACCACGCAGAAGAAATGATAAGACACCCTATTAAAACTATACAAAGTTTTTTTGCTATTTTTTTAGAATACTTTGACATAAACAGCGCTTTTATAAATCTAAAACTGCTAAAACTTGCTTTCCTTTTTATAGGTTTGCGGTTTTTTGTAATGTTGCCTATGATGCCTGTTGCAAGCGTAATATACAGCAAAATGACCACAAACTTTGATAAAGGTTTGTTTAACTCTTTTGTATCGTCACTGCCACAGTGTTTACTTTACACTCTTATTACTTCGATAATCATTGGACTAATTGACCTTGGTCTGTTGGCTCTTGTGGCTCTAACTACTGTTCAGCTTGTCAAACTTATAGGCATAACGGCGCTTCCATTAAGTTTAGCGCTTTGCATAGCATTGTTTTCTCTAAGAATGGCGTTACTTTGCCAATGGATGCCAGAAATTTGCCAAAACAATGGCAAGAAGATATTCTCTGCTTTCAAAACAAGTTTAAAGCCTACCTTTAAGCAGTTTTCTAAAAACTATATATGCATAACAGTAGTAAATACGCTTAGCGTGGTGGCAATATCTACTACTCTTGTACCAACGGCAGGTCTTGTACCGATTTTGCTTGTACCTACCCTTATTGTATTATATCAAAGCTTGTATTTGACTCTAAACTTTTCCTATCGCAAGCAAAAATATTTTATCGATAACGGCGTTACCGTCTATGATCCTAACAAAATATTTTAATTAATAACCAAAAGCATTGTTAAGATAAAGGCTGCCAGCAATTTTTGCTGGCAGCCTTTTTGGCGCAAAATAGCCCTAGCTATTTTGCGCCTTGGCAAAGGTTATGCAAAAAGCATACCTTTGCCCTGTTTGTCATATATTTTTATATGAAATCCCGTCATGTTTTTATACTAATCACTGCTTTTCTTATGGTTATGCTAATAGCTTTCCCTGAAAAATATATAACAAGCGTTGCTAATGGATTAAATTTATATGCGCTTAATGTTTTACCTGCGCTCTTTCCCTTTATGTTTTTTAGTAAAGTTTTAGGTGAGCTTAATTTTGGATATGACCTAGGCAAAGCAATGAATAAGCCCATCAACAAACTATATAATGTATCGGGGATTGGCGGATATGTTTTGGTTATGTCCATGCTGTCAGGCTATCCTGTTGGCGCAAAAGTTCTAGCTGATTTGTATGATAAAAAACAAATATCCACCTCTGAAGCTAAGTCAATATCTACTTTCACTTCGTCCTCAGGCCCATTGTTTATAGTAGGAACGGTGGGAATTGTAATGCTAGGTAACAAGCTTGCTGGGTTTATTATATTGATAAGCCATTATCTAGGCACTATTCTAAATGGATTTGTTTACAATTTCAAAAAGAAAAAAACTTTGTCGCCCCAACTATTTCCTCCTCTCTTTGATAGCTCCAAAGTTATGCAAGACAGCATTACAAGCAGTATACTAAGCGTTCTAATAGTGGGCGGATATATCGCAATTTTTAATATGGCGCTTGACATCATTACAGATTTTGGCATCATTAAGCTATTTGTTAAGCTTTTTAGCTTCACCAAAATTGATTACAATCTAAACACAGGCTTTTTTTCTTCCTTTGTAGAGATAACAAAAGGTTGTCTAATAATGAGTAAAAGCGGAGTATCTATCAATCTTATAGTGCCGTTTTGCACCTTTGCTATTACTTTTGGCGGGCTTAGCGTTACTTTGCAAAGTATGACTTTTCTTGCAAAGTGCAAAATAAAACCTGCGTTTTACTTATTAAGCAAATTAACGCAGGCTTTAATATCTATGATAATTGCTATACCGCTATCTCTTATTCTCTAATCTTCTGTTTTGCTTTTTATGTACTCCATAGAGTTTTCTATTTGCTCTTGGGCAACTCTTAAGTTGTTTGCAACTTTATAAAGCATATTGTAAAGTTTGTTATTAAATTCTAAATTAGCTTTGGCGCGCTCTTGCACAGCTTCTTTTTTTATCTTTTCCGCAATAGCGTGCGCGTCAGCTATTATGGTATCATTATCTAAAATTTCCGCCCGCCTTGCTTCTGCCATTGCCACAATCTGTTGCGCCTTTAGGTTAGCGCTTGCAACAATATCAGCGCCTGTAAAAGCATTTACTGCATCTCTAAGGCGTTTTACAAGGTTAAGCATAGTTTCGCCATCTACAATGACGCCGCTGCCAAGCAAACTTTTCTTAGCTTCAGTTATTTCCGTTTCTATATAGGTTAAAAGCAAATTGATGTTTTCCATATAGCTAAAACTCCTTAAAGTAAGTCTTCTATGCTCTCTTCCACCAGTCCTGATATGGCCTTGCTTGTAGCTATTCGCTCTCTAACTACTGTACTGCTTATTTCGCTATGGATAGCGGGCATAAAAATTGTCTTAATATCGCCATGCTTATAGTTATAATCGGCTATGGTCTTTTCATATTCAAGGTCTTCTTCGCTTCGCAATCCCCTTAAAATATATTTTACACCCTTTTGCTTCAAGTAGTCAACGGTCAGTCCTTCAAAGTACTCTATAACTACCTTTTTGCCAAACTCTCTTAGCGACAACTTTATCATCTCAAGCCTTTCACTAACGCTATACTTTGGCACTTTATCGGGATTTATAAGCATAACTACATACACTCTATCAAAGTCCTCAAGCGCTTTTATGACCAAATCCTTATGCCCTTTGGTAAATGGGTCAAAAGTGCCAGTAACGGCAATTTTACGCAATTTTTTATAAAAAAATATCTTGGTATCTCCATATTTTCTACTATCTACTAGGTCAAATTCATTATGCAATACTTCTTCACTGCGTGATTTTTGCTCAATAATTATAGTACCGCCACTTGCTAAAATTGCTGTTTGATTAATTTTATCTAAGATATTTTGAACATAGTTTGCATCATAAGGCGGGTCGCATATAATTAAATCTGCTTTAATGCCGCGGTTAGATAATCTAGCTAACACATCTAAAAAATCGCCTTTTACTATTTCATAATGGCTATCTGGCACAAAACTAAGATTTTTCTTTGTAACTTTTAGCGCATCTCCTTGCTTATCGCAAAAATACACCTTGTTAGCACCACGGCTAAGGGCTTCAATGCCAAGCGCTCCACTGCCGCAAAATAAATCAATTACTACTGCGCCCTGCAAATCATTTTGCAATATATTAAAAAGATTTTCTTTTGCTCTGTCTGTGGTCGGTCTTATATCGTTTCCTGTTGGGCTGACAAATTTTCTACCGCCATATTTTCCTGCTATTACTCTCATAATTTACCTTAAAGATTTGTTTCTGTTTATTAAGCAGCCTGCCTTTATTATTTCCTTTTCGTCATCTGTAAGCGCGTCTAAGGTAAGTGTTATTTCAAAAACATCTTGCCCGCGCACAACAAAAGCTTTGGTTTTGTACTCACTAAGCACATTTATAACATCTTTAATAACAATGATATCATTTACTTCTAGCTGTATCTCGTTGTTATAGATAAAGGGCAGCATTCCCCAGTTGATAAGGTTACTTCTATAACGCTTTGTTGCGTATTCTTTAGCTAGATTTGCAACACCGCCTAGCACTCTTTGACAGCTTGCGGCTTGTTCTCTTGCGCTGCCGTCGCCTGGTTTTGTGGCATAAATCACGCTTCCTAATTCTATCTCACCTTTCACGCCTAGCTTGTCAGCTACTTCTTTATATCTGCCTTCAAGCTGCTCTTTTTTTGCTTCTTTGTTTACCTTTTTTGCTCTTTCTACATAGTCTGAACACTTTCTAGACAAGGTAAATTCCGCTAAGCGAAGGGGATTGCTTCTATAACTGCTAGTTTCGCCACTAGGTATAAGTTCGTCTGTGGTAGTCACTGGGTCATTAATAACTGCGCAAACTTCCATCATAAGATTTTGCTTTAGGCTAGGCAGCTTGGGCCAATCAGCAATGTTTGGACCGTACTGCAATTCAAGCTCAGGCTCTGCTTGATTAAATTTATTTAGTATTCTATTTTTATAAATAGTATCGTCAAACTCAAAAGGCTTATGCTCATAATTATATTCTATATCCATAGCGCTAGTTAGGTATCCGCCATTTGCCGCCGTTGCCGCTATGCTTCTTGCGTCCATAAGCGCCACGCTTGCAAGTTGCCCTTCAGCTGGCTTGCTGCCTTCTCTGCTCTCAAAGTTTCTTGTGGTATGTCTTATGCTAAAGCTGTTGTTAGATGGAACATCGCCTGCGCCAAAGCAAGGACCGCAAAACGCTGTCTTTACATTTACGCCTGCCCTTAAAAAGTCAGCTACTGCTCCTTTTTTAACTAAATCAATATAAATAGGCTGGCTGCCTGGGTATATGCTCATACTTAACTTGTCGCCAATGCTCTTGCCTTGCAAAATAGCGCTAGCTTCCATAAGGTTATCGTAAGTACCGCCTGCGCAACCTGCTATTATTGCTTGGTCTACCTTAATTTTGCCGTCGATAATCTTATCTGTTAATGTGAAGTTATCATTTTTAAGCAACTTTCTGCCTTCTTCTTGACACTTTGACAAAATTTCATAAGGATTTTCTAATAGTTCTCTTATAGTGTAAGTATTACTTGGGTGGAAAGGCAACGCTATCATAGGCTCAACTTTGTCTAAATCCACAGTAATAAGTCCGTCAAAACACACAACGCCGTTATGTTTTAGCTCTTTATACTCTTCTCTTCTATTGTGGTTTTCCAAATAGTCTTGCACCTTGTCATCGGTTATCCAAACTGAACTTAAACAAGTAGTTTCTGTGGTCATTACATCTATGCCATTGCGGAATTCTATGGGCAAATTTTTAACGCCGCTGCCAAAAAACTCCATAACCTTATTTTTAACAAAGCCGTTTTTGAAAGTAGCTCCAATAATTGCGAGCGCCACATCTTGCGGTCCTACGCCTTTGCGTGGCTTGCCTATTAGGTTAACGCCCAC
>JAAYOD010000027.1 GCA_012520515.1 Clostridiales bacterium
AAAGTAGCGGGGGAGAAACCCATTTGTAAAACACATAATAACCATTACAGTTTTTGCGCGATTTTTACCTATAATGGTTATAAATATAAAAAAATTGCAAGCACATTACTTAGGACTACAATTTGCCCCAAAAGATACTCTACGGGTAAAAATATATATACAAAAAAGTTGAAAAGGTTTTAGCTTTATTAAATGGCTAATAAACAAGGAGATTTATGAAAAACAAGAAGAAATTGACACCAAAACAAAAAAAGATAATTGATATCTCCGTTATCTGTTTGCAGGTAGCTATAGTTATAGTGGCAATTGTGATATCGGCTATTGTCATTGCCAACCCCATAACATCAAGCGCCAAGGTGAGCGGCGCCAAAACCAAGCTGTTACCCGTGCTTACCGACTCCATGGTCGGAGATAATAAAGATAGCTTTAATCCCGGTGACTTAATCATTGCAACGACACCCAAAGACCCGTTTGCACTAAAAGAAGGTGACATCATTACTTATGTGGGTACAGTCAACGGCGTTGAAGAACTAATTACTCACCGTATTGTTGGAGTTATGCTAGACGCCGACGGTAAGGCTATTACCTATTATACACTAGGTGATGCTCAGCCTGAAGATTCTGAAGCGCTTCCTGTCATGCCTAGGGGTGTGTTAGCCGTTTATAAATACCATTTAAAAGGTGTAGGCAATGCCATAAACTGGCTGCAAAATGACCGCAATTTCTTACTTGTTATAGTAATTCCGCTAGTTGCGTTGTTTGTATACAATATAATAGTGTTTGTAAAAATGATTATGGAAAGCAAGATGGATAAAGTTAAAGAAGCTGGCGCTGGCGCTGTTGTCGATGAAGAAGAGATTAGGCGCAAAGCAATAGAAGAATATCTTGCTAAACAAAATCTAAGCGCAACGGACCAAGATACGAAAGAAGATAAAACAGAATAAAATATAGTATTGAAAAGGACGAATTTTGGCTAAGAAAGATAGAAATCTAGTACAAGATGAATTAGTTGTTTCTGATGGAAACGCTAGAGGCGGCTCAGGCAAACCGCCCAAATCAGCCAAAAAAAAATACGAGTACATACTGCGAAATAAAAAGTCCAGAAAAGAGCATAAGAGTAAAAGAATTGTTACCGTACTTTCTATTGTCTTAGCTTTATTGCTGGCAGGAGTAGGCATCTTTTACGGTATGTACACGGCAATTAAGCTTAACAGCTTTAAGGTGTATGTAGATAGTCCAGGCAACAAAGTGTTGTCACTGTTCTATGACCAAGATTTATCCTCAGGCTCAGAGACTTTGGAGATATCCGGCCCTAACATAATGGATAACACCACATTGCCATCTAAGCATAATAAGTCAAATTCTACTGCCATAGAAGACAAGCTAGAGCTTATTGTAACTGCGGAAAACTTTGTCTATGAGCCACAAGACAGCTTTATAGCGGCATCGTTTTTCCTAAAGAATATAACAGGCGAAGACCAAACCTATATAGAACAACTTAACTTGCGTCACTCTACCAACAATGTAGAAACCGCAATTAGAGTTATGCTCATTAGAAACTACCAAATATCTGTATACGCAAAGGCAAAGGAAAACGGCGAAAGAGAAAAAGTTGTGCCTTTAGAAAAAGAAATATATACGCCTTTGGAGATTACAAAAAACGAAGATGGCACTGTCAATATAGAGCATGTCGGCGAAGAGCCTTGGATGGCTGAAGACTTTTATAGCGACGATTATATATTTTACAATGATGACCGCGTAATAAAGCCGGACGAAGTTGTAAGGTATTCTATCATCATTTGGCTTGAAGGCTGGGACGAGGACTGCACAGACGACAAGCTGTATGGCATTATACAAATGGATTTTGCCTTTGTGCAAAAACGCGACAAATAAAATAAAAGGTAAAAGGTGAACATGAAAAATATCTCAGTTAAAAGAAAGACCATTAATGGCATAATAATTTCTTTTCTGGTGCTTGTACTGGTATTTGTGGGAGTATCCACTGCCACATACGCTTGGTATAGCGCTATCAACCGCGCGCTTGGCGACAGCATAACTTTTACATCGTCTACCCATGACCAGTTAGGCAGTGAGCTAGCGATAGGCTGGACAAAAGATAGCACTTTAAATGAGCTTGAATTTGACGCGCCTAAAAGTTCGCTATACCCTATGATTCCAAAGACAAAAGCTACACTTTTTACCACTACATATTATGATTTTATAACCAATAACTTTAATTACAGCACGCAAAGCTTTGACAACGATTTGCATGCATTTATTTGTTCTATTGCAGGACAAAATACCACACCGTTTATATGTAAAGGTACAGTGGACGAAACAGAGCATGATTATTTTTATCTAATCAATAAAAAGACCAACGAAAAGCAAAGCATTACTGCAAGGTACACAATAGACGGCGAACTTGCATCATTTTTGCGCATCGCTTTGTTTGTTGGCGACGAAAACCCAACAGGTGACGACCGTGAAAATTTAAGGTTATATGGCATTTTGTCAAACACCGATGTCATTCATTATAGCACCATACAAGAAAGAGACCTTGTAGAAATGACACCTGTTATGGACGATGTTCATAAAGAGAGTGGCACTATAAAATTTACGCTAAATGAAAATCAAGTAAAAGTTATTGCGCTAGTTGCTTGGCTAGACGGCGTTATGTTACAAAATGAAGACGCAGAAAAAAATACTGCCTTTAGCATACTCTTTGACGGTATTGTAGGCGACATTGTATAAAACTAGGAGAAGCAAAATAAAAAAAACTATGAAAGGCTTAAAAGGAAGTGCGTTTATAACATCAATTATATTGGTTGCGCTACTAGTGGTGGCTTTGTCTACCGCTACCTTTGCATGGTTTAGCGCCAACAATGTAGTTAATGTATCTAGTATTTCCTTTATTGCTCAAACGCGCGACAAGGGAGCTGCTCCTGGCGACTTACAAATAGCTTGGGAGCCAAACCCAAATCAAGACTCTTACATAATAGAGTTTGCGCAGCCTGGCGACAGCGGTATATACCTAGCGCCGCTAATGCCTCTTGAAGCGCCTGTAATCGGCGCTACACGGTGTAAGAACGCGCTTGGCGATGAAATATTTGCGCAAAGTTTTACTCAAGGCGTGCAGGATAACGACAAATACATTGGAAACGGGCTAATATACAGCCCCACAAGTCAAGATATAGCCCCTTACCTTTGCGTAGGTAAAGAACCAAACCAAACAAATTTTTACCTAATCAACAGAAATGTGCAATGGGGGCAACAAATTAAGGTGGAGTATTCCATAACAGGCGAACTTGCCGATAAGCTATGCATAGCTATATTTATTGAAGATGTTTTAAGGTTTGTACTTAGCAACTCTGACAAAATATACTATGGCGCTATTGCTAAAGATACTCTTGTTTCCAATACAGCGCATGTTGATTTAGCAGCGATTTCCAAAAACGCTACTGCATATATTCCACCTAATTCTGCCGTCAAAGTGACCATGTACGCATGGTACAATGGAGTAAAGATGACAGACAATGATGTATACAAGGATTCTATACTAAACGAATTACAGTTTAAAGGAGAGCCTGTAAGGTAAATATGCAAAAGAAAAAATTAATAATGAGGACAGCAAAAAATTATGGTAAATAAATTCACACAGTTTTTGACAGAGTTTTTTAGAATATTCTTTGGCGGAATATTGGGCTTGTTTTATTCCAGTCCTAGCGTTAATAACCGTGGCGGAGTAATTGGAGCTATACACCAGATGTTTGACATTCCTCAGTACATAGATTTGTATAAAAATTACAAGAGTGAATTGTCCGCTGGTCAACTTATTGGCGCTATACTATGCTTTATACTGGTTATTGCAGTTTTTATCTTACTAATATGGTTGGCTATTTTCTTTGGCAAAAGGTTTTTTAAAAAAATATTTGGCGACAAAGTCCTTAACCAAGATTTAGTAGACGAAATAGACACGCTTAGAAAAGAGCTTATAAAAACCACCAAAGAAAAGGATAGAATTCTTGGCCTTAAGATAGCTTATCAAGGCTATGATATCCTAGAAGGTGAAGAAGGCGAACAGACATCAGGCGAAAAGAAAGAAGGCGAAAGCCGTTTCTACAAGCTTACTGAAGTTGATACCTTTTACGCAGACCCTGAGTATACGCCCAGAGAATATGACAACAGCTTTACATTAGAGCAAATTTGCGACCGTTTTAGAAACTATGCCGCAAATAACCCTGACCGTCCATGGCGTAAACTATACTATGAGCCAAAGATAGTTAGGCTTTTCTTTGCCAGCTTGGCTACCACAAGATTGGTTATTTTACAAGGTATCTCTGGTACTGGTAAAACATCACTTCCAGAAGCTATTGGACACTTTTTAGACAATCCAGCTACCATTGCCTCCGTACAGCCGTCATGGCGTGACCGTACAGAGCTATTTGGATACTTTAACGAATTTACCAAGCGCTTTAACGAAACTGAAATATTAAAGAGCATGTATGAAGCCACCTTTAACGAAGATGTTTATATCACAGTTCTAGACGAAATGAACATCGCGCGTGTGGAATATTACTTTGCAGAAATGCTATCTATTTTGGAAATGCCGTCGCGTGACCAATGGGTTATTGACCTTGTGCCTAGCGGTTGGCCTAGCGACCCCAAACATGTAATTAAAGGGCGTTTCCGCCTACCTGAAAATATGTGGTATGTTGGCACAGCTAACAACGACGACTCCACATTTGCAATATCTGACAAAGTTTACGATAGAGGTATGCCCATTAACATTAACTCCAAAGCCGCTGCATTTGATGCGCCGCTTACTGAAAAGCTACCTATTAATTACAAACATCTAGAGAGTTTATTTAAAAAGGCTCAAGAAGAACATAAAGTTAGCGAAGAGAACTTGAAAAAATTTGAAGACATGGACGACTATGTTATCGAACACTTCCGTTTAGCGTTTGGTAATCGTATTGTCAAACAGCTAGTGGAGTTTGTTCCTGTCTATGTCGCTTGCGGCGGCACTGAAATTGATGGACTTGACTATGTGCTGTGCAACAAGATTTTGCGTAAGTTCGAATCTCTTAACCTTGCATACATCAGAGACGAAGTGGACGACTACATAAAGTATCTTGATGACCATTTTGGCAAAGAGAATATGCTAGAGTGTAAAGACTATTTAGCAAGGCTAAAGAAACTATTCTAATTAGCTGCATAATCGTTAACTTAATACAATTTATAATAAGGATAAAATGGCCGGTAAGCAAATTTATGAAGAGATAATATATCAGATAAACACGCTCTTAAGACAGGGCGAATTATATCCAAAATATGTAGATAGTATTTTGGAAGGTGAAAACGATTATAAAATCTCTCAAGTTTATACAAAAAAGAACTATAAAACTGACTGGATTGATACAATAGAAGACTGTATTGTATCGCTAGACAACATAGTGCGTAACCCCAGAAAGTTTATAGCTATTGAAGAAGATATCGTTGATATTAGCTTAGCAAAAAGTATTTCAGTTGAGAGCGTAAAGCATTTATCACAGCATACCAACCTTATTTCCAGTGTTGATAAACACGGCAATGTTATTCCCTCAAAAATTCTTAACACCAGTAAAGAAGAGAGTTTTGACATTTATGAAAACCGTTTTATCTACACCCTTTTGTTAAAAATTCGTGACTTTATCGATAGGCGTTTTACCGTTATGAAAAACGCGCTAATGCAAAGCGGCGACTTAGGCGTTACCATAGAAAGCGACTTTGCCATCGATAAAAATAAAGTTCAGTATAAGCTAGAATCACAAGCTAGCTTCCCTTTTGATGCTGTTGTAAAGAGAAGCAACACAGCTCAGCCTACCGATGTTGAGCGTGTGTCGCACATTAGCAGCATTATTAATGACTTCTTATCAAGCCCTTTTGCTAAAGAAATGCGTAGTTGCGCACTAGTGCGCCCGCCTATTTTGCGTACCAATGTTATTTTGAAAAACCCTGACTTTAAAAAAGCATTGGTGCTTTGGCAGTTCGTTGAATCCAATGAGAACTTAGAATTTAATGTAGAAACTGTTACAGAAACAGCTCCACTGCCTGATAAACTTAGCGAAAAGTATCGTAGTTTGATATACCTAAACACCATACTATTGCAAAGTATAGCAAACTCCCGCGAAGAAGGCGAAGCGCTTGACTTAAAGGGCGATGAAAAGAAAGAAGAAGAGCTGATAGCAGATATTTATGTCACAAAGAACATTGATGACTTTGTGCCCGACGATTTTCCGCTTTTACGCTTGGAAATCAGCGAAATACGCAATATCTATCAAAAGGTGGCTACCGATAAATCTATAACGCCTGTTCAAATGAGTAAGATGAACGCAGCTATTGATAGAGTTTTGCGCCAATATAGAATAAATAAAGCAAAAGATGACTCTGAAAAGCAAAAACGCCTAATTGCAGAGCAGCTAGAAGAAGAAGAGCTTGCAAAAAAGCTTGCGCTTAGAGAACAAAAAGACCTAGAGCGCAAAAAGCGCCAAGAAGAAGCGCGCAGGCGTGTAGAAGCAAAGCGCTTAGAACAAGAGCGTATTGAAGAATTAAAACGCTTAGTTATAGAGCGCAAAGAGATGGAGCGCAAGCAAAAAGAAGAGCAAGAGCGCCTAGAGCAAGAGCGCATACGCTTAGAGAAAGAGCAAGCTGAAGAAAGAGCGCGTCAAGAAAAAATTCAAGCGGAAATTCAAGCAAAGACAGAACACTTTAGAGCGTTAAAAGAAATTGCTATAGAGCGCTTTGAAAAGGCAAAGGCAGAGTTTGACGCTGCAGTTATTGCATTTAAAGAAGAAGAAAAAGCGCAAGAAGAATCTCGCCGCCAGCATGAGCTTAAGATGGCTGATATGATAAGCGAAGGCATTGCTATCAAGGAAGAAGGCGAAATGCTAAAACGCCTAGCGCAAGAAAATGAAGAAAGCGCAAGGCGGACAGCGCTAGAAAAAGAAGAAACTCTAGCTAGAATGAAGCAAGAATCTGACGATTACTGGAAGAGCGAAAGAGAACTTGCTATTAAGCTTGGCGTAGAAGAAAAACTAGGAGTGCTAAATATTCACGAACGCGCAGAACTTGAGAAGATACTTGCTGCAGAACAGCAAAATATGGAAATCCTAAATAAGATGCACGAAGCATTTGAAGCTGGACTTTCTGCAGAAAACATAGAGCATATTGAGCGCTTGGTATCTATAGCTCGCCGTTTCCGCACTGAAGAAGAGATAGAAAAGATTCTTAAAGATTATGAAAGGGAAAGAAAGAGAAAGAGAAAGCGCATTTTGCTTGGCAAGTTAAATATACTAAAGCCTACTGCTTCTAAAAAGAAGAAGAGTAAAAAGAAAAACTTGAAAGGCTTTGCAAAGAAAATGAATAAATCTAAAAGGAAATAGGTGATGGTTTTATCTAAAGACAAAAAAAAGAAGCCTATATCTAAAGCTAAAAAAATCGTTAATGGTATTGCTACGGCAATTGTTTTAACGATTTTTGCTTTGGCTCTTTTTGCAATGATATATCTCTTAACTCAATTTGTTAGCGGCAAAGAACCGGATTTGTTTGGACACCGCTTTTATTTTGTGCTAACTGACAGTATGAATCCTACGCTAAAGCCAACTGACATGATTCTTAGTAAGGTCATAAAAGACAGCAACGATATAGATTATGTAAAAAGCTTAGTTTCAGAAGGCGATATCGTTACCTATGTAGGATATGTTGGCAACAGTCAAGAGCGCATAACTCATAGAGTAATAAAATCTGACGAACATGACGATGTGTTTTTTTATGATGAAGAGAAAGAGTCATGGATGCTAATAACAAAAGGCGACAACAATCATAGAGCAGACTCCCCCATTCCTATAAGCGCGCTAGACGCTGTTATGGTAAGAAAAGCTGCGGTGGTTAGCGCTTTATATAACTTTATTAGCAACAAATCAGGGGGATTGGTGCTAATACTAATACCTATCGCTCTTATACTAGTTCCCTTTATCATTAGATTTATCATAGTGCTAAAAACGCCGGCTAAAGAAGAGCTTACAGAAGAAGAGCAGAAAAAACGCCAAGAAGAAATAGCAAGAAAAGCTGTGCAAGATTATATTGAAGAGCAGAAAAAAAAGAATAATGATACCCCTTAAATAAATCTACACCTGAAATTAAACTTCCCATAACTTAAAAGCCACCAGTAAAGCTAGTGGCTTTTTTATAACCTTAATTACATTTATCTTATACACTTTGGTTTTAGGTTAACCTACAATACTAAACTAGTTACTTATACTTTAGCAAAAGCTATATAAATGTAGCAGCCTATAAATTTTTTAGGCTGCTAACATACATTTTAATTATTGATATTTTTTTATTAGAATGATTCTACTATTGTAATTATGATGTGGATAGTAAAGAGCGCATTTCTCCTTGCCAAAGAGCCTCCCGTTCCGTTATCGGCGCTCTTACGCAAGATTTCTGGGTCGTCTTCAGTTATTAGCTGAAGTTCAAAGTTGCAAGTTAATAAGTAGTTTGTGCCGTCACTTGCGCAAGTGTCAATAAACATAAAGTCATTGTCACCATCAGAGAGTTTTCTCTTAGTTCCATAAAATTCACCATTTACTATACCAAAGTCTTGACTTATTATTTCATAGACATCGGCCTTATACCATGGCAAATACATTCCTGTTATGTCATTGCCTCTTGAGTAGGTGGTAGCGCCAAGCAATCTTGGATTTCTTTCCTTACCATAGATATAGTTCATTCCTAGTATGGGCAAGTTATGCAGTTCAAACTTACTTCCTTGCAATACTTTAATAGTGGGCAATACCGTTTGCGTTGTAGTGCCTGTATTTGAGTTATAAATTATGCGGTTTGCACTATTTGCGCCCCATCTTCCAGATGGATATTCATAGTTTGGCGACACGCCTTGACCTGCATTTACATAGTTTATATTGGTGTTGTCATTAATTGATGTTTCATTGGTATTAGGCGCATATAGATTATGAATGTTAGAATCCACATCGCTAATATATGCTTCGCTGAAGCCTGAAGTATACTCAGTAAGCAGTCCATCTATTAAACCTGTCTTAGGCGGTGTAATGTAAGTTATTGTGGTACTGCCTATACCACTTATTATTATAGTTCCGCCTACTTTTTTGCTATAGCTTGGATAAGCGCGTCTTCCAAGTACTGTCCAGTCAAGCAAGGCTATTTGATTATCGTTAAGAATTTGCACTTCGCTCTTATCTTCTAATACCTTCTTGCCAAAGTCAACGCTTTGAACATTACTATAAGTTGACGCATTCATAGTAAAGGAATAATCGGACGCATCAATATTTATGCCGTATTTGCCCATAGTATCTGATGTAGCTGAGCGCAAGTTATAATATTCAATTGGGATATAATCGCTTGCTGCAGTGCGTTGAATGTTTGTTCCGCCCACTGTATTGAATATTTGGATAAGGTTTTTAGGCAGTGTAAATTCTGTATTTGACAAGTCTGCAAGCAAGTTAGGCACATTGGAGTTTATCCACTTTCTAGTGCTGGTTGAAATAAACTTCCACCTAATAACTTGTCCGCCTTTGCCGCCCAAGGTCATGGTAGCATACTGATTATTTTCTCCAAACTTAATTGCGCCAAAGTACCACTTATTATAGTTATCTCTATAAGTGCCGCCGCCATCTATATCGTTTATGGTGACAACGACTTCTTCGCCATTTGGCTTTGTAAAGTGCACTACATAGCTATAGTATTGGTCAAATACTACATTGCCGTCATACACAACATTGCCTTCGTCGTCTAAGACTTGGTTGCCGTCTTTGTCCTTAAGCAAGTTATGACCGTCGGTGTTATAAGTTACATTTAGGTAATTACTATAAGTTATGCCGTCAACAACGCGTCTTACTCCGCTTGTAGTAGGCAATAGTATAATATCGTCTGGGCCATAAGTGGTTGTTGAAGTAAATGCATCAATAGGACCTTCTGTGCGGAAGATAAGCGGGTCAACTTTAAACCTTAGCTTAAACACTTGGTCATCAATTGGCATGGTAAATGAAGTTGTGCGGTAGGTGTCATTATAATTAATGGTCACTCTGCCCATGCTGCCGCCTGACCATAAAGAGTTGACTAAATATACGCTAATTTTGCTTCCATGGTCTTGTATCAGATCATCTATCTTAGCTTGAGCATTTAATCCTTCATTGGCTAAAATGTGATTATACTCTTCATAGACCTCTTTGTTTGCAACATATGCATACACTTTATCTGGCATCTTTATACCGTCTTGTAAAATAAAGTAGTATGGGTTGGTGATATGGTATAAGTTTTCTGTCTTATTATAGCCAAAAGCTTCTTCTAGCTTATCAAGCTCATCGCTAGACAATCCGTCCTTTAGATAATCTGCCATGCTTTGACCAAGCTTATATGGGTCGTCGCCAATATATTCTTGACCGTTTTCAGCTGCAGCATTAACAAACATAACATACTGCTCAGCTAGCTGGAATAACACTTCAGCTTCTTGCTGTCCTTTTGCTCCCATACCATAACCTGGTATTGTCATATAAAATCTTAAGCTGCCACCTTTATAATTAATGGATTGTGTAGTGTCCATTCTAAATGACATAATATGGTCTTGCTCTTCTTCAGTTAGTTTAAACTCGCCTTGGTCAGTTGCAGCGCGGTCTAATGTATAGATAAATGGATCTTCAAATCCTACAAAGTATACTTGGAATTCCGTAGTCGGCACTGCAAAAATGTCATTGATAAGCGCTCTATTTATGTTGGCTTGACCAATGTAATCGTATACCCTTATCTTGAAGGTATTGGGGTCTGACTTAAACACATTTGGCGTAAAGCCCATAGTTGCTTTTGTCTTGTCAATTTCTCTTGATTTTATGTTGACAGGATAGGTAATGCTTTGTCTTGCTGTGCCTTGACCTATGACAGCATCAACTGTGTAATAGCCGCCCTTATAGCTGAATTTTACTCTAGAGTCATTAAACCTAAGTCCTAACTTATCAGAGCCTGGCTGGTCTGCAATTAAGTCAAAGTAGATATAATGTACGCCCTTTTCAAGTACTGTTATATGTGTGCCTGTGTAGATATCGTAGTCAGACGCTCTAAGTTTTAGCTTAACGCCATACTGACCTGTCTTTAGATATCCTTGTTCAAACTGTGCAAAGCCGTTTACTGAGTTGTTATAAACTAAGAATGGGTCAAATTCAAATCCGCTTACAAGCTCGTTGCTGCTGTTTGCAAAGGTAGTAAAGTTAGGAGCGTTATCTTCATTAAACATTATTTGTTCAATGCTTCTGTCAACATAGCAAATAGGAATGTTAAATACTTGCTTGCCGCCAGCAAAGCTTTCATCGTCATTGCCAAAGGTCACCACAAGCTTGCCAACGCCGCCAGAGCAATTAATCTTACCGCCTGAGCGCCTTAGCTCCTTAAGTTCAACACTAAAGGTTTCCCCACTGCCTGACATACTAATTATCTCAAAGTAAATGTCGTTGATGTTATCACCATTGTAGTAGATATTATCAAAGGTGTATTTTACTATTTCTTCCCTTACTCCACCATCAGTTCTAAAGTACTTAACGCTGTCTTTACCTAGTATCTCCCTTTGCGTTAATCCCTTTTCTGGATACACAACAGAAGTGTCAAAGCTATCTATTAGTCCATAAATGTCCACATAATAAATGTCTTTATCTAGTCCGCTTTGATAGCTCATATCTAGTATTCTTACGCGCAAATCTTTTTCAAAGTCGCCATTTGCATTCTTTAATGGAGCTACCCTTAAACTTAGCGCATCTTGAGCGCAAGTTAGACTATTTTTATTAATACCATCTACCATAGCTTCGCCTACGGTAATCTCTAATGTTACATTTCTGCCTTTATATAGGTCAGTTGTCAGCGTTTTGCCTTGCTTGTCGCTATCATATATAACATAGTTGTCTTTACGCAAAGTATAGTATCTGTAATAATCATTGCCTTCAAAGTCTTTGCCGTTGCAAGCTACTCTTACGCTGGTAAAGTAAGCAAAGTTATCTTGCGACTCATAAATGCCTAATATCATGCTAAGATGTACTTGGCTAGCTGGCGTTCTGCCATCTTTCTCATAGTAATTATAGCTATCAGTCTTTTCGTTGTATTTAGCTATTACAATTACTTTATTTTTGTCAAAGTAAGTGATATTTTGATCATCAGCTATGGAAGTTATAGTGCCTTTTACTTCTTTTCTGTCCTCATCTAAATATCTATACTTATGTATGCGCTCACCAAAGTTTTCGCTGTAAGTCCAAGCGTTAGTATTGAATTTTTGGTCAGCTATTATAGCATTTTGCAATGTATAAGGATTAATTAATAGCTCATTAGTGTAATAATCGCTGTTGTACTTAGCGCTATAAACTAGGTCCTCTAGCGCAATATAATTTTGTCCGTCATAACTTACTTCATAGTGCTTAATGCTGCGGTCTTTAACAATTACATCGACATCTAGCGTTTGCTCACCTGCTCTAACTTTAACAAGGTTGCCATTTTCGTCATAGCTATCTACAAGCACATAAATTGTTGCCTTTGCCGCTCTGTTGTTGGCCTTTGTATAGCTGCCGCCCGCAATTGTCATTCTGGATAAAATGTCTTGATAGTGCCACTCCACAAACACTTCTTGCGTGGTGTTTTCCTCATCGCCTTCAAGTTTTACAAGCACTTTTTCAGGCAATTTCACAAAGCCGTCATAAGGCTCTATTTCTAAATTCAACAAGGTGTTATCGGGCGCCATATTGAGATAGTTATACTCTACATTTTCCTGCCCGTGAATAACAACTATATCGGTTGCTATTGCTTTATTTACCTTAACCCTTACTTCTATGGTTTGAGAAATACTGCCTGCGCTAATTAGAGCTTGTACTGTATATACTCCGCCATGCTCATTGTAAATAATATTGTCTAAGTTTTTCCATACAATGTTTTGACCAGTGACAAGTTCTCTCATGCCGCTAGCATAAGTTATCTTATACTTATAATCTGGAGAATTAAAGTTAAATGGATTATAGATAGTGCCTTCCAGGTCATATGACATAGTAGGGTCAGTGTGCGAAATCTCTTCGTCGCCTTTGTATATTGACAAGCTTGTGATGTTAGAATCTACTAAATTAACGCTTATAGTACCATAGAATCTTATATCAAAGCTGCCATCTGCGCCGTTTTCAACTGTATTGCCCATGCCATGGTTTACCGTATAACTCTTGGCTGCAAAATTGTTGCCATTAACATTAGCATAATCTTCAAGGTCTATATCTTGCATATTTAGATTTAGGCTAACTATCTTTTCTACGCCAAGTATAGGCTCTTGACCATCAGCTAGCATATTGGTCTTTATTCTAGCTCTGGTGTAATTTTCTTGCAACCATTCAATATTAATTGCGCCATACGGGTCTACATTAATACTTTTAGCTTTTTCATAATCTTCTTCTGTACCGTCTTTGTAAACAATAGACTCAATGCTTATAAGTTCTTCTGCATAAATATTTAAGCTAACTTCGCGAAGCACATATCCAAATGTCTTGTCGCCTATATAAGCTGTCGCTTTTGGTTTTGTGCCTTGCGCCGTTAAACCGTCGCTATAATATTTTTCTATATTTCTAAATGTTACGCTAAGCGTCTCTTGGTCTAAATGGTTATTTCTTACGCCTTCTATTGTGGCAGTAACAGGCAAGTAATTTTCTAAATTATCATACGCTCCGCACAAGAAGTCAGTGCTTAGGTCAATAACTTCGCCTTGACTGTTTTTGTACATAATTGACGATATCTCAGTAAATTCTCTAAGCGCTGTATTGCGAAGCACTACATCAAAGGATTGTTTATTGTTGTGCTTGTCGCCAAACACTAAGCCATTTGCAACTGTCAAGCTCGCTTTATTATAAAATTCTGTATTGTCTTCAGGGATATCTATATAGCCATCTAGGTCCATAGTAGAGCCATTTGCAAATGTTACCTTAAAGGTAATAACTTCACTTAAGTCAACCTTTGACGGGTCTAAAGCAAGTATATATCTTGCATTTTGACCTTGATAAGTTGCGTCTTTTGTAACAGAGATATTGTCATTTACAATAGCAATATCAGTAATGGTAGCATCAGCTTGAATGTTGGTTATTGGATAGCTTCCATCATAGAACTTGCTAACTTTAGTTAAGTCAATTATGACATTGGATCTCCAGTTTGGATTGGTGTCATAGCCTTTGTTTTGGACAGTAATTTGAATCTTATGTGCACCTATTTGTCCATTGTTATGATAGGTTAAACCGTCATCAGTGTAGTCGCCATTATTGTTAGTGTCGTCCACATAGCTCCATTTTACCTTATAGAGTTTGTCAAGGTCTGTATTGTGTACACCTGTATATTCTTGGCTTGTGGTGGCTAATTCCCAAATTGCAGAGTTAAATCCTTGCGCGCCGCTTGGGATATCCAAAATGCTGCCGCCAGAATTGCCTAGCATTATGCTGATATAGAATGCATTTGTATTGCCTGACAAGTCGCAATTATAGTAGTTAAAATTAAGGAATTGGTCTATTGTGCTTTCATCATATGCATTTATTGCAATAGCTCTGTCATTGCCAATTTGAATACCTTCAATAATAACTTGTGACACTTGTATGCCTACGCCCCTTACAAGCTGGTTGCCAAGCAAGTTATCTTTCAAGATAATGTCAGAGTTTAGTAGCATACCGTCATAGCTGTCAGAAATATCTATGCCTAGCGCCTTAATTAGCCATACAACTTCAGTGTTTATCGTTTGGTCTTGGTTTTGGAACCAAATATTTGCGTTGTCGGCAAGCTCATTTAGTATGCCGTTTGTTCTTGAAATGGTAACAGTTTCTGCGCCAATAGCAACTCTGCTTTCCACTCTGCGCGTTAAGGTGCAGTACTTACGGGTATAGTCGTTATACCAAGCATCAAATGTCATGCGTTGCAAGGTGTCTACGCTAAGCTCTGGATTGCTTGCAACTATTTCATCATAAACTTTTTCTATTGCAACTGACGCAACTCTGGTAATTGGGTTAGTTACAGTTATGGTATTGTCTGAAACAAATTGTCTATAAGCTAGCACTTTAGCTTCATTATAGGAGATGTTTAGGTATGTAAGCTTAGCCTTTGCAAGCATAATATCCATCTTAAGCGCATCAGCTGGACTATGATATATGCTCTCTTCATCTAAATAGCGATTATACCATGTGTTCCAAGCCCTTACCTTATCGTTTCTCACCGATACAAGAATATTCTTAAGCAAAGATTTTTCATACTTATTTAAACTTGCTTCTAGCATATCATAAGCTTTTGTTATTGCTCTATTTTCACTATATTGTCTATTTAAGTTATCAAATAGCTTTTCAGTAATGAGCAAGTCCATTTCAACTTGGGTATATCCAAGCTTTCCTATTACAGCATAAACTGTATAATCTTTATTGGCTTTATAATCCATATTGGGTATGACATAGCTAAAGTCATCGCCCTTTATTATGGTGACGCTAGTTAGCGTATACCGTTGCTCATTTTGGCTTGGCATTGCCACAATTTCAGTAGTTATGGTATAGTCGTCGCCAAGGCTTGCCTTTTCTTCATAGCCACTTGCGTAAACAACATATATATCCTTAGCAAGACTTAATCTTTCCATAAGTGACGCATTGCGGTTGCTGGTGTAAGGAGTAATTATCTCCACCGCTTCATTAGAACCTAGAAGCACCTTAGCACCATCTTTATATACATAGCTTAAGTCATTATTTATCTCATTTGATTCAATTCTTACAAGTATCTTTATAGTTTGAGTATTGCCTATACCATCTCTAACCTTGTATGTAACGGTGTACTCTTGTTCTTCAGAATTTGTGTTATCGTAAGATGCTAAACTAGAGCCGTCAGCGTTTCTAAGCACTCTAAAGCTGCCTAGCACTATTTCCCAGTTATCTATTACGGTATTGACATACTTGCCAGTGCTTTCGTCTAGGTATGTATGATTTACCATAACTTTATCAAATGCGTTTGGTACAATTTCCATTGTGCCATCTTCTTTTTCTACCATAGTTCCGTCAGCTATTGCTTTCATTATGCCGTATGGGTCATCTGCATTTAGCGCATTAAAGCTTATGTTGCCATGATAAGAACTAGGGGTCTTTTCATCGTTTACAATACCGCCAACAGAGCCTTCTACTGCTTTTTCAACCTGCTTAACTGTATAGTCTTTTACCTTAATTGGTATCTGAATGTTAGTATAAGGCGTGTTGCTTGCAAAACTTGCTCCTGTGTTATCTTCGCCATAAGCGCGGAAACTTAAATCTATATAAGTGTTTTTGTTGCCGTTTGAATAGTCAAGCGATGTAAACTTCATTGCGCCATCAATTACTTGATAATCTAAACTCCATACAAGGTCATTAAACAAGTATGTCTTTGTCTTGGTCTTTTCGCCTATGCCGCTTGTATATTCGTAATAGAAGAATTCTGGCAAGCTATTTATAAACTGGTCATGGTCAAAATTGTATGGGTCTATCTCTATCTCAGTAAGCTCTTGCAATATAGGTGGCGCGTTTTCATCAGTTATATCAATCTTAAATGGCTCTACCTTGACTGCTATTGTGCTATAAACAGCATTGCCTATATAGCCTTTTAGCCTTTCTGTTCCATCGCCTGTGCCTAGCGCATCAAAACTTAGCGCTGACACATCCCAAGCGATGTTGACACCTTGCGTTCCTTTAGATGTTCCGTCGGTAAAGTTTGCATAATACCTATTTGGCAAAATGTCCACTAAGCTAATTGACGGGTCAATATTTCTTCTTTCGCCAGTTGCGCCATCGCTATTTGCCCAAGTTCCGCCAAAGGCTGTAAAGTCTGTCATGTCAAACGGGTCATGGAATGTAATTGATGTAGGCGGCAAGTATCTCTTCTTGGTCCAAATTTCTGTTAGCTTATCATAGGCAATATAATAGAATTTATCGTTTGTAAAGGATACATCGGCCACCTTTCTAAACCCTATGCCGTTGTTTGCTATGTCAATCTCTTGATAAATATCTTCTTTTGGATTTGCTTCATTATCATAGATAAAGTGTTGATTATAAATTACCTTTTCATCGGTATATGGGTCTATGTAATATTCATTAATAACAGCGTAAGAGTTATAGTTGGTATTTGCAATCCAGTACTGCATAAACATCTCTGTTGTACATCTTACATTGCCGTTTCCTGTGTCTGTTGTTAGCTTAAAGTTCTCATCTACATATACAGGATATGCTGAATAGGTGGTTTGAACATTGGTAAATGTAGAGTCGGTAAAGTATACATTGCCTGTTATCTCACCTTCTCTAATAATAACCATATGCTTAATGTCCACGCTCTTAATTGAATAAGTAGCAGATGGGTCATCATGGTATGCCACATCACTTGCAAAGACTTTTCCTGAGTCTGTTTGCACAATGTCATACATCATATATTCTGAAGTTTTATTGCCCTGCTCATCAATAACTTCATAGGTCTCATACTCACTTAGAGAATCTCTTTCTTTGGTAAAGAGCCTGTCTATATCAGTTACACCTTGATTGCGTAAAGTTATGTTATGATAATATTCGCCAACTGGGTCGCCATCGTCCGTTGTTATGTCTGCAACAGGCGTTCTTATAGTCTCGTAACTAGTGGTTTTGGTAAAGAATTTTCCTACCTTGCCTGTGCTCTTCCAATATTCATAATTCCAGTCACCGCCTTGCATTGCAAAAAACGGGTCCATTTGGTTTTTCTCATGATAATCATCGTCTAAGTCTTGCAGCTCACTAGCTTGGCTAAAGCTTGCGCCGTTTAAGAATAGCGTTATTCTCTCTAAGTATCCCGCTTGCGCGCTGCTATTTAGCGTTATCTTAGCATAAACGCTCATGTCATAGGTGTTTACATCTCTTATAATATTCACTGATTTTAAAGAGCCGTCTGACACAGCAACATTTGCAAGTTGCACAACTTGACCATCATTATCAAAGTAAGTTTTGTATGAGCTAAGCGGGCTTCCTGGCATATCTTTTGAGCCAAACAAACTATACGCTGACTGTATAGGAAGCACATGAGCAAGCAAGGTGCTTACATCTTCAAGCAATTTGTCAATGCCTTCAAATACTGTAGAAAGAATAGTAGAAAGCACTCCGCCAGCGTATGGAATCATACCTATAAGTTCAGTATATACCTTAGGCGAATAGAGCGCAAAACCAACAAAGTCATTTACGCTAATTGGCTGGTCGGTAAATGGTAGCGTAATATGTCCGCCCTTAATCATAGTCAAGCCATATTCGCAAATTAGGAAATGCACAAGTCCTGCTGATAGTTTTGTTCCTGCGCTGTTTACCGCTTGCAAATAAGCTCCGCGCACTGTATAAACTTTGTCGCCAATTCTTATGTCTTGCGCTTCGTTATATCTGCCTCTCCAGCGGTCCACAAAGTCACTTACTAGTTTTTCTCTCTTTATTAATAACTCTTCATCTGTATAGAATGACGGGTTAAAGTCTTCGCTCTTGGTTTTATCCTTTAAGCTTATGTCTTCTGCTGATATTGTGGTATTTGCAGCAACATCTGTTAAGCCTATCATATTGTAAAGCATGCCAAGCGCGCCTAACAAAATTGTGTTCAATGAGTCGCTGTCTAGCCACAATTCAATATAGGTGTAAGAATTATACCTATCTGCTACTTTGCTTACTTCATATTGAATATTGTCTAATACATCTTTGTAGCTGTTATCATAAGCTTGATTGCCGTTGTCGCCTTCATCATGGTACTCACCGTCTATAATGTCTGCGCCCAGCCTTATCCTAATTCTTTGAATTAGTGAATTATTCTTAATATCGTCGGCCCAGTGTTTCTTCCTCTCTCCTAAGTTTACATCTACATTAAAGTTGCTTGCGTAAGTTACAGAATCTTGGGTGTATGTTTCCGTCAAGGAAATAATACCTTGGGTAGCTCTAGTGGTGTCTGATGAGTCTTGCGTTGCAACAAAGCTCATAGAGTCGCCTTTTTGCAATCCAGTTGCGGCAATGTTAAGGTTGTCGTATTTTGTACTCCTTATCTTAAATACATAGCTTATTTCGCCTACTTTTTCTAGATCAAAGCCTCTTGTTGCAGGCGTTGTGCTAGTGTCCTCGATAGCCGTAAAGCTAAAGTTGCCGTCTTTATCTACATTGATATTATAATTTTCTGGGCTTAAGTCATAGTAGTCAACAACGCCCATTGTCTTAGACTGATAAGTAATCCAAATTTCGTAATCGTCACTAGAGGGCACTATCCACTTTTGCTCAACTTCATCATAAGCTTTAATAGTGCCAGAGAAAGTAACGCTTCTTACCTTGTCTTTCTTCATTATAAAGTCAACGCTAACTGTGCCGCCGCCATTTGTTGCGGTGCTATTTATAAGCGCATTTAAATCTTGCGCAGTATAATATACGCTTCCGTTGTATCTTATTGCTATTAGCTCATAACCCTCAAGCTTGCAGCTAAAGTTATGGTAAAGGTCGTTTTCGCCGTTGTAGTGCTCTATCAGCTCTTGATATACCGTAATATCCAAATTAAAGCTGCCAGCGCCTGCCATTTTGCCGCTAATAACGCTGTTTGCGCCGCCGTTATGAATCACTTTTATATTGCTCACTGCAGTAAGGTTTGCAGAATTTACTAATTCTTGATTGCTTGGATTTGATGATGTTCCGCTGTAATAATAGGTCTTACCTGTCAGCGTGACAGTGTTTGCAATGCTATTTTTTGAGTTGACAAGGGTTGCATTTATGCGGTGGCTTTGTGAAAGCTCTGCTGGCTGAATTAGCAAGTCTTCCACAAAGTAAGAGCTATAACCTTCTTTATAGATTGCTATATTGCCCCTATCTTGCACAATATAATAATTGACATCGCCTTTTTTCTTGACATAATTTATATTGCCATCAGTAAAGTACATTAGATTACCATCATACTCCATAGTTATGGTCTTTTTGTCAAGATGGTCAAGAAGCATAGTGCCTGTTGCTTTTTGCGTAATAGGAATTTCTAAGAAGTAGAAATAACCATCTTTATCAGTGGTAGTGCGATATGTCTTATTTCCACCTGTTGTATAGACAACTACAGCGTTTTCAACAGGAATCTCTTCGCCGTCTGCAGATTCAAGAACCCTGCCATGAATTCTGCCTGTATCGCCTGTTTGAGCGATATTGCCGCCACCTAGCAAGCTATCTGGGAACAGCACTATAGGAAGCGCAACGCCTGGGTTGTCAAACTCAGGTCCAGCAAGTCCGTTTATAATACCGGCAAGCGGTAGTTTATATATCTTTAAGTCTAAGTTAAACTGATTGCTAAGCGTTACAAGCAAGGCATGATTTTCCACATGGGCATATATCGTTCCTTGAGTATAGGTTAGCGTTTGAATCTCTATATCTATATTATTTGTAACAGATTTTGTTAGTTTTAGCTTGCCTCTTGCGTATTGATATCTATAGAATAACCCAGGGGTGAGATTCTCGCCTTGCGCGCCATTAATTAAATCGCTGCCATTTTCTATCAAGTCCCTAATCTTGCTTAGGTCACCGCCAATTATTCCAGCTAAGGCTGTAATTGTTTTTATCAATGGTCCAATTGCGCCAAGCACTTCAGCAGAAGTTGCCATTTCTGAGCCATCATAAGGCGCATCGTCATCGGCATAGCTATATGGGCCTGTGGCATGAACTGCTGGATATCTGTCAAAGTACTCTTTTCTCTCCCAGTAGTCAGTACGCTTATCAAGGTATATTGAAAGCCCGTTTATCATAATACCGTCAAATACGCCGTTTATAAGTCCTAGCATATTTAGATTTACGCCGTTTGCGTTAACTGACAAGCCGCCTGTGCCGCCATAACCGTCTAAATCTGAAGGCAAAGTTATAAGTTCTGACATTGGAATATTAGTGCCAAGTATTCCTTCTCCTACGCCGTCATTTATCTTTATGACAAGTCCATTTGTAGGAACAGTTAGCTGCAAACGGTTATTTTGGCTATCTATCTTTATTGTGCCTTCAAAATTGGTCATGCCCTCATAGGTATTCATAACAAATTTAATACTATCAAGTTCAGGCAAACCAAGTCCTGGCATAAGCGCATTTATTGCCGCTGAGTTGGGGCTAAGCGTCAGCGTTTTATTTGTTAGGTATAAGCTAACTATACCTGTTGTTTGCGTCTTAGTCGTTGTATCTTCTTTCTTATCGCGAAGTTTAAGCTCTTCTAAAAACTCCTTATATACGGCATTTGCGTCTAAATAATAATCAATCTTTGCAAACTCTAATCCAAGCAAGAACTTTTGTTTTGCGCTAATTGCGCTTACGCCTATATCAACTTTATCAAGCGTTTCAATTATTTCCTCTTGGACACTTTGTATCTCTTCTGGCAGCATATTCTCTACATCTAAGTCTTTAACAAGCTGATAAATTTCTTCAATGTAGCTTACGCTTCCAGAATAGTCTTGCAGCTCTCTAGATACTCTTTCTAAGTCGTCTATGTCGACATAATCTTGTTCTTTTAGTAACTTTAGATACCTTGTTAACAAATGCTCAACTCTGCCTATCTTAACTGCTATATCTTCATAGTTGCCGTCGGTAATTGAGCCTGAATTTCTAAAGTCAAATAGGTAGTCAAAAGCTTCTTCATTAAGCTCTAGCCTAATTTCTCCTATGTTTTGATAAGAAGAGCTCTTTAGTGTGTTTTTAGTGCTTTCTGTGTTTTGACTTGCATCTAGCAAATTACCAAGCAGTCCGCTGACATCTACGCCATCTGGTCCAATTAAATCAGTGCCTGAAAGCAAGCTAAACAAAAGTCCTGCTATATCCACACCATTTAAGCTAAGCTTAAACAATCCAAGCGTCGATAAGTCTAGATAAGCTATGCCGTCTACATAATAAATACCAAATAGCACTTCATCATTATAATATATCTCTACCTTAATAATGGAGTTATTAAAATCTTTTAGGTCTATGCCTAGTTCAAGATTGATAGTAAAGGTCATAATGGTATCTTGCAAGTCAAGCAAGATAGTATCTGGCTGTACATCAAGCAATTTTTCTAAGAAATCTTCCAAATCTCTGACCGTTTGACTCTTTCCGTTTGTTTTGGGGTCTACGGTATTAATGGTGATATCCATAGTTGCGCTTAAATGCAAGTTTTCTAGCTTATCAATATTGGTATAGCTGTTTTTATCTATGTTATCGCCCACTATAACCATGTCGTCAATAGTGTTAAGGTTGTATCTATTAACTAAGTGAGTATAGCTCTTGTTAAAGTTATACTTTATAGTAAATTGTCTATTTTCATCTAGCACAAGCTGAATGCCTGTTACATTGTCATTATCATCTCTACCCACTTTTAGATAGCTAAACACAGGGATATGATTAATAATTTCAGGCAATGCGCCATTTGTTGTATGATTTAATGAATCAAGTAATGATAGCAACAATGCTCCAGTTATTGCAATGCTCACTTCTTCGCTAGAGCACATAAACAGTAGCATATTGCTACCAAAAGGCATATCTTTTATGCTTGGATAATTGCTTGCCACCTTTTCTGCATCGCTTTGCGTATTATCTACATCGTTTATAGGCGCAGAGAAGCTAGCGTTTTCCACGCTTTCTAAAGGCTCATCATCAAGCTTGCCAAGTATTTCCTTTATAAGTGAGCCAAGGTCTATATTAGTTACTGTAATCTTTGGCAATCCAAGCCCGCTTAAATCAACATAGACATCGCCTGTGCTGCTGCTATTTTCAGGACGGCCAATATATGCTAAGTCAAGAATTCTCTTACCGTCGCCCCACAGTATCTCTAATTCTAGACGGAATCTGCTAAGGTCTGCAAAATCAATATATGTCCTAAGAGCAAAGTCAATTTGGATATCAAGCTCTTCTGTGCCCATAATCCTTAATCCTAAATTATCGATAAGGAATGAAGTAATTTGCGTTATATCAATAACGGTATTAAAGTCATCATTTATGTGCAATGAGCTATTGACTTCGCTAACCCAAATAAATGTATCAAATTGTTGATACCCAGTAAAGAGTGTCTCTTGCTTTTCTCCAAAGAACAGTCTGCTTGGACCTAGATTAATATTAACTTTGCCAATGCCTATGCTAAAGTTAAGTTTTGAGGGCACAACTTCATTATCTTGCCCATCTAGTATAGGCGCATCAATAGGAATGTTTAGTAGCAATTCATTATTGACAAAGTCAAGTTGCAAGGTAATATTTCCTAGCTGCTCAAAGTCAAGGTTAAACATACCAGATATTATAGCTTGCAACAAGCTGCTTGCAAGTTTAATACCAATAGTGCCTTTACCAAAGGTAATGCTATCAAATATAGAGCCCCAGTCAACATTGGCGAAAGACCCTAAGCTTTCCCCTTCTTCCAGCTCATCGCCGCTTGCATTGTAACTAGCGTTTTGCACAATGTCATACCTTGATTCGCTGTTAATTAGCATAAAGAACATATTGACAAAGTTAAGGTTAAGGAAGTTGTGTCCAGCTTCAGGGGTTAATACTATCTTGGTGTCATGAGCGTCGCCGCCATTTATATAAATCTTGGGGTCCCACTCACTGCCGTCGCCTGTCTCATAGTTTATTCTGCCGCCCACAAAGTAGATATTGAATATGTTGACATCATGGCTGTTGTATCCGCTTACCATAAAGTCAAGAGCCGTAAGCGACAAATCAATATCCACAGCAAAGTCAAGGCGCAGCTTGCCTTTTAGGTCTTTTAAGAAACGTAACTGGAATATGGTAGAGAACTGTTCTTTCTTAAATAGCGCTGACCAATCTAGTATATGGCGCAGCATATCAGCTTCTAATGTTAAGCTAAACTTAATAGCAAAGCGGTTTGCAATTTCATCAATCTTAAAGAAATCTCTAAACTCATCTAATGACTCCTTAAGCTCTAGCGCTTGATGCAAAGTATTATATTCTTGTCTATCAAGACTAATTAAGGTATCATGCAGTAAAGTTAGGTCAAATTCATACCCAGCTTCTCCCTTTGCCGTATCTCCTGTTTTGCTAAGGTTTACATTTAATCCAAAATCTTGGCCATATTCTATACTAATGCCAGACCTTGTAAGCAGCATGCTTAAGATATCATAATAATCAGCTTGGAAGTCTTGCCCTGACAACAGCGCATTCATAACTTCAACTAACAAGTCAACGGTAAGAATAAGCGATGTATCTTGCTTTGTCATACGCACAAGCGCCTCTACTGCGTTGCTTAATGGTACATTTTCTGCGCTGTTTTTCAAAAGATACAACTGCTCAAATGCGTTTAGATCTTCGCGCCCATTGGTATAAGCTTTTATTATGTCGCTATTTATAGCAGCAACTGCTTGGTTTTGCTCTTGGTCTTCTTGACTGGACAAATAATCAACACCTAAGTTGGACAACAGTAACTCACCTAAATTAAAGTCACTTATGTTAAGGTTAAGCTTACTATCAAACACTTCGCCTTGCACATATATTTGATTGCCATAAATCCACACATGGACAATGATTTGTTTAAATCTTGGTATATGTCCGCTAGTATCATGGTCAATTAGCATATATGTAAGGGTAATGTCGCCAATTATGCTGTTATTTATCTTATTTATGTCTTGACTAAACAAGTCTTTAAAGTTTATACCAAGCGCGCCTGATATAGTAACTTGCAAGGTGTGCGACTCTAAGAACGCAACATCTAAGTCAACTGTCAAGTCTTCCATATTAATTAGACTGCCAAAGTTAATTGCATTGAGCACATCTTGCATATTTAAGCTACCTTTTAACAGCAGGTTACTTAAAGTAGCATTTATATTAACTCTTAGCGTCAAATCGCTATACTCTGTATAAGTTTCTTTTTCTTGGTCATCGATAAGGTCTTTAATTGTAGAAGTTGGCTTACCGTTTTCATCAATGTAGGTAGATTTTACATCAACTTTTACCGAAGTGCTTAAGTTGCCGTCAACTTCGCCAAGTATCTTTATCCCTAAGCGAACATTGGCTTGGTCAAACCTTTTTTCTTCCGCCTTTAAGTAAACATCGTTAAATGTAGATACCACTATGATAGAGTTTGAAATAAGCGACTCTAATTCAGAACTGCCCATAAAGTTTACAACGCCCATAAAGCTGCCTGGGAAGCTTACTGCTTTTAAGTATTGACTGCTTAAACTCATAGCTTCTCTAAGTTCAGTCAAGTTGTTTGCATTATTAATTTTTTCTATAAGGGTAAGGTCGCTAACAATCTTGTTAAATTCCTCCATGTCCTTATAGTCTCCAAGCGTCTTTTCAACAATTTCCCTTGTCAGCAAGTTGCGCTCTAGGAATATAGAGCCTAAATATGCGTCGGCTTTACTTAACGCGCTTGATAAAAGCATATTAATAGCTGCTCCGCTTTCTCTTATGTTTTGGATAAGAGTGGGCAGATATAATGCTTCTAAGATAACATCGCCTTTATTTTCCATTTGAGCGTCGTTCACAATATGTACTAATGACGGCGACAATGAAGCAAGTTGAATTATTTCGTTATATAGCTCTGAAAATGCCTTTGCAAATCCAGAGTATTTTATCTCTTCATATTTTGCTAGCGCCAATTGATAATTAGTTAAGTCGCTGGCTGTTGCCATAATTGCCTCTACCACACCAGGCAAATACAAGGCTTTATCTTCCACAGATAATTGCCAAGAAGACTCTAGCGCAATAAATATTGCTAAGACACTGGGCTCAGACATAGCTACATCGCGCAACTCATTATAGATGTCAGCAAGTTCGCGCGCAGCTGTTACATTTCTATATATCATACTTTGATAGCTAATGTTAGCGTTTGACTCATAAATATCAGCATAGTTATCTATTAAGCTGTCAAAGTGACCTTCTATGCTTTGAGCTAGCCTAAACATATTTGCATAAGACTCTTTTCCTGTAGCTGCAATGCCCTCTGCAATAAGCGTTAGGTTGTCGATGATATCTTTAATTTGCTCAAAGTACTTAGCGCCATTTGAAACAAGCGTTTCTATGCCTATTTCAGCTATAACATTGTTATATGCTGCCAAGTTTTCTACGCATTTTTCATAATAAAGCTCTACAAAGTCAGTCCATAAAGTGTTGAGATCAGCGCCTAGCGTATAATTGCCCACAAAGCAATCTAAGCTAAGTATGCAGGCTGCCTTAAACCTTGCTTGATTGTTCCAATTTGCATAAGCCCCACAAGCATTTATAAGCCTTACTGCTATGTTGTAATACTGGCTGTCTACTGAATTTAATGGAATATTTCCTGCCCCAAATGAAGTTATAATAGCTACAATGCTATCTATATTGGTGGCAGCTACTGCATTTAACTCACTTAATAGTTGCCCCTCTGTATAAGATAGCAAGCTTGCATGAAGAGTTGCAGACATAAGCTCCATAAATTCTGTTACAAATATGCTAGCTGCGTTATTTAAGCTAACGCTGTTAAGAACTGAGTTTACTTTTTGATAGTTTTCTAGCAAGATATACTTATCAAGCTCAATGCTCAAAGCTCTATATTGTGCACTATTTTGATTACATTTTGCCACATAGCTTTCCACAAATGCATTAACTAAGTTATCTATACTAGTTGTCAAGATATAATCGCCTGCAAACAGTTGTTTTGCCACCATAAACGCTGTATCTATCTTGACAGCGTCTGTCATACTTTCTATATCTCCATAATTTTGGACAATATGCTCAATGGCAAGATATAAGTCAATATCTTCAGTTAATAATACAAATTCTTGTGCATCTAGCGCGCTATTAACAATATTATATAGCTCAAATATTTTTGCGCTGCTCAATTGCTTAATTTGGTAGCTATATGTATCTATGCTTGCGTTGATAACTTCTTGATAGGCTTGCAAGCGTTGCACTAACGCTTCAGCAAGGACAGAATCTAAGCTTGTCACAAAGGATATAGCATCTTGATTTAGTATAGAACTATCTATAAGCTTTGTTACTTTGTCATAAACACTTAAAAGAGTGATTGCTTCAGCTCTAGTATAGCTATTAGAAATCGCCATAATCTCTGCTATACCGTCAGAGTTTAGCTTCTCTTTTTCACTATAACTATTCATAGCAAATGCTCTATCGTAAACTTTCCAAGTTGCATAGCTTTGGCCATTTACGCTAGACATAGCCGTTGACAATTGATTTTGATATCTATCTTTATAATCTATTATCTCATCAAATAGCTGTGCTGATTGTTGTCTAAATGCCTCATCAAAGCCAAGTATTGACCAAGCGTTTACCAAACTATATGAGCCAAGCGCAGATATAAGGTGGGACATATCTGTGTCAATATTGGTTGCGATATCCCCTACTATTATTTGATTTAGCGTAAGCTTGCCTAAGTCAACTAGCTGTTTATTGCTAAGTTTTCCTACCATATTTAGATAGGTGCTTAAGAAGTTGGATTTTTCCACAAAACCGCATGAAGAAATAATATAAGAGCGGATATCTTGCGCATCTGGCGCATTTAGTATCTCATCTACTATATCAAGCTTATCTTTTGTGTGTTGCCAATCAGAGCCAAAACTAGTTTTATAATACTCTTCCATATCGCTTAGATATGTCTGCAAAATATCTACAGTAAGCAAACTTCTATCGGTAAATAGCGCCGCATATACACTTTGATACTCATCTATATAGTTAGATAATTGAACAGTAATATCAAGTCCTGTGTTTCTTATTTTTTCAATAAGAGCGGCCGTCCTTTGACCTTGGCTTATTTGCTCATTATATTCCACTTCAGTAATAAGCCCTATTAAAGAAGGATTATTATTATAGATTTCTGATTTTATGTTGTTATATATTGCGTCAAAAGCATTTGCAAAGTTTGCGCTTCTTAAATATAGCGAATCAAAGTTTACTTCATTATATCTTCTAAATATAACAGTATATCCATCAATTATGCTGCCAAAGCTATAACCATTTAATTTTGATGTAAATAAGAATTCATACATCTTTTGACTATTGGTTGCGCCATGCGCTTGGGCATAACTTACAGCCTCAACAAGCTCTGCATTTATGTTATAGATATTGTCAAAATAAGCGGCAAACAATGAGCAAAGGTCTAATTCAAATTGGTCCATAACTAAGTTATAATTGTTGTTTGCAATGTTATACAAGCTTTGCACAAAGTCTTCAAACCTTGTTGCCAAAACGCCGCTTACAAAATTATATGTGCCATGGTATAGCTTAACCAACAGGTATTCTGCTATTTGCAGCTTAGCGCTTTGCGGCAATACTTCTAAGTTGTATGAAATAATCTCTATATGGTCAGCGATAAGGGTATCAACAAAATTATATAAAGCAAGGTCAGCGCTTGCAATTACAATTTCTCCATTTTCTACAGCTTGAGAGATAAGCATTGCAAAGTCAAATAGTGATTTTGCGCTTGGGGTAGGATTTTGCTCTATGCCATAAAGTATGCTTTCTGGATTTTGCGCAGCTTCTATAAAGGATAAATAGTTGCTTATCCTTGCATAAAGCTCATTATATAACGCTATTAAGTATTCATCATAGAAACTTACGCTTGCGCTTATAGCTTGCGCCCCTAGAGCTAACACTAGGTCAAAGTTTTCCGCTATAAAGTTCTTTATCTCTCTTTGATAGATGGCTATATAATTGGTTATTTCTGCTATTAAACTTTGTGGATTTTGACTAGCTACATTTATTATGTCTCTAAATGCTATTGCTTTTTCTATTATAGTCCACTGGCTATAAGCTTGACCAGATATATTAGACATAACAGCGCTAAGTTGACTATCTAAATAGTTTTTCTTAGCTACAATGTCAAGATAATACGCGCTGCTTTCTGCCTGCAAGCCTTGGTCATACCTTAATATATCTTGCACATTTTCTAGAGAATATGCGCCAAGCTGAGCAAAAATTGCATTTAGTTCTGTATCTATTTCATTGGTGTATGCCTTTATCATTATGTCATTTAGCACCACCAAGTAATTATCGCTAGAATATAGTCTTTCAAATACTATTGAGTTAATAATGTCATTTAACTGCTTAACAGCCTGTTGTGTGGACTGATAAAAATATGCGTTGTCCCAAGCAATTCTCTTAGCATGGTTTTTATCGCGCAAACGGTAAAGTAGCTGCGTTATGCGTCCCACTTCCGCCGCCGTTTCTGCTTCATTAAGCGTACTATGGGTATAAAGCTCATCAACCATTCTAGCTTGCCAAACTTCTATGCTTAAGTTTTGGAACTGACTTGCCAAGAATTCTCTAATAATTTGCAAGCAGTACTCAACCAATTCATCTTGTCCTTGACTTTGCAATCTATCTAAAAGTAAGTTAAGCTTAATTGCCGCCAAGCTATATTTTTCAGGTGCTATTTGACCTGCTAATTCGCCATCTAAGAAATTATTTACCCAAACTACATGCTCATTGTTTTCACCAATACGGCTTAGTATTTCATAGTAAGCAAGGTATAGGTGCACTTTAGGTAACTGCTCTATATCAATTATGTCAACGCTGCCTTTAAACCTTATAGCGTTTTGCTCTATGCTATCTAGTTGCAACAATAGTCTTAAGCTTTGATTAACTTGACTTAGTGTAGCAGTATAGACATCTTTTTCTGTGTCTAACAAGTAGCTATACATATTGTAGATATAGTTTATATTGGCTAAAAGCTTTTGATTGTCTTCTTGGCTTATTCCTTTATAATCCGACATAAACTCTAAGTATGCGCTTGCGCTAAGGTTGGTAAAGTCTTTATTTGCTATAGCTACTAGCCTTTCCATTAAACTTTGCTGAAGCACAATATTGTGCTCATCAAAAATCTTTATAAGCCTTGCAAAAGTTCTAACAGCTTTATAAATATCTACTAAGTATCCGTCTTCTCCATAACCATAGTCATTGCAAATATTAACAAAGTACGCATAGTTTTGAGTAACAAGATTATCTGTATAAGCCTTTGCTTGTTCAAAGTAAGTTACATACTCTTGTCCTCCGCTTACGCTAAGTTCTGCATAAGCTAAGTATAGCGGCAGCAAGTTATTTATAGTAATTGTATAGCCTTTTTGCTCAAAATACTTCTTTATATTGTATTCAAAGCTATTTTGAGAGCCTTGTAAATTGTTACTGTTTTCAAAGGGGCTATCGCCACCTTCGCCATTTAGGTTAATATCGGTATGAATAATTGACGCAAGTTCATACTCAACTAGTCTATTCCAGCTAGTTTCTTTTATGGAGTATGCGCCTGTCTTGTAACTTGCAAGCAGTTCATTTAGTTCTTGACTATCAACTATATACTCTTGCAAGCTTGCGCTCCATGTACCATTTACGCGCGCTACAAAACGGCTTGCGCAAGTTGCGCTATCCGACTGATTTACAATAAGGTCAGCAAACTGATTTGATATCTTTGATAGCTCACTTTGTCCAAGTTTTCTAGCTATCCTTGCCCTTATATCCTTTACAATTTCACTTGGAGTAGAAGCGTTAGCTACATCTTGATAAATATCAGTAACAGTAATATACAAGTTATCCCTTTCAAAGATAAGGTCATAAGCTATTGCAGTTTCTTTATACTGATTAAGCATTATGCTATTGGCAAGGTTATACTCTTGTATGCCTTCCACCGTCTTTATTAACACATCATACATTTCGTCGCTGGTTAAATAATTCTCTCCCACAGTGACATCATAATCAGCGCCATAGTAAGCAAGCATAGATTGATAATAAATTATGTACTTAAGGATATGGACATTATCTTCAAGCAAACCTGTTTCCATCAAGGAAGCAAACTCAGCTAAATATTCTTTAAACTTATCAAAAGCATATGCCTTTATTACATGAGCAGAATGATTTGTGCCATACCTTGCTTGAGCGTACTGTAATGCATTTAGCATCAAGGCCTTTTCATAAGTGTATGCCGTTTCGTAATAAGCATCCCACGCGTAAGCTTTCTGATACCTATACATTTCTTCATACAAGCCAGTATAGATATATTCGCCAGCGGCTGACTGGTAAATATGTCTTTCCAAATAGGTTAGCCAAGCATTTTGACGAATAAAGATACTGCTTACAAGGTTAATAATTAGTTCAATATAAGCAGTGCCTTGGTCTGGGGCAATATCAAACAATTTATCAATGTCTTTTTTGTTTGCGTTTTCATTGTAATAAATGGCAAGAGCTTCTCTTTGTGTTCTAGTTAGCGCTGGACTTGCAACAAACATATTATAAGCAAGCGTTTTGTTGCCATTTTGTTCTTGTAGCATAGTATTCATAACATTTACCATTGCCATGTCGTCATTTGCTACAAGGTATTGGTAGTATTGATTCCAAGCAAGTTGTTTTAAATGGTCGTTATAATAAGCTATAAGTTTGGGAGCAAGAACACTCTCTTCTCTTTCAAAACTCAATGAAAACATGGTGGAGGTAGCGTCTGAAATATCCTTATAAGCTAGAATAACTATATAGTTAAACACAAGCGCCTTTATGTCGCCAAGCGTTAGCTTATCATGCCTTGAGCTAAACGCTCCTATAAATTCTTGACATATATCAGCTGCGTCAGTTCTACCCTTTAACCAATTATTTACATACTCTATCTTTTCTTCATTGCTTATGCTGTAAAGCTTATAAAGGTCGTTATCTTTTAATATTTCTTTCCAATCATCATTGTCATACTCTACCCAGATATCATCCATTAGATAATCGGACTTTGTCTTGTTAAGAATTTCAGTAAATGCAATATATTCGCTATCATTATAAACAGCGCTAGGCAATCCTATATCAATATATATAGTGGCAGAGTTAGTTACTCCAACAGTTAATTCCGGCATTGTTATGCCTTTTACATAGTCGCTTAAATATATTTTGTTATTGTCAGCGTCACGAAGGTCAAGTAAAGCGTCAGCAATAGTAATTAATACATTATCAACTAATTCTACCATTACGCCGTTTATCACATCGATTACCAATCTTGCCGTAGCCACAACAGCATCTAAGTCGTCATAAACTGATGATCTGTTTTGCGGATTCATTAGTCCTTGATAATCGTTCATATCTTCAATAAAGGCAAGATTGCTCTCATCGCCGCTTGAAGTAAGGATTTCTATAATATCCATTATGTTGCTAAGCTTGACTTTACCTAAGAAGAAGTTACCGCTGCTTATGCCTGATGTGTCTATATATACATCGCCCCGTATATATGTTAGCAAAATAAGAGCATTGGTCTTATTTACGCTATCGGCATAATTTCTGTACAAGCCTATTTGCGCTTGCAATTCATCTAAAATAGCGTTGATGTTTACAGTAAGACTAACACCTAAATATAGCGAACTATCAAGATCTTCAACAAGTTCTAAAACAGGCGCTAAATCTCTTTCAAAACCTAATGTAGAATTTGCAAGCAGCATCTTTAGCAACTGTCCAAAAGTATAAACTCCGCTATCTGCTGTCAAGCTTAAAGCAAGGTGCGTTGTCACATAAAGAGTGTCCACAACGCCTATCTTTTTATATTCTTCTGTGCCAGATACCGCAAGGTCAGCTTTTGTAAAGCCCACCAATATACCATCTAAACATACGCCAATACCTAGTATTTCATTTAAGTCCACATTGCCATTTGGGTCTACGACGCCAGGTTGCATACTATTGGTGCCAACGCCAATTTGCAATCCCACTCTTAAGCTATTGCCAAAGTCATTTTCACCTTTTTCTTTGCCAATTATATAAAGCTGTACAGCCGCTTCGTCAAACATATCAAAACCGCTTAATCCAAGAATTTGCATCAAAGACACAATAGCGGCTTTTCTTACGATAAGGAATAACCCAGACGATGTAATATCAATGCTAGCGCCAATTTTAGCACTATTTCCAAAGGCATTCTTAAGGTCCAAAATAGCTGCGTTTAGCGCGCTGTTTTGAGCGCTGCTGCCAAATATCTTTTCTCCAACTTTTTCTATATATATCTTATCTCCGCCAAGATTGGAAAGGTCAATATATAAATTCTGTTCATAATATGTTATGGTGGCGTAAACTCTATTTGAATTAATGACAATGCCATTTGCGTCACGATAAACCCTTAGCTGAATTTGTATTTCGCTATTATCTATAAGGTTTTGCAAATAATCTGTATTCGTGCCATCGCCAAAGTCTAAATTTGCTTTAATATCTACAGCTATAGTCATCTTGGTATTGCCCTTTATAAGTAGTGCAATATCAAGTATGGTGTAAAGCAATAAATAATCATCTCCATCGCCCTGTTTAAGCTTAAGTAGCGACTTCAACGGCTCTAGCTCATCTAATGGCACGCTTCCTGCGCCTTCTGTTGAATACTCATTTGCGTCAAGGTCCAACAAAATTGTAGTTTCAATACGAACAGGCGGTAACTGCTCTCTCATGCGTGCAAATCCAACAGGGTCGCCATTTGCGTCCCATTCTAAATCCCTTTGCTCATCAAAGGAAATTTGCGCGTCTTGGTCTAAGCTTAAAGTGACATTATTAAGCGCAACCCCCAGCCTTATATACTGGCTTTGCACAGCTTGCCCGCTTTCAGTTATGCTAAACAGCTCTAAATTAAATTCAAACAAGTCTTGGCCAAAAACATTAATCTCAATGCCAGGTTCGCCAATTTTACTTATCATGCTCCTTACATCGCCCATGCCTAAGAAGGATAGTAGCGAATAAATGGCGTTTGCGCCTATTTGCACTACAAAACCAGAGTCTTTTATCAATAAATCAATGCTTGGGTGTTGACTGCCTGCAGCGTTTTGCGCACCGCTATTTATATCTTGCTCTAAGTAAGCTTTAGACATTGCCGCAACCACAAAGCGCGACAAAGAGCCTTCTTCATTATAATCAATGCCAACTGGATAGGGAGAATTGCGCAGTAAAGACCTTACATAATCAATAGCATCTACAATATAAAGTTTTTGAATGTTAAAGCTTTCAGCGTCTACATAAACAAAGCTGCCTTCGTCATGAGTGCCATAAATTATTTGCAGCAGCTGTTTATACTCGCCATTATCTTCAAGCTTAAATAAGGTTATTGACGCATCGCTGCCATTAATAATATCAAATAGATTAATTTTTGCTTCCAGCCTTATGCGGAATTCACCTTTAATGCCGTCTAATACTTGAAGCACAGGAGCAAGGCTAATCGTGTTATGATTAAACTCTATTCCGCCAAGCATACTAGCTATAAGGTCGCTAAAGTCATACTTTGCGTTTTCCGCCATATCCCAGCTAAAGTCAATATCCATTGACGCATATATATAGGTAAAGGTCTCATCGATTTCCACAAAACCTAAGCTGTCTAAGTACTCACTATCAATAACTTGCATTACTTCAGTTTCACTAATTTCGCCAAACTCATTTTCTTCAATCTTTTTGACGCGCTTAGTAAGGTCATTATCATTAATATTTAGACCTGCAGTAATAAAGTTAATTCCAATATTTAGGTTGGCAACTTCGCCTTCCACGCCTATTAGCGAATTGTTATAAAGTATATTGAGCTGAATTTGACCATAGTCACCAGCCGCTGTTATAATGTTTTCCGCCGTTTTATCAGCAGAATCAACATACAAAGCATCTAGATAGGATAGCTGATTTTGATAAACATTATTTTTATATTCTTTTTCATTATTAATTTGGATTGCCGCCATTTTTATCATTTCAATGGTGACGCCATTAATTTCTTTAGTCTCTGTTGCAGGCACAGCAGCAATTATTTTGCCGTTAGAATCATACTCATAATTAAATATATATTGATAGATATATCCATCCGCGCCAGAAAGCACTCTTTGTACATCTTGATAATAATACTTCCATGCCGTATACAAGTACTCTGTCTTTGTAATTGACCTTCTTGCGTTAGCTACATCAGTTAGCATAGTAACAAGATAATAATCGGTATGCATATTGTACTTTGACAATCTTTCCAAAATATCTGCTCGCGATAAATCGTCGTCAGATTTAGGCGGAGTTGGCTCTGGCATAGTGCCGCTATCTTCGGTATCGTCTACTATTATTAGCTTTCTGTCATCACTTGCGCATAGTGTATCCAATATAATATCCCATACCGTAGCTTTCCAAATAAGACTTTGTGTATGGTTATATTCTTCATATAATCCATCATTAATAATAAATGCGCCCGCCGACAACTGATAATCGCTATCTTGCTCTACCATAATGGCATTTACTGCTGTCATAGCATCAATTATTGTAGAATAGACACTGCTTATTGTCTGCTTAATATCTTGCCATGCTCTTTGCTTGCCAATAATATCGTTGTTATTATTACTTGCTTTATGTATGGTATACAAGCTTACATATAGCTTTGCATCCTCGCTATTCCAGGTATTTTTGCCTGTGAAATAGTCATATGCAAACATATCTTCTTCTTGCTGGCGCTGCGCTTGACTAATCTCTCCCCTTGCCAGTCTCTCATCAGCATAGGCCCTTGCTTTTTCTACAGCTTCATTCATAGCGTTTAGCTTTGCTCTAGCTTCTCTAACCAAATTCTCTAAAGAAATACCTTTTACAAAGTACGCTGTATATTCTCTTGCGTAAGCTAGCACTTCATTTTCTAAATCTAAACCTAGCAGCTGTTCAGCTCTTTCAGCTTGCGCATGGAGATTTTCATAATACTTATTCCACGCCCTTGTTCTAATATTTACAGTAGTTATTGGCGCAGGCTCTGACGGTGGCGTCTTTTCTTGCGCCGTTATAGTTTCAGGATACAGGTCAACATCGTTTTCTAACAGCTTGTTATATGCGTTTAGAAGTTTGTTATACTCAGATAAATATTGATTATAGGTTTCTATGTCTACCATTGCATTGGACAAATGTCCTACCATATTATTGTATACGGTAAGAATGCCATCAACTTCCACTGTCTCATCTTTTTTGGTATCGGGATTGTATCTTACATAGGCATAGCCGTCTTCATAGATATCTTGCAAAACTTCTTGCGCTGTCGCGTATGTATTTTGCGCTTCTATCCTTTCAGCTTCACCAAATATTTCACCAACTAAGTACGACCAAGCGTCCGCCTTTGATAAGTCATACAAAACAAGTGCTTCATCCATTGTTTGGATTTTGCTATAAATGGCGTTTATGTCTGCTACTTGGTCCTCTCTAATAATGTTTTCTATAAGCGCCCTAAAGCTTCTAACGCTCCTTGATTTTTCGTCGTTAAATGCTTCATTTAATATCTTTATAAGAACATTTGCCGCCGCCGTGACAGTAAAGCCATAAGAGTTGCCTATAACGCCTTTAATATAATCAGTAAAGGCTACCGCCCCGTCAGGCAGCCCAGCTGCGTTTCTTATATCATTTTCAAAAGAACCTTGACCGCCGTTTATGTCGCTTGCGTTATAATATTCATAAGTCTTTGTCTTATCAATATTTTCTTCCACTTGATTGCGCATTTTAATAACGGCAAGAACTTCGCCTAGTGTTCCCTCAAAGTTATATTTAGTAACTTCCTCTTCTTCATCTGAAGAATCATCGTCTTTGGTAAACAAATCCGATATCCTATTTGTAAGCGCCGTTGCGGTGTTTTGAATGTCCGAAATCTTTACTCTGCCCATATTGAGCGCATTTAGGTCAAGGTAGAGATTTAGCGTATCTCCTTGCGGAATAAGGTATATGCCAATGATTAGTTTTTCTTCTTCGGATTCATCTAAGCGGAACTTGCCCGTTATCTCTAAATAAGCTTCTACTCCCAAAGCCGCTAAGTTTATGCTAGGCTTAGCAGTCTGAGTTTTTTGAGCTTCGCTTAATTTATCGTACTCTTTCATTTCCTCTAAGTACATTTTTATCTGGGAATAAAGCTTTACTATGTTTATCTTAGCTTCCAATCGGAAATTTAAATTAAGCGCAACAGAATTTATGGTCTTTAAAATAACATCTAAAGCAAAACTTTCATCGCCAAGCAAGCCCCTTAACAGCTCACCAAAGTTAATTGTGGATAAATGCCCTAAATTATCTCCCAAATCTTCAGGGTCTAAAGCGCCTAAGTCTAGTTCACCTTCCATAAATATCTTAATGTCAGCGTCCCAGTTTTCATCAATAGTTGTGTACTTTCTTTTTTCAATAGCCTGAGAAATGGAATTAGTTAAATTTATTTTGGGATAATTAATAGCTGCTTTTAAACTAAACAAGTCTTCTAAAATAATGTTTAGGTTTAGTATCTCTTGATTATTTAATAGCTCAAGCTCAATACTAGGCGTATATGCGCCAAAATACCTTTCTAGGTCAAGGCCCATAGCTTGCAAGAGCCCAAATATTGCAGCGCCAGTAACCTTTAACAATAATGGCTGAACTTCGTTTCCTGTAGCTACGCTTAGCACAATATGCTTAGCTATTGCGCTTGCTGCGCCAGGCGCATTCATTGCGGCATTCTTTATATCTTGTTCACTGCCTGAAGGTGTTGCTTCATCGTCTAAAATTATGCCAAACTCAGCTGCAATAACTTTTAGTATGCTTCTTGCGTCAGCTATCCTTATAGCATCTGCATTAAGGAAAGCAAGGTCTATATAGACATCCAAAATGCCTTCATCGTCTATAATAAAGTAAATGGACGCCACATCGCCTAACAAATAATCGCCAGCTCTGCCCATAACTTCATTCCAATAATACGCATTAATCTCAGCATTGGAAGTCAGGTGCGCAATTTCGCTAGATAACGACCTTTCCATTTCCTCTAGCATAGCCACGCCGTCGGTGTCGCCAGTAATTCCTAAAAGATTTTTGTAAGCTACATAAGCTTCTGCTTTGTTATACTTACTCTTTCTTAAAACATCATTAAGTACACTTCTTAAGTTTTTGTTATATTCGCTTTCATATTCTTCTTGGTTGGTTTTGCTAGTCAAGCTTAAGAATATCTCAATATTTTTCAAATTCTTAAGGGTATCTAAATTAATGTTGGCGCTTATATTAAAATATGTAGCCTGGCTAAATATATCTACATTATCCATATGCAATTGCATACCGATTTCTGGGTCGCGACCGTTTAGCCAGTACCTTGTAAACATACTTACTACATAGTCAAAGTTATATATAGAGTTATTGGAATTTTCATCTACAATTAATTCAAAACTTGTAACGCCCGACAAAGCAATTCCCACATTTGTCAACTCTTCCATTTCGTCATAGTCTACAAGTTCATTATCATAATAGTACTTGGTTTCACCGTCTTGCTCTACAGTTTGCACTATATCAATTTCTTGCTTGTCAAATCCTACATTTATGCCGCCTACCTTAATTCCCATTTCGGTAGCATAATTTTCTCCGTCTAAAACGACATTGCCTGCTTTATCCAAATAAATTTTTGCGCCTAAAGTCAGCTCTTCTTTAAATCTTAAGTAAGCTTCTAGACCAAATTCCATTTCCTCAAAGCTTTGGCTAAGGTCAAGTCCAAGCACATTCAAAACTTCCACTACTGCAGCCTTAGCAATACCAATTTTAATATTGCCATCTTTAAGCATAAATTGGATATACGCGCGGGCAACAGATTGTACAGCAGCATTTTTTACTGCCATACTTGCGCTAGAGTTTTGACTTGGATCAGGCTCTTCTGACTCTTCATTCTCAGAGTCTTTTCCTATATTATCAATAATTTTCGTAATATCTTTAATAAGGTCTGTATCAAGCAAGTCCGTGATAAAGGTGTTATCAAAGACATCCATTATTCCTTGGAAAACATTGTCAAGGTTTTTAATAACAACATTGCCAATTCCAAATAATTGCGTAGAAATGTATATGTCGCCTGTAAGCGTTGCATCATTAACACCAGCGCTAGTGCCGTCATAAATTACTGTAAGCACTACATCGCTTTGGTCATTTTGAGCAATAATCCTAGTTACTGTAATTTTGAATATGCTCTTATAGATATTGTCAAAGTCTAGCCATGCTTGAATGTGGAATAATAGTGACGCGTCTTGGTCGCCTAAAAATTCCGCCATAATACGCATGCCTATTTCATCTAAAACAACAAGTACAGCTCCCCCAACAAGCTTATCCCACGCAAGCGCTTTATGAATATCGTCGCCTGGCGTTGATGATGCGTACTCTGGCTTTTTGTCTATGTTGGTTTTTATCTCAGTAGCAGCGGCATTATATCTTGACTGCTTTTCTTTAATCTTTTTTTCATAATCTTCATCTATGTCTTTATTTGCTTCTAAAAATTCGCCAAGCGCATCCCAAGCCGCCGCTTTAATTGTGGTTTCCGAGGCGCTTATAGAGCTATTATTTTTTGTTGTTTGATAAATTTCATCTAATTCTGACTTAAAGAACGCTGAATTGCTAAATATTTTGCTTACAGCATTGGTAAAGTCATAAGCATTTTTATCAGAGCCGTCCTCTGTTTGATTGCTAAGATTAAGCTCCAAGCTAGCCTCAACATATATTCCGTCAGGAACGCCGTCTGTCGTTTGCTTATATTCGTCGGTATTTATAATAGGCTTATAATCTTCTCTCTTGCTTGGGTCTAAGCTAGCTCTTATATTTCCTATGCTAACAGTAATTGTGTATGTATCTTCTATCACTACCGACAAGTCAACATCAAGTCCGCTATTAAAGTCTAGCTTTAATGCAAGCTCATTTATCCTAAATATACTTGCTATGGTTTCTGCTCCAGCTATCTTTAATAGTGTGGTTATTGCAGCTTCTCCCACAACCAATGATATCGCATGCGCGTTATATTGAAGGGCCAAGGTTATTGGTATTTGATTGGGAATAGCGGCATTTGCGTCAAACCTAGCTGTAGGCAGCGCGCCATTTTGACTGGGATTTAGCTGATTGTTATATTCGTCAATGTCGCTGTTTTGGCTAATTACAATGGGCTGGCGATTAGCGCTTGCGTTTGCCGCCACAACAACATTTTCCATCATCACTCTTCTATTTTTTATGCGATAATAGGTTACTGCTTTAAGTTCACTTTCGCTAATATTTCTTGCCTTATACTGACTGTCCACAGCTTCTTTTACAGCTTGCGCCAAGCGCTCTATATAAAGCTGTTGAAACTCTTGTGTCTGGCGGATTTCATAAATTCTCATATCTTTATATTTGCCGCCATAAATGCCGTCTTTATCTATTCTCATTTCGCTAGCAAGTATTGAGCTAGTCGTTCTTTCTAGCGTTTTATAGGCATTGCTCTTTAGGTATACAGCTTCTAAGAATGTAAGTATCTCATCAGTGGTGCTTACCACAATATAATTGCCTTCAGCGTCTTCGCTTCTTACCTGCCAATTACCCTTTTGGGTATCCATGAGCGTAAGTACTGATTGAGGAGTTTTGGTAGAGTTGTAAGTAGCGTCCCAAATTTCGCTATACCTTTCTACAATATCATTGTAGTTACTGTATGCGCTAGCTTTTATGATATTGGAAAACAAGATATCCAAATCGGTATCTACAATACCCATGGAATCATTAACTCTCTTTTGAATTTCCCTTCTTTCTTCTTCTAGCGCATCCACATCAAAAACAACTGTGGCGCCTGACGCTTTAACTGGCTCTATTGTGGCATAATATTCATACTGGCCATTGGAGAGATTTCTCCTATTAACAATAATATTCATGCTAGAAAAATCATAACTATAATCTTCTAGCGGAATTAATTCATTAGAGAAGTCATCATAATCAAAGTAAAGGTCTAAGTGTTGCTTAAAGTACACATATATTAAAGTATTTGTATCGTTTGCTTTAGGGCTAGGTTTTGGTCTTACTATATATTTATAGCTATCTGTTCTATAATTTCTAGCCGTTGCGTTTGTTGGATAGAATGTATCCATAAAATACTCTAGCACAGTATCGTCGTATACCATATCTAAAAGGTTGCGCTTAGAGTTATAGTAAAGCTCTTCATCTATATCCGCATGACCTGTAGCGTCATATAGATTGTTCCAAATTAGCGCCATTGCGCCATTGTAAGTGCCTTTAAGCTGAGTAATAGACAGTGGATTTATGCCAAGATAGGACAAATCGATATAAGCTGTGTCATTTGTGATATAAACGCCCAAAATTATTTGATAAATAAGGTTATCAAATGCCTTATAGCCAGAGTTTACTTGACTGCTTCTGTCAAATATAACTAAGGAAATATCGCTCTTTAATAAGTCATTTATATTGATATTGCCTTTAAGCGCGATTCCAAGCTTTAGCCCTGTATCATACCAATAGTCATTGTCTATTTGAAGCGCTATTGCCTTTAAGATATCTTGCAGCATTCCTTCAGAATTTTCTTCGCCGCCAAATAGCACACCAAGGTATTCATTTAACTGTTCAGGAATCAAAATCTCTTTGTTTGCGTCCACTTGCAAGGTGATTTCTAGGTTAACTGACACTACCAAATTTTTGGTGTATTGCTCAAGGGACACAAAATCGCTTGCCACAAATGCGCCTACAAAGTCAATATCATTACCTTTCTTTAAGTTAATAGTGTCAATTAAACAAATTTCCAGCACAATTACTTCAATATCTTCATTAGTGCTGTCCAAAATTCCCAAATGAAGTTTTATATATTCGCTATCAACTAATTGCGCCGTTTGTTGCCTATTACCATGCTCATCTAATATAAATTCGCCATTTTCATCTTTTCTGTCGGTGTATTTATAAAGCACCTTGCCGTCTTCATCTCTAAGCCATTTTGTGCCTAAATGGAATTGCAAGCTACCGTTTACTTTTGGCAATTCACTAGTAAAATCTATACCAGCAAGCCCAGCTACTACGCTAAGTATTTGGCTGTTTACCATTACATTTAGCACATCGTCTTTAATTAGTATGCCATCTATAGCGTCACCAATCAGCTTAAGGATATTGTTAGATTCACTGTCGCCTATGTCCACTTGACCATTCTCAACGGAAGCGTTTTCAAATAAATTAAAGCTAGCGTTAGCAATGCCAAGCATATCTGCTATGCCGCCTAAATCAAGGTTAATTCCGCTAAGAATTTTGCGTATGCCCACATTTGGCACAACTAGCTTTGGCAACCCGCCGTCAACAATATTAAGTAGCGGGAAAACTGCCTTTAGCTGTGTTGCCAAATCATACTTATTCCCCGATTCGTCAGGCAGTCTTGGCTCTGTATCTATATATAACTCATCGCTTATGCCGGAGTAATAAATACTCATAAAAGGATATGGATGAGATAATGTATATGTAGGGTCAAATTTAAGCATTTCTTGGTCGTTTATATACAAATCGACAAGTAGCGCCGTATCGGAAAACTTAAGCAGATTAAGTCCAGCTTGAATTCTATAAGTGATAGGCAAACGCATACCTTCTGCGCCAATGCCAAGGGATACAAAAGTATTTTCTATAAATGCCCCAACTAAACCGCTAAAGTCCACTCCGCCGTCTGACTGATTGGTGCCAATAGTGATATTGCCTTCAATGGTGGCTCCATATTTTAGCTCACCCGACATGTCTCTGAAGTTAGCGCGCAAGTTAGCTGCATTTTCCATAACATTGCCTTCACTATCAATGCCTACTGCAGACAAGTCCATATAAGGCGGCACAAAGTAGCTAATGCCTGTGCTATATGTGCCATCTGCCCGCTCTTCGCCAATGCCTAGGCTAAGCGACAAGCTCTCTGTAATATCAAGGCGTAAATTTATAGAATTAAAGATAGACGCTGTATCAAAACCAATAGACACGCCCTGAATTCCTACATTGGCATCTTTAATAAACATACCTAGTATGCTGTTTAACGCATAGTTGTCAAGGTCTATAGAAAATTTGCTGTCGTCGCCTTCAGGGAAATGCAAATACTTAAAATCTTGAGGGTCGCTGCTGTTTGTTTCAACAAGTATGCCAATGAGCTTCATTATGTCAAAAGACGCCCCGTCTTCCCCATCTGCCGCCGCATTGTTGCCACGCGTTGCTGAAGTGGTGTTTGCATAGTAAGGGTCTATATATCTCATAAACTTGCTAAGCAGTCCGGGTATTTCACTGTCGCCTGCAAGAAGCTTGGTTAGGTTAATGTTAGGCAGCCTTAATTGCGGCAAAAACTGTCTTCCGCCGCTAGTTAAGTTATGCGTGTCGATATACGCTGTACACATCAGCACCGTTTCACCCGTTCGCATTTCAAGGTCGGGCACAAGATATATCGCCGCTATCTCTACATTATTATAAGAAAATGCCACCTTGGCATAGTTATTTTCATTGTCAAATAAATCAATGGCAAGCGCCACATTTACATCAAATCGATAGCTTGTAGCGTCGCCTAGCTTTAGAGGCATTTGTCCAAGCGCGCCAAGGTCGCCTAACATATTGCCTAAAAGAGAATTTAACGTAACTTCTTCGCCTGGATTGGTGTTGGTAATATCCAAAACTCCGTTAAACTCTAAGTTAGTTAAGCTTCCCTTAACATAAGTAGTCCCCTTTCCCCTTTCTCCTAAGTTAAGACCGTCAAATCTTATAGACACGCTGTCTTTATTGCTTGCGGCAAGCTTAAATGGACTAACTTCAAAATTAAAGTCAAATTCGCCAGTATCTGTTACTATATCGATACCAAAGCCATTAAAAATATAATCTTGTTTTTGTGTGCCGTCAGCTTGATTGACTGTACCTAATTGAGTTACGGCATAGACATTAGTTGTCATAGACGGCCAGTCTTTTGCAATAATGCTGGCCAAGCTAAATCCAAACAGCTTCTCCATAAGCCCGTCAAGGTTGGGCAATCCAAAAGCTTCCCAGCCGATTATAAGCTCAAAAAACCCAGGTATGCTTATCTTTCCGCTAGTTATCATACCCATGATAAAATCAAGCTTTAGCCTTTGGTTTATGTACTGCATCTTTTCATCGGCGCTGTACTCCACTATGCAGTTAGAGTTGTCAAAGAGCATACCCCAAAGCAAAGGCACAAAGCTGGCAATAGCGTCAATGTCCACTTGCCCGTGCAAGCAGTGTCCCACAAACCTTACAATATCAATGTCAGCTTGGTCTAGCGTATCTGAAAGCAGCTTGCCCAAAGTAGCCATATTGAGCTGCTCTGTGTACATTCTCCTGCCGCCAATATTTAAATACAGTGTGGATTGTCCATAGTATATTCCAACCTTAACAGTGTCGCTGTAAACATCTTTAAGCTCAATAAATACATTGCTTCTGTTGTTATCTTTTAAGTTGATGTTAGCTTTTACTGTAAGGGAAAAATCGTCTTTTTTCTTTATAGCTTTGGAATAAACTTCGCCTACCTTTTGGTATTGAGTAAGCTGAAACCTTAAAACAAAATCGATATTATACCACTCAGGGTCTGTATAAATGGTGTTGTCCATATTACTGATGGACTTGCTTATGTAATCCCAAGCCGTAGCTTTGCTGACAGAAACTAAGCGGTTGGTAGGCCCGCTGTCAATGATAGGCCCTTTGCCTGTATCTGTATCCGTTTGCGGTCTTTCTGAGCACGCGACAAGACTGGCCATTAAGGCTATACAAAAGACTAATATTAAAATTTTGAACAGTCTATGTCTTCGCACTATACGCTCCTGTCTGTTTACGGCAAAAGGGCATACTTACCCCAGCCCTATGTAAATTCATTATACTCCTGAAGGCGCGCATTGTCAATAACTATGCGCGTTTTTTTATGTAACAATTATTATATTATATATATTATGAATTTTTTGCTTTTGCCGATAAAACGAAAAGAAAAAAATTCTTACGCTATTTCGGCTAAAAATTATAAAAAATTAAGGTTGAAAAAACAAAAACCACTCTTATTAGCTTAATAAATTTCCCAATATTCTATATGCTCAAGCTCATTATCATTTTCCACTTCTTTTATGCAAGACAGCGTTTCTATTTCATGAATTTTATCATTAAAATAACATTCAAAATTGCAGTGAAAATCGGGATAATTTTTGCCATCTTCACCTAATGCTTTTTTGACAAATACAGCTTTTTTGCCGTTTTCCTCAAGCGTATATTTTATAACAATATTGCTGTTATATGCTCCTATTTTGCAAGGATTGGGCTCCCGAATGTCAGAGTTCGCCCAAATGTTGTAGTTATCTACCCTTATTCTTTTATCGTCTGTTTTAGAATATGGCCACCAAACAATATTTCTATTTGGCAAAAATCCAGTTTCTTCTTTGGACAAAGAAAAAGTCATTTCTCCCCCTGCCTTTAGCACCGTCAAAGCCCACAAGCATAGCTGTCTTTTTTGACCTAAATTTTGCGCTTTATGAGTAATTCTTAAGCTGTGTTCTCCTGCAAATTCTATTAATATCTTTGGCTGAACTTTAGCTATGCTCCATTTTTTTTGATAGACTAAAATTCCATTTTTGTAAGCTCATAACAAACTGGTTCATTATCGGGAAAATATGTAGATAGGTTCTCTGGACTAAGCCACAATCTATGTCCGCCATAAATGTGCCACATACTGCCCTTACCATAAACTTTGGAACAATCTTTATTGATTTGGTCTTGTTTATCTTGAAACATTATATTAAAGCCGTTAAGCTTTTTAAAACTAATTATTCTTGGCCCAACATCTAAACTTACGCTAAATTCAATGTTGCCGTTATCAAGGGTAATCACTCGACCTAAAAACAAAGTGTCAAACCTTACATTGTATGCCATATTATCTCCCTAATCTGTTGGCTCTAAAGTGACTATCAAAATGGTATTGCCATGCGCTTCAAAGGTATTTGCAAGGGTTTTGTTGCCCTCAAGCATAACTCTTACATTGCCTACAATCTCTACAAGACTATGTTGAAGAACAAGGGGATCCGCAAGTCTTACTTGTACGCTTATACTTTCTGTAATCTCTTCAAAGCTGTTTAGCAAAATTGCAAACTCTTCTATTGAGCTTATATAGGTGTCATAGCCGTTAATAAATGTGTTTGCATAATAATTATAATAGCTTGTGGCGCTTTGATACTCTCCAAAAATTAGCGGTCTTTGAGAGTTATAGCTATAATAAGACAGGAACTCATTATCTGTCATTAAAAAGAATTTATAATTTATGCTGTCGTGCAGCGTTGTGCCTCCCCAAGTGGTGTCAACCATATACCACTTGCCGTCAACATAAACTTTATTCCACGCATGGCCTGTACCGCCCGACTTATTATATACATAGCCTGATACCTTGTAGCAAGGTATATCCTCTATCCAGCAAAGTAGGCTCATTGCCTTTGCCAAGCCGTCGCATACCGCTTTGTAGCTAATAAATACGCCTTCTAAATGGAAAGCCTGATACTTGTAGGCTTCTTCATTAGAATAATTAACTGTTTCCATTGCCTGATAGTCATATTCTACATTTAAGATGAGCCAGTCATAAAATGCAAGCACTTTTTCAAGGTCTGTCATATCTTTTCCAATAATCTCATTTACTACGCTTTTTGCGACATTATAAACTCTGCTTGTAACATCAGTTTGCGGCAATGGTTGCTTACCGCTTTCTGCCGCGGTATAAAGCTGGTCTGTCGTCCAAACTCTGCTAGACGGCTTGTTGTTTATTGCAAAATTGCCATTTTTACTGCCATAAGGTGTAAGAGAATAATGACTGGTTACTTGCTCACTCTCTTGCCCTGGCGTCTCTGGCGGAATAAGATTGTCTGAGTTTAAATTTTTATAAAGGTGTATATAATATCCGCCGTCCGTTATGTCATAATCTAAATTAACGCGCATATCGCCCGTTTCGCAGTAAGCGTTTTGTGCCGCTTGCAAAGACATATATAAGTTTATATAAATTTCATCTAGGCCATCTAAATTTACACTTATTGGGTAGTATATTTCATATTGGCTGAAGTTTACTTCCATGTAAATCTTAAAGGAATACTTTCTATCAAAAGTTTCTATGTGTTGTCCATTTATTATAGAAACCCCATAGGTGACCCCAATCATGCTATTGTCGCTTAAGCCTGGCTCATACAGCGCAATATAATCTAAAATAGCGCCTAATTCTTTAATAGAGCGTATATAGCCATTTGCAACAATGTCGGCATAAGGCTGCAAATATATAAAGTGATTTTCTCTTATTGATGCGAAATAATACTCTTTATTATCTCCTGGTTTTGCATCATAGCCATAGTAATAGTAAGGAGTATATTGTCCGCCTTTTTGCTTAACTCTTACGCTAAACTTATCTTTTAGCGTAACAAAGGACTGCACTATGCAATAGTTGTGTCCAAAGTGGGCATAATCTGTGCTGTTAAATAGCATCACTTCGCCATTTTCTTTTGTAACTTCAACTATGTACGCATCAAGTCCATTTACAGCGCTCCAATAAATTATTGGCTTATATCCATCTGTTTGAGAAACGCCATCAATAATTAGGTCCGTTATAGTTGTGTCCGTTCTTGCAACATACTTATAGTTTCTTATATCGCTGCTATCTACAATGTCATTTGGGTTAGATGCTAAATATTCAGCATTATTTTTATAAATTTTTATAGCCTTTGTTTGATATTCAAAATCTTGTCCCGCCACCTTTGCAACTTTACCCTCAAGTACGCCTTTTGCCTTTATGACAATTATTTCTTCTTGGCTTTGGGAAAGTTTATAGTAAAGAGTATGCCCTGAGATAACAACATTTGGATTGTTTATGTTAAGCGTTTCATACTGGTCTGTTATTTGGCCATTTTCATCGCACTTATATAAATACCAGTTATAGCTTTCTGGCGGTATGCCGTCATTTAACACCCTTGGCGTTAAAATTATGGTATCGTCTTGCACAAATCTATTTACATTGAACTTAAAGGTATGCTCTTGCCCCTCTATCTTATCGCCCTGGCTGTTGCACCCTATTGCGCTTAATTCATAATCGCCATCTATATTAAGCCTTTTGGTAAGGTGTGGCGATGTGCCTTGAGTGTTTGCGACAAATACGCCTTGACCGCTTTGTCCTATTCTCTTTAGATACCACTTAAAGTGGTCTACTCCATGCCCAGTTGAAGTAATTTCAAAGGTTACTGTTTCGCCATAAAGGTAATTATCATAAATACTGCTCTCATTGGCGGAAACAAAATCAAATCCTGAAAATTCGTTGTAGATATATATTCTTTCACTGGTAAAGGTTTGCTCATCTTCCCCTTCGCAAAGCACTTTTACCACAACATTATAGCTGCCTACTGTGCTTAATGATGGCACATGGGGGTATTGCCACTGGTTATCCATTTCCGTTATTCTTTCACCGCTGACATACCACTGTATTCTAGGGTCAGGGTCGGCGTGAGGCTCTAAACTAGAAAGGGTAAATGTAATAGGTTGTGCAGGTCCGCCTATTGTCTGCTTATACTTTGGCGCAATGTCGCTTACATCTAAACTAAATCGGCTCTTTGCATACTTTATTCTGGCATGGAAATGCGCGCTCCTTTCCTTGCCCGACATAGTCCTGCTAACAGCAACAATGGTAAAGTGTCCTGGCGTTAGCGGAGTAACCATTCCTGATTGGTCCACTGTTGCAACAGTAGGGTCTAAGGAGCTATAAGTTATATTCCTACCGTCTTGAGCATGATAAGGATAATATTTTATGCCTAGCTGAAAAGGTTGACTTCTATAATCAATCTCTAAATTGTTTTCTATAAACTCTATTCTTTCCACTTCGGCGTATTCAATAATAAGCCCTAGCGTAAGTGTGGCATTTTTATTGCTTGTAGAAGTTACAATTAAAGGAATCCGCGTATTTTCTTCTGGCTCCTTTGTCGCTGTTATAAGCCCATTATTGTCTACGGTGACATATTCTAAATATTGGCTTGGAATAAAATATGTAAGATTGACATTTGTAGCATTGTGCGGCAAAATTTCCACATTTAGCTGATACCTTGATGTTTCGCCCGATGGGGATAAATAAATGGTAGCATCTTCAACCCTAAGGCTGTCCACCTCTACATAGTTTTCATCGAGCAAACCTTTGTCTGTACAGCCAGTTATTACAAACACTGTAGCAAGGATGCACGCTACTATTAATAAAATCTTTAATAATGCTTGTCTTTTCATACATAAATAATATATAACTAATTAAGTATTTTGTCAATAAGACACTTGTAATATTTAAAGTCTTAATATATAATAAAACCATGCAAAATTACCTGCCAGTATCTTGTGTTGCAATAGAAAAACGCCAGCTTTTTGACTATAACCCCCAGGTGCTTAGCCTAATAGGCGACGGAGTGCATACTCTTTTTGTAAGGACTATGCTTTCTTTTTCACATCAGTATAACCTAAACGATTTGCACTCTAGTGCGTGCAAAATGGTATGCGCCAGCGCTCAAGCTGCCGCAGTTAAAAAAATTACTGAAATCTTTAATGACGACGAAAATTTTATATATCGCAAGTGCAAAAATGCAAAATGCAACAATATTCCAAAGCACGCGTCGCTGATGGAGTACAAGCTTGCCACAGCTTTTGAAGGAGTGATTGGATTTTTATATCTAAGCGGGCAAAATAAAAGGCTTGGCCAAATACTTAATTTTGTTTATGGGCAAGAAAAAACCATAAGCAAAAACTAACAACTTTAGTTTTTCAAGGAGAGTTTATGATAATAGAAGGAAAAAATGCCGTTAACGAAGCCTTAAAAGGCAACACCACCATAGAAAAAGTTCTGGTGCTAAAATCAGCTTATACATCTAACTTTAGCGCAATTATAAAAATGTGCCAAGAAAAAAAGATATCAGTGCAATATGTGGAAAAAAAAGCGCTTGATAGGCTAAGCGAAAAAGGCAATCACCAAGGAGTTATAGCAATAGCGACAGAGTTTAAGTATTCCAATGTCGATGATATTTTAAAAAAGAAAGACGGCAAGGACTTAATAGTTATTTTACTAGATTCTATTGAAGACCCCCATAACTTAGGCGCAATTATTAGAGTGGCAGACTGCGTTGGCGCAAGCGGCATAATTATCCCCCGCCGCCGCTGTTGCGGCGTAACCGATACCGTCGTTAGAGTAAGCAGCGGCGCAAGTAGCCATGTCAAAATAGCAAAAGTCAACAACCTTAACGATGTTATAAGAGAGCTAAAAGAAATGGGAATTACAGTATTTGCCACAGACGCTAAAGGCGATGATATATACAAGACAAACCTAACAGGCGACATTGCCTTTGTAATAGGCAATGAAGGCGCAGGTGTAAGCCACCTAACCAAAAAACTAAGCGACGGAGTAATAAGCCTGCCCCAGCTGGGCATGGTAAACAGTCTAAACGCAAGCGTAGCTGCTGGAGCTGTGCTTTATGAATGCGTAAGACAAAAATACTTTCAAGGAAAAGCGTAAAATGAACAAACAAGAGCTTGATGATCTTATACTAGTTAAACAAGCCCAAGAAGGCGACACAGGCAGTATGGAAATACTGTTAAAACGCTATCGCGGACTAGTAAGAAGTAAAGCAAGAAGATATTTTTTAACTTATGGAACTTTTGACGACTTATTGCAAGAGGGGCTTCTTGGCGTAGTTAAAGCAATACGCAATTTTGACGAAAAAAAGAATGACAATTTTACCAGCTTTGCTTCCATTTGCGTATCTAGTCAAATATTAGACGCCATAAGAGCGTCATCAAGGGCAAAACACAAAGCTTTAAACGAAGCGGTCAGCTTTAGCGACTTAGACGAAAATATCGCCGACATTGGCGGCACAGACCCTATCGATTATTACACAAAGCTAGAAGATACCGAAATGTTTTACAGCAAGCTAAAACACCTTGTTAAACCTAGCCAGCTTAAAGTATTAAAGTACTACTTAGACGGCTATGCCTATTCTGAGATTTCCAAAAAAGTAAATATGCCGCTTAAAAAAATAGATAATATTTTGCAGGCGGTGAAGGTAAAAATTCGCAACAATAAAGAGCTTTTTGAATGATTGGCGTAATTGACATTGGCAGCAACTCTGTAAGACTTTTATTAAATGGCGTAAAGTATAGCAAAGTAACAAAACTAAGTTACCAGCTCTTTGAAACAGGTATGCTCAAAGATGAGCCTATGCAAAAAACTCTTGACGCCGTTATTTCATATCATAATTTTGCAAAAAACTTAGGCGCTAGAAAAGTCTTTGTCTTTGCAACAGAAGCATTAAGAAGAGCAAAAAACAGCGATAAATTTTGTCAAATGTTACAAAAAGAAAATATTACAGTTGACATAATAAGCGCGGAAACGGAATCTAAAATAGCATTTTTGGGAGCCTATACAGGCGGAATTCAAGCAGTCCTTGACATAGGCGGCGCGTCTAGCGAACTTGTTGTTGGAGATTATGAAAACATTTTTTATAGCCACTCATTAAGGTATGGCTCTGTAAAGTTGTTTAATTGCTTTGACAGTTTTGACAAGGCAAAAGCGCAATTGAAAAAAGCAGTAAATGAGTATGGCAAGGTTGCAAAATTTGATGAACTTATTGCAATAGGCGGCACAGCGCAAAGTTTAGCTACGGTGTTTTTACAATTTGATTATGCTAATGTAAGCGCTGTCCACAATTTTGTATTTAACTATGACGATATCAAAAACACAGTGGAAATGATAATAAACACGCCGACTAAAGACAGAATAAACATTGTAGGCATGCACCCAGATAAGACCAAGACCTTGCCCTTTGGCGGACTGTTAATGCTTAGCGTTATGGACTACCTTAATGCAAAATACGCGCGTATAAGCTATAAAGATAATTTAGAGGGCTACCTAGCTTTACAAGGCATAAAAAAAGCGTAAAACGCCTGTTTTACGCTTTTTCTTTTATTATTACTCTTATTAATTTTCCATAACTTCTTGACAAGCAAGTTTTATTATGTATGGGAATGTAGATGTCTTAAGTGCTTTCTTAAACTCTTCAGTATCAGTTATTTTACCCATGCCTCTATACATAATCATTTTAGATAAATTACCCCTTTGATAGCGGCTTAAAATTTCTTTCGCGCTCTCAATTTGACTAGGATTTGTTAAGAAAGTACAATTTTCTAGCTTTATTTTTACAGTGTCGGTTGGCTCTATTGTAACTGCAATATCTTGACTAAACTCTATTTCTTTGATTTGGCCGTTTATCTCTAAACTTACTTTTGCGCTAACTATATCTCTAAACTTTATATGATATGTTCTTTTTACGCAAGTAGCTTTGCTGTCCCCCGCCACCTTATCAATGGTAAAGCTAACACTTGTATTTTCTTCATTTACGCTAAATGTGGTAAAAGCAGCTTTGCCATCTTTATAATCATTTGTTATGCCATCATCTTCATATAAAGTAAAAGAGTTGTTACCGCGATAGACATATAGCTCCATAACAGAGGGGTTATCTGACTCATTCTTGGCATAATTGCCAAAAGGTATAATTGCCCCTTCTTTTGCTAGTACTGGTATGCTTGTCCAATCTCTAAACATTGTGACATACCTATCACCATTATAAACTCTACTTGTAAAAATGTCTGTATATCTTCCCTTTGGCAGCCAAACTTCCACTTTGCCTTTATTTAATTCTTTAAGATTTTTGCTGACAATAGGCGCTACTAAAAGCTCACTGCCAAACATATATTGATTTCTTACAGTGTATGCTTCTTCACAATCAGGGTAGCTATAGTACATTGGTTCGCAAATAGCTATTCCTTCTTTGTGAGAACGATAGTTCATAGTGTATAGATAGGGCAGCATTTTATGTCTTAAGCGCAAAAAGTCGCTAACGATGTTTTTAACTTCATCACGGCAAAACCATGGCTCTTTGCCTTGCAAGTCGTGACTTGTTGAATGCAAACGGTTTATAGGACTAAATACGCCAAACTGACACCAGCGCAAATATAGTTCATCATCTTTTACGCCAAAAGTATGTCCGCCTATGTCATGACTCCACCAGCCATAGCCTGCGTTTGCTGCGTTTGCTGTAAAGTACGGCTGAAACTTAAGCGAACACCAGTTTGCCACAGTGTCGCCGCTAAACCCTACTGGGTATCTGTGCGCGCCAAGCCCGGAATAACGGCTTAAAAGCATTGGTCGCTTGCCATCTTTTGCATTGTCTAAAAAGTGATAATGATTTAATGACCATAACGGGTCTAATCCTTTTATTGCGCTCTTTTTGCCCTGTTGCCAGTCCATCCACCAAAAATCAACGCCTTCCTTTTCGTAAGGATGATGCAAGATTTCAAAATAATTATTTATAAAATTAGGGTCGGTTATGTCAAACTTAACAGTTTGCTTGGTGGTAGGGTCTATGCCCATTTTTGTAGCCATTGTTTCATACATATCTTCAAAGTACCTTACTCCCTGAGCTGGGTGCAAGTTAAGCGTAATGATATAGTTATGGCTGTGCAGCCAGTCTAAAAAGAACTGTCTGTCTGGAAACAAGTCAGTATTCCAGCTATAACCTGTCCAGCCTGCAGGCTGAAATGGTTGTGGCTTTCTAAAATTGCAACCAAATTTATTATTTATATCCACCCAGTGCCAGTCCATATCCACAGTGGCAACGGTAAAAGGAATGTCTTCATTTTCAAACCGCGTCATAAGGTCCATATACTCTTGTTGGGTGTAGGCTTTATACCTAGACCACCAATTGCCAAGGGCAAATCTAGGCAGAAGCGGCACTTGTTCTGCTATCTTATAAAAGTCTTTAACAGCTTGCCTATAATCTTTACCATAAGCAAAGATGTACATATCTTTTTGTTTAATTGACCTTGCTTTTACTTCACTTCCTGTAAAGATTAAGCTTCCAGAGTCATCTACAATAGAAACCCCTTTTTTGCTGATAATTCCATTCTGTAATTTCTTATAGCCAAAGTTCATATCCAGTGTTCTTGCCGTGCCAAGTAAGTTACCGCGGTTTGTGCAAGGGATAATTTTGCCCTCTAAATTAACTTTTGTTATTCTTTTGCTTCTTTCGTTAAAATAAAATACTGCTTTTTCTGTCTTTATCTCCAAAACATTACCGATTTTATTTACTTCGTGTTCCACTTTGCCTAAATCTCTGTTCCAAAAACAAAGAGTGGCTTGGTCTAAAAACTTGTTTTCTCTTTGGCTCTCTACACGGACAAGCCTAGGCGTTATAAGAGTTATTCTATACCCTTTGCCTTCAATAATATTGTCATTGTTTGCTCTAGCATTAACTTCTATTTGCAAATTTTTATTAATTTTTGTCATATTCTCACCTCATATGCTGATAATTTTACCACATAACGCGTATTTTTTCAATAATAAAGTATAATATTATTAACTCTAATCATAGCTTAAAAGAATGAGATAGTGGCTTGGTCCAAAACCTTTGACATATTTTTTAATATGTACTATACTATCTAAAACTTTATATTTATATAATTTGGAGGAAATATGGCTGTTGAGCTGGTTAGAAGGATAAAATTCCAGGAGATAGAGGACAGGCTAAACTACCTAGAAAGAACTAAGCGCGAAGAGATAAGCGAAGCTATAAAAAGAGCAAAAGAGTTTGGAGATTTAAGCGAAAACGCAGAATATAGCGCTGCTAAGGACGCTCAAGTTGCCAACGAAGAAGAAATTGCTAAATTAAGCGAACTGCTTAAAAACTTAAACATACTTACTGCAGCGCAAGTTAATACTGATAGGGTAGGAATTGGCACAGTCGTTACCGTAGAAGACGAAGACGGCGATATAGACACCTACACTGTGCTAAGCTCACTAGAAGCTGACAGCAGACGCAACATAATAAGCATTAAAAGCCCTCTAGGCAGCGCTATAGAAGGACGAAAAATAGGTGAAACAGTAGAAGTTAAAACGCCTGGCGGCAAGTATTCGGTAACTATTAAGTCCATAGAAATGTGCAGCGACCTATAAGGAGTAAAATGAACACTAACGAACAAAATTCGACTAAAAAAACCGACTTAAATGAAGCTGTGGTTAGACGCAATAAGCTAGCTGAAATGAGAGAGAGCGGTTTTGACCCCTATGCAATTACTAAGTTTGACAAAAATGTATACGCAAAAGACATTCTTTCTAACTATGATTTTTATCAAGGCAAAATAGTAAAGATAGCAGGCAGACTTGTTTCCCGTCGCATAATGGGCAAAGCAAGTTTTGGTCATTTATTGGACTCAGGTACAAAAATTCAAGTTTATTTTAGACGCGACGGCCTTGGCGAAAATGAATATAACCAATTTAAAAAATGGGATATTGGCGATATTTTAGGTGTAGAGGGAGAAGTTTTTACCACTAATATGGGAGAAATTTCCATAAAGGCAACAAAGGTTAGTTTGCTAAGCAAGGCGCTTCTTCCACTGCCTGAAAAATTCCACGGTCTTACCGATACTGAGCTTCGCTATCGTCAACGCTATGTTGACCTTATAGCAAATCCCGAAGTTATGGATACATTTAAAAAGCGCAGCCTAATAATATCCACCATTCGCAATTTCTTAGACAAAAAAGGCTTTATAGAAGTAGAAACACCTATTCTAAACACCATTCCAGGCGGCGCAAACGCAAGGCCTTTTATCACTCACCACAATACCCTTGATTTAGATATGTATCTGCGCATTGCGCCAGAGCTTTATCTAAAGCGCCTAATTGTAGGTGGATTTGATAAAGTTTATGAAATAGGCAGGCTTTTCCGCAATGAAGGCATGAGCATGAAGCACAACCCAGAGTTTACCACAATTGAGCTTTATCAAGCGTATGCTGACTATAACGATATGATGGATATCACTGAAGAATTGCTTAAAGAGTGCGCTTTGCAAGTGTTTGGCTCAACAAAATTTACCTACCAAGGCACAGAGATTGATTTTGGCGGCAAATGGCCTAGAATTACTATGGTTGACGCCGTAAAACAATACACTGGCATTGATTTTGACACTCTTGATATACCAACTATCATTGAAAAAGCAAAAGAAATTGGCATAGAGCTAGATAAAGACATCTCTTGGGGCAACGCCCTTTATGAAGTCTTTGACAGCAAGATAGAACAGCATTTAATTCAACCTACTTTTATTATAAATTACCCTGTTGAAGTAAGTCCGCTTGCAAAGCGTATGCCAAGCGACCCAAAACTTACAGAGAGATTTGAGTTTTTCATAATGGCAAGGGAGATGGGTAACGCCTTTAGCGAACTTAACGACCCTATTGATCAAAAGAGCAGGTTTGAACAGCAAGCTTTAGAAAGAGCAAAAGGCGACGACGAAGCGCAAATGACAGACGATGACTTTGTAACGGCTCTAGAGTATGGCATGCCGCCAACAGGCGGATTAGGAATAGGCATAGACAGGCTTGTTATGCTGCTAACAGACAGCTATAGCATACGCGATGTATTGTTATTCCCTACCATGAAGCCAAAAACAAACAACTAAAAATGCTAACTTACAGCTTCCATAATTATGGAAGCTTTTTTTATGAGTGCTATTTATTTTAAATTCTTGTAAATAGTGGCTTTTATGTGGTAAAATAATACTCTAAGGTAATTTAAGAGGAATGTATGAAAATAATAAAAGGCTTTATAACTTTTGAAGGTTGCGAAGGCGTGGGCAAATCAACGCAAGTAAGAATGCTTACTGAATACCTAACTAGTACCAATCAAGATTTTATTCTTACAAGAGAGCCAGGGGGCACGCCGCTAGCTGAAAAGATAAGAGAGCTTATCTTGACTAACGAAATGGATATATACTGTGAAGCCAACCTTTTTGCCGCGGCAAGGAGCGACCATATAAATAAGGTCATTTTGCCTGCTGTGCAAAGGGGAAAGCTTGTTATATGCGACAGATATTTAGATAGTTCTCTTGCCTATCAAGGATATGCAAGGCAGCTTGGACAAGAAACAGTGCTAAACATAAATAAATATGCTGTGGAAAACTGTATGCCTCAAGCTACTGTCTTTTTAGATATGAACCCTGAACACTCTTGGCGCAAACAAAAAGGTAAAGTTATTTTGAATGACCGCATGGAAAAGGAAGATAACGCTTTTCACCAAGCAGTTTACAAAGGCTTTTTAGACCTTAGCAAAAAATATAGCTCAAGGTATATAAACATAATTCCCCAAAAAGACAAACTATTAACATCGCAAAGCATAATAGATGAGCTGCGCAAAAGGGGCATAATAACTTGAACTTAAGTTTACTTGATTCAAATTTAGGCTATCAAAACTTATTAGCTGACTTAAAAAGCGGCTTAATAAACCATGCATATCTTATTGTAAGCTTAGATGAAAACTTGCGCAAAACCGCCTTCACAAAGTTTATTACATCTTATTTTTGCCCATCTAGCTGCCAAACTTGCACAGCGTGCAAAAAAATTGCGTCCAACAATCACATTAGCGTAAAGGTATTGGACGGGAAAAACAAAATAAGAGTAAGCGACATAAATGAGCTTGCTGAAGATACACACATTTTGCCCATTGAGGGCGATAGAAAGTTTTATTTTATAGATAACGCCAACTTACTAGACCCAAGAGCGCAAAATAAGCTGTTAAAAACCTATGAAGAACCGCCAAAATATGTCACAATATTTTTAGGTGTGTCTAATGAAGCTGGACTGCTTAGCACTATAAAATCAAGGGGCAAGCATATTTTTCTTGAGCCGCTCACATCGCGCGCTATATATAATGAACTAGTTGAATTAGGATATGATGAGATTGTCAGTCAAGAAGCAGCAAGCTATGCTATGGGAAGCTTGGAAAAAGCTATGCTGTTTGTTGGTGACCAAAATTATAAATATGTATATGAAGAAACTTTTAATACACTTATTAGCTTAAAAAATTCTTCTCAAATCATAGACCATCTATACAAGGATATCTTTAGCAAAGAAAATATTTTGCTCTCCTTGGAGTTTTTGGAGATTTTTTTAAGTGACATAATGAAAATAATTGCAAAAAGCAATATAGACCTTTTGACGCTTAATAGAGATTATGATTTAAATCTATTGGCAAAAAGCTTTACTCTTGCTGGAGCTTCTATGGCGCTTAACGCTATAAACGACGCAAGAGAACGCCTAAAATTTAATGTCAGCTCAACAAGCGTAGCAGAAAAAGTAATGTTTGATTTATTGGAGGCAAGATATAAATGGCAATAGTAATAGGAGTGCAATTTAAAAGCACAGGCAAACTGTATTATTTTTCCCCAAAGGACATAATCTTTGAAGAAAATGACGGAGTAATAACAGAAACAGTAAGGGGTGTTGAGTTTGGAAAAGTTGCTATGGCAAACAGAGAAGTGCCAGAGTCTGAAATAGTAGCGCCGCTTAAAGAAGTAATTAGAAAGGCAACACCTGAAGATATAAAAAGGCATGAAGAAAATTTATCAAAGCGCAATTATCTTATGAAAATTGCCATAGAAAAAAGCAATGCTCACAAACTAAATATGAAAGTTGTTGACGCTGAATACACTTTTGATAGGCAAAAAGTTATTATTTACTTCACAGCTGAAAGCAGGGTAGACTTTAGAGAGCTTGTAAAAGACCTTGCAAGCGTATTTCACATTCGAATAGAGCTTAGACAAATTTATGAAAGAGATGATATAAAAATGCGCGGAGCGCTGGCCGCTTGCGGTCGTCCTTGCTGCTGCGCTACCTTTTTACAAGACTTTGAAAAAGTATCTATCAAAATGGCAAAAATTCAAGGTCTTAGCCTTAATCCCCAAAAACTTAGCGGCTGCTGCGGCAAGTTAATGTGCTGCTTAAAATTTGAAAACAGCTATTATCAAGATATGTATAAAAAGATGCCAAAAGTAAATTCTGTTGCAACGACGCCAGACGGCGAAGGAGTTGTTATAAACAACGATATTTTAAGGCGGGAAGTTACTCTTCGCTTTACTATGCCTGACGGCGAAGTGGAGATAAAAAAATATCCGCTAGAAAGTATAAACGCTAAAGTTAAGCAAAGCGCGGAAGAAATTAGCGAAGAAGATTTAAAGCTAGAAGAAGAAAAATAAGGGTTTTAATACTCTACACTTAGCAAAGTAAGTCCATGAGCAGGAAAGGTCTTTCCTGCGTTTTTTCTAAGACCTGATTGCAATGTTTTTTCTATTGCGTCTTCACCTAATCGCCCTATACCTATCCATACCAAAGTGCCAGCTATTATTCTTACCATATTGTACAAAAATCCATTGCCCTTTATAACTAAGGTTATTTCATTATCTTTTTTTGTAAGAGATGCGTCAAAAATAGTTCTAACTGTGTTTTTAATGCCGCTCCCCACAGATGAAAACCCCTTAAAATCGTGCGTGCCTATTAGGTTTTTTACTGCTCTTTGCATTTTTTCAAAATCTACTTTGCTTTCATGGCAAGGAATTTGAGCCGCCGTTAAATTGCGGATAGGACTAAGCGTTCTTGAGATATAAAATTTATACATATAAGTCTTACTTTTTGCTGAGTATTGAGCGTGAAAATCACTATCAAAAATTTCTACTGACTCCGTTATGCGAATGTCGTCGGGCAAATGGCAATTGACAGCAGACGCTATTTTTTCACACGGCATATTGCCAGCATAAAAAAAGTGCGCTCTTTGCCCAAGCGCGTGCGCTTTAGCGTCCGTTCTGCCGCTGCCATAAACTTTTATCTGCTGATTAAGCGCTTTAGAAAGTTTTTCTTCTAGCACGCCCTGCACGCTTTGCTGCCCTTTTTGGCATTGCCAGCCTGCATAGTTTTTTCCAAAGTACTCCACCGTTAAAAGAATTTTACGCAATGAGCAATTTACCAAGCTACCACTCCTATTTTAATTAGTATGATTACAGCTAAAAATGCTAGGGTAAATAAAAAAGCAAATAGGTCTTGCCATTTAAAATGAAGCTGTTTCATTTTAGTGCGGTTTGGCGTTGCGTTATAACACCTTGCATCAAGCGCTAATGCTAGTTCGTCCGCAATGCGAAAAGTTGAAACAAATAAAGGAATTAAAACAGGCAACAGCGCTTTTGCTCTTTTTAATAAACTGCCGTTATCAAAGCTTGCGCCGCGCGCTTTTTGCGCCATTATTATTTTGTTTATCTCTTCCATAAGAGTAGGGATAAACCTTAGCGCAATACTCATTATTATAGCGACATCATGCACAGGAAACCTTATTGCTTTAAGTGGTTTCATCAAACTTTCCATGCCATCGGTTAAATTCATAGGCGTTGTGGTTAGAGAAATAAGACTTGTTCCCACCACCAAAAAGATTAGACGCATTGCCATAAATGAGGCAAAAATAGCGCCGTCAACTGTTATTTTTATTTTCCAAAATGACACCAAAACTTTGCCGTCTGTATAAAAAAACAAGTTAATAATGACAGTAATGATAAGTATAAAAAGCACTGTTTTTACTGTCTTTAGGATGCTAAAAACGGGTATTTGGGACGCCAAAATGCAAGTTGATAAAAACAAGAAGCACACCAAAAAGGCAAGGTATGATTTGCATAAAAATATAGCCACAATATAAATAATGCTTATTATAAGCTTTGTTCTAGGGTCAAGCCTATGAACAAAAGAATCTTTAGGATAATACTGGCCAAATGTTATATCTCTCATATTTTACCTAAAATACTCCAAAAGCTTTGCAACTAGCTCTTCTTCAGTTACTATTTCTTTGCCAAGCTCTATGCCTTTTTCACTAAGGCCTTTTACAATTTTTACAACATGGGGCAAGTCAAGGCCTAGCGACTCTATATCATAAGAGTAAAAAAGCTTAGCTGGCGTTGTGTCATATAATAGACGGGAATTATAAAGCACAATTACTCTTTTAGCATACTTTGCTATCTCATCCATATTATGACTTACCATAATAACTGTCTTGCCGTCCTTCCTTAAACTAGATATAAGGTTTAGCATCTCTCTTTTACCTGTTGGGTCAAGCCCTGCGGTAGGTTCGTCAAGCACTAGAATTTTTGGTTTGTAAGCAAGCACACCTGCTATTGCAACTCTTCGCTTTTGCCCCCCGCTAATTTCTAGTGGCGAACGGTCCTTTATCTCTTCAAAATCAAGCCCCACCATTTCAATTGCGTCTTTTGCCTGCTTTAACGCCTGCTCTTTTGATATGCCAAAGTTAAGCGGGCCAAACATTACATCGTCCAAAACGGTATCGGCAAACAGCTGATATTCTGGGTACTGAAAAAGCATTCCTATACCGCTGCGCAAGCGTTTTAGGTCAGGTTTTTTTGCAGTTAAATCAATATCTAGCACTTTAAGCTCACCGCTTTGCAATCTAATTAATCCGTTAAAGTGCTGTATAAGAGTTGATTTTCCGCTGCCAGTTGCGCCAACTATACCCACAAATTCCCCTTCGTTTATTACAAAGGATACATTGTCAAGCGCTTGCTTTTGATAGGGTGTTTTTTTGCTATAAGTATATGAAAGGGAGTTTACCTTAATTGACATATCCCCTCCACAAGCTCATTATCTGTTAGGCTAAGCGGCACATTTAACCCGTTTCCTACAAGTTTGCTTGATACATATGTTGCAATAGGCAACTCAAGCTTTGTCTTTTTTATTATTTCTTTTTTACTAAAAATTTCTCTTGGCGTACCCGAAAGCAGTACCTTGCCTTCGTTTAGCACAACTACTTTATCAGCGTCCAGCGCTTCATCCATATAATGAGTGATTAATATAACGGTTATTTTTTGCTCTTTATTAAGCCTTTTAATAGTTTCTAGCACTTCCTTTCTGCCCTTAGGATCTAACATTGCTGTGCTTTCATCTAGTATAAGCACGCTAGGGTGCATTGCCAAAATGCCAGCTATCGCTATACGCTGTTTTTGCCCGCCGCTTAACTTAAAAGGGGTATGCGTGCGGTAAGAACTCATTCCTACAACATCTAATGCCCAATCCACTCTTTCAATAATCTCTTGCCTTGGCACACCTAAATTTTCTGGCCCAAAGGCAATATCGTCTTCTATTATTGATGCTACCATCTGGTTGTCGGGATTTTGAAAAACAAGCCCCACTGTGCTTCTTATTTGATATATATGCTTTTCTTCTTTTGTATTTATGCCATTTACCAACACATCGCCGCTGTCAGGCAATAAAAAACCATTGCAAAGCTTTGCAAGCGTGGACTTGCCGCTGCCGTTATGCCCTAAAAAAACTACAAAAGAACCCTTTTTAATATCAAGGGTTACTCCGCTAATAGCTTCAGTTGCTCCATCTTCTGTTTTGTAGCCATAACTGACATTTTTTATTTCAATGATTTTTTCCATAGAGTTAGTTTATCACAAAGTTTAGTATTTGGCAATTATATCAAAGTATAATAAAAAAAGGCGGACAACGCATTTTTGACCGCCTTTTTGCTCTTTAAAAGCCTTGTTTTTTTAAGCTTGAAGCTCCTTTCTCTTTGCAATTTCTGCCACTGCAAGCGCTTGTTTCTTTTCATCAAAGTCATAGAAAAATAGCGGAACTGCTGCAAGTAGCATACTAATAGCAGGAATAAGCACAGACACAATAAATATTATGTTTAGTCCCCTTTCATTACCACCTAAAGTAAATGTGTTTGCGTCGACTGCGTTTATGCCTGCCCAGCCCAGTCCAAAACAAGAAATTGTTGCGCCTATTGCCATACCTATTTTATTTATAAAGGTTTGCATAGCAAAGCATATGCCTTCAGCGCGCTCTCCTTCTTTCCACTCTAAGTAATCTACGCTATCTGCTATCATTGCATAAGATATAATATTTCCAAAGCCTTGCGGTATGCCAAGCAGAACTAGTCCAGCTAGGTTAATAATAAGTCCCGCTGAGCTTCTCCAGCCCACGAAGTACATTATAAACATAACAACTGCGCCAAATATATGTGACCACACAAATGTGTTTCTCTTGCCCCATTTTTTTGTGCACCACGGCACAAGCAATGACGCAATCAATCCGCCTGGCACAAGGGATAAAGTAATTATGGTAAACAATCCAGTACCCTGCCAACCTAAAAAGCTTACATTCATTGCTGTTAGATTGTATTGTGCAAAATAAATTCCTGAATACATATATAGCATTCTGCCACTGCCTAAAATACCAGATAGCACAATGAGCATTAGCGGCTTGTTTTTAAATACTAGCTTCAAATTTTGCCCAAGAGAGCGAACATCTCCTTCGTTGTAGTATCTTTCTTTGGTGTACTTAAAACCAATAAAAAAGGTAGGCGTAGCAATTATAACAATTATAATAGCTAGCCACCAATAATTAGCTCTAAGCGCCGCAGCGGCGTCTGCCTCCATACCCTTAATGATAGCCCCTGACGCATCTGTATAATTTCTTATCCAAAAACCTGATATATTGGGAACTAGTATAGATATAATTCCGCCGCCTACTGTACAAAATAGCCTAGCTACTGTAAGCATTGTGCCTCTTTTGTTGGTATCGCTTGTCATTGCTGACGCAAGCCCCCAATACGGCACATCCACTATGGTATATAATACGCTCCAAAATAGGTATAAAATAGACATTGTCCACACTGTCGATGTTGCGCTTGGCGACAAGGGCAAAAACAGCGTAACGGTTGATATTGCAATAGGGATAGGCATCCAAAGCAAATAAGGACGGCATTTGCCATGCTTAGAGCGTGTCCTATCTATTATGCTTCCCATAATAGGGTCGTTTGCCGCATCAAAAATACGGACTATTAGCATTATTATTCCTACTGTATATGGCGCAATCAACAAACCATTGGTAAAATAATAACTGATGTAAGAGCCAACCAAACCGCAAATTAGATTTTGTCCCAGTCCAGCTAAGCTGTAAGAAAGTGCTTCCTTAGGTTGCATTCCTTCGGTATCATTTGGGTCAGTACCGAAAATTTTGTGTAAAAGTGCTGTCATAATTCTCCTTTTGTATGCTATTTATTTAATTTACGCCCACCTTTTATGTTTGCGTATTAGTCTTTTTCTTTGGCGTTTTGTTTGGCTTCTATACCCTAAAAATGTAATATTAAAGATAACAAGTATTGCTACTCCTACACCTATTCCAATGATAAGGGAAACTCCGTCTTTGGTGTATGCAGACGCAGATTTTAATAGAGCAAATTCCATTGCTTCTGTTTCAAAGACAATATATCCATTTTGATATGTATGCTTAATCTCTGTAATATTTCCATCTACATTTGCCAAAACTCTTACTTTCGATGTAGAACCTATGCCATCTAGTTTTATTTTTATTTGATTGCGGCCGTAAAGGCTCCTCTTTACGCCATCTATTGTTAAAAACATATTATAAACGCCTAGTACATTTTCTACTACATCGTCTTGAGAGACAAGGTGTTTCGAGTATTCATCAACCGTTTTTTGACTAAAGTCTTGCACAAGCATTAAAGTTGCTCTTGGGTCAAAGCCCGTTAAATCTTTGCCTAGCATAGTAACAGTTGCTGTTGTTTTACTGCTGGAAGTGGACAAACTAAGAGGCGAAATGGTAAGTATTGCGTTAAGCACAAGATTGTTATAATTTTCTTTTGAAACAACAGCAGTTATTGGGTATCTGCCAATTTCCAAAATATCATAATCGCTGTAAGTAACTTCTAATTCTCCCCAAACTTCTTTGTCGTACTCAATGCTTAATGAGTGAGTTTGTCCGTCATAGACAAAGTTTTGGTCATAAAAAGTAATGCCAGTTAAAGTGGCAGGCGTTATGGTATAAGTGCCATATACAAAGGAAAACTCATAATTTTTACTTGATGTTGAACAAGATATTTTTATAGGATATGTACCTACACTACTGCTAGCAGTAACTGAATGCGTAATCTCAACAAACTGAGAATAATATTCTTTATCTTTTTCTAAATAAAATCCTGTCACTGTAAAGGTAGGGCTTGATAGCTCACCAAGATATACACTTGATAAATTATCTGCTCTAAATTCTATATTTGCTTTAGTTATGTCCATAAAGCCGTTTATTGTCCTTATGGCATACTTGTTTGCAAATGCTTCACCATCAGCTTTTGCTATAATTACATATCGCCCAACGCTTGAATCTAGCTTTGCTTGCTCTGTAATTATTACACTGTCTTTTATAAGAGAAACATCTTCATTGTCTAAGTTTTCTATGTCAACTAAAATACTGTAGCCAAAGTCGCCATATTCTTTGGAAAAATCAATAACCTTAACAATTATCTCTCTTAAATTTACTGCAAGGCTAGTTGTGGCATTTTCAATTTCTACATTGTAATTTTGGTTTTCTAGCACTGTAAAATAATAAGTGTAGCTGTTATTAAAACCAATTGTATAGCTGCTTTCAGAATGTTCTAATAGTTTTATGTCGTGAGAAAAGGCAAATTCTAAGTTAAGGCTTGGGAAAACATCTTGTGTTAGCTCATATTCTCTATCCCCTTTAATAAGCCTAATTGTTGCAAAATGAAGCAAGTTTATGTCAGAGTAATAATCTTTTACTAAGTTAGCTATGTTAAGTCTAAGCGTTGCTTTTTGCGCGTATAGATTAATTTTTATATCGCTATATTGACCTAGATACTTTTGACTTGGAACAAAATCATAAAAATAGTCATTGTTGCCAGCTTGCATTGTTTGTTCTTTTCTTATGTACTGACCGCCAACTTCTTGTCCACCAAATAAAGCTGTGCCTGTAATATTTGGAACATAGTCGCCATAATATAGTTGACCTAAGAAGGAAATATCGTCATTTGCTGTAATTTTTTCATCAACTATAAGAATTTTTATAGTAACAGGCTGGGCAGCAAGGTAATTTTCATTTCCTTCTTGCCTAGCTGTTATAGTGACCAGTCCTTGTTCTCTTGCCGTGTATACGCCTTGAGAATAGGTAAGCTTTGCGCCTGTATTTCCATCATATGTAATAGGCATTCCCGTTAAGTAGCTTTCGCCAAGATAACTGCTTATAGAAACTGCGTTTGGTATAAATTTACCGCCTATCGCCATTTTATAATAAACGCCGTACTCTTGATTTTCATAGCTAAATTCATCTAAGTTAAATGTAAGCATTTGCGCTTTCTTTTGAGAGGTAATTTCTAGCGGAATTACTTTATACCCACCTTCAATTTCATAGTTTTGCTCATTAAATGACACTTCTACCCTAATATAATAGTTGCCTTGAATGCTTGTATCAAAGTCCCCTATTTGCCCTATGCTGTTTTCTGCATCAGTTTGTGTATGATAATAGGATAAATAAAGGTCAACATCTACTTCATTTATAGTAATTTTGGGCACACTTTGTCCAGCGATTATATGGATATACTGGTCTTTGACGCTAAGAGTTTTTGGCGTAATTTCTCCGCTTAGCGTTATGTCATTTACTTCATAGCTATTTACAACTTTTGTAGCTTTGGGGTTTTTGCTGCGCAAAACAAATCCGCCTACGCTAACTTCTTTTATGCCAACATTGGCATTTGCAAAGTTAGCAAAAGTATAAGAAAGCTCAAAATTTTGATTATTTGCCATTATTTCTTGGTCCTGAGCAAGAATATCAGAGCCAAAGGTAACGCTATTAATAACAACATCTGCCCTTAAGGTAGCGTCATATGTCTTTGTCACAACTTCAATATCTGACGATGGCAAAATATTAACTTTCTTGGCGTAAATTTTGCCAAAAATTAGCCCTTTTGCGTAAATGTTTGGATTAAATCTATCTAAATAGGTTTGGTCTACTATCGTTAAATTAATGGGAATATTTTCTTGAGCGTATGAACTTTCAAAAGAAGCTTGAAGTGCGTCAACATAAAAGCTTTCATAGCTAGGCACGCCCAAAAAGGTAAGTGGCGCGTTTTCTATTGCGCCATACTTAGATACAATTGCGCTTATATCAATGATGGCATTTGTGTTGCCGTCATACTGCTTATCAAGCACAGTAATAATGCAACTTTCGCCATCAAAATTGCTTTTAAGAATTATATCTACCTTTTCAACATTGGCGCTTATCTTTTCAATGTTCGCGTTTTCAGCTAATACATAGTTACCGCCAAAGGTTGCCTTATCAAAGACTAAATAGCTTTGCCCTATGTTTGCAGCAAAATGCACATTTTCAACTAAAAGTGAGCTATCGTCAATTATGCCTAGTTGACTTTCAAAAATAAAGTCAGTAGCTTTTGCGTCATAAACATTTATTGTGCCGTCATAAAGCCTGTTAAACATTGGTTTGTTTTGGTAGATTGCCGTTATTCTTTGCGGATAAATTATTACTAGAAGCGTTTTTACAAGGCTATCTTCTATATAAATTTCCGCTCTATATTCTCCTGCATCTTTTGGCGCACTTTCAAGATAGACGCCGCTAGCAGTATAATATTTTACTATGCTTTCTTTTCCTGTAAGGTTGTCAAAAGTAACTTCTTTTTGATGTCCATCATAGGTAAATGTCTTTATTGGGTTTGATGTGTAAAGCAAATATTCAGAATTAATATCCAGCGTTATTCCCCCTGAATCAAATGCTTCAAAATGACTGCTTTCTTGCATTGTTATGCTAGTTTTATAGTTGTTTGGCGAAAAATATGATATAGCGCCTAGATTTTCTGTCACAATGCCGTCGCTAGTGTATAAATTGACATGGTTTATTATAACGCCATCGCTGCTGGCAAAATAATCTATTTCTGCTCTTTCAATTCTACCTTTTGTTATTTCAAAGCTATCTTCTGCTATGTACGCAATCTCATTGTTATCATTATAAATAATGACAATTAATTTATATAAGCCAATATCTATGCTTTTAGCTAATTTATAAGAGTCATCTAGCACAATCTCTCTTTTTATATAGTCATAGTCAGAATCTGTGCAAGAAATTATATACTCAGGCACTTTTGCATATCCTGTATACATTAAGCTAAGGCTGCCAAACTCAACATTAAATTGCGGCGTTATTTCTTGACTGGGGTTTTTGGGCGTCAAGCTAAAGTTTTTAAGATAAATTCCATGGCTTAAATTGGTGGATTTAAATATTTTTAGCTCAAAACGCAAAAATTTTACACTGCTCTGTACATCAAAGCTAGCTTCAATAAAATTATTTTCATTGCTGTTATAAACTTTTTGAATTTCACCAACCTTGTCAAAGTCTTGCCCGTTTTGACTTGCAAAAACAAGTATATTGTTTGCAAGCTCTATTGTTCTTGGTGAAAAGTACTCAAATGACAGTTTGTACACTTGGTGGTTGCTATTAAGAGTAAGATAAGGTGTAGTTATAGTAGCGCTAGCAGAATATCTATCATCATCGTCATATCGCCCAAAATATAGCGTACCGTCTTCTTGTTCCGTCACGCTATAACTTTCAGGAAAAGCTGAATATATATCCCACGCTCCTATCCCAAGCGGGCAAGCAATACCATCTAGATTTTGATAATATTCATCTAAAAACTCTGACGACGGTAAAGGAGAAAGCTTAAAACTAGAATTATTTTTACCAATAGGCTCACTATATTTTACCGCAAGCAAAAGAGCGCAAATGAATATTGCTAAAAAAAGTAATATTATTAAGCTTTTATACTTTGATCTAGACATAGTACCCCATAATTTTATACAGAAATATTATACCATAATAAACATAGTTGTACAAGGGGCAAAAGACATGCTAAAAAGCTTTTTGCATACTTAAAAAAGACAGGCATTTAGCCTGTCTTTTAATTTTTACTTAGCAAATAAATTTTTGCTTTTTTACGCCGCTGGAATTTCTTTGTAGTACTCTAATAAATCCCATAGGTCGTCTTGTAAGATTTCAAGATTGGGGTATTGTTTTTTGAATTCGCCTTCTATTGTTTCATAGATTATAACAGTTCCGTCTTCTGAACTACCATCTAAGTCAATCTTCTTTGTTCCATCAGACCATTTGTCAATAACTTCGTCTTCTGTCTCTTGGCTTTCTGTTAGCTCTAGAGCTTCTTCTACATCAAAGTCTGTGCCTTTAGTGGTCTCTTGCTCTACAATTTCCATGCTTCCAGAAATTCTTACATACTCTTTTTCTTCAGTATTAGTGTCGCCAAAAATAGCTATTCCGCCATTTAATCCTTCACCTTTTTCGCAAGTAACCTTAACGGTGATTCCGCCTTCTATAAAGTCTTTCAAAGTGCCTCCTTGGTATCCAAAGAATTGCTCTAGCACCATAGCTGCGAAATGCTCAGCTGTTAAGGTTGGATGATCTCCATTTAAGCCATCAGCAAACTTTAATGCTTCATAGTGAGCGTCTTTAGCTTCCTTATAAGCATCTTCTGCTTCTTTTATTTGCGCTTCTGTTGCGCCTGCTTTATTGATTGCTGCTAAGTAAACATTCTTTGCATATAAAAGTTTATTGTCAAGAATTTCTACTGCACCTTTATATAGCTTAGCATCTTCGCCTAGTAAGTCACTGTTTGACCTAGCAATAAGAGCAAGATATTTGTTTGCAATATTGGTTAAGAAATCAACATCAATATCAATTGGCTTGCCATCTTCATCTTTGCCGTTGCACAAGAATAGGTTAACTGCATCAAGTAAGTCATTTTTGTCGCCAGCTTTAGTTAAGAATAGGCTGCCAACCCAAGTGTCTCCTTTTTGAAGTTCGCCCCAAGCTTTATCTTCAGCAATTATTTTCTTAACATCTTCTTTGTTATCATTCCACGCATCAGTAATAGCGCTTACTGCGTCTTGGTAACTATTCTTTTTAATATCAAATCTAATATAGTCGCCAATTAAACCATCAACTGCTTCTAGCATTTGCTTTGGAGTGGGGTCTTCTTTTCCTAGATTAGCCGTTCCACCAAGCCAAGAATAAATACTTTGCATTAGTGATTTGCCGTCGCCTAAATCTTCTTCAGGCTCACTGGGTTCAGGCTTATCAGCTGTAGCGTCAGCATGCCATTTTTCAATGCCGTCTTTAACTGCCTTGTACATATCTGCAGCAGCTTTATAAACACTCTCTGTAGCTGTTTTCTCTACTGCTTCAAATGCGCCGCCTATATCAAAGAATGCGCTCTTGCCATTATAATAGCCTTTAGCTATTTTGGCTATTGAGCCATTGGTTATAGTTAATTCCCCATTTCCTAAAATATTGGTTTTCTTTGACATATCGCCAGTCACATAAAAATCAAGCTCTGCGCTAACACCTTTTTGGGGCGCAAATACGCCAAGGTCTAGATTTAGGCTGTTTATCTTGTAACTTGGAGCTGTTATTTGTGTGGTTTTGCTTATGGAAAGGTTTTTAAGGTCTATAACTAATTTGGCATATTTATTAGCATTTGCTCCTGCGTTTTCCACGCCCTTGTAGTCAACGCCAACGCTTACTCCGCTAAGCGCATCGCCTGTAGTACCTACTTCAAGAGCAATTGTTGGG
>JAAYOD010000028.1 GCA_012520515.1 Clostridiales bacterium
AAAAAGGTTAGTAAGGTAGGTAAAATTCGCAAAAAATGATGCCTTAAGCCTAAGGTAAAATAAAGATTAAAATTAATAATTTACCTTAAAAACGGAGAAATATGAATAAAAGAATTTATTTAAGCTCCCCCCATATGGGAGGAAAGGAAAAACAATATATTGAAGAGGCGTTTGCCACAAACTGGATAGCTCCCCTTGGCAAAAATGTAAATGAGTTTGAAAAAGAAATGTGCCTATATACTGGTAGACAGCATGCACTTGCGCTATCTAGCGGAACAGCTGCTATTCATTTAGGCTTGCGATATTTAGGAGTACAGCAAGGCGATATTGTGTTTTGCCAGTCCTTTACTTTTATAGCAAGTTGCAATCCTGCAGTTTATTTAGGCGCTAACTTAGTCTTTATAGACAGCGAAAAAGAAAGCTGGAATATGTGCCCTAAGGCGCTTAAAAAAGCATATGAAAAGTATCCTAATCCTAAGGCAATAATAGTAGTAAATCTCTATGGCATGCCTGCAGATTATGACAAAGTAATTGCTATTGCAAAACAAAAAGGCACGCCAATACTAGAAGATGCCGCTGAAAGCTTGGGCTCAACATACAAAGGCGTGCATACAGGGAACTTTGGAGACATTAGCGTCTTTTCTTTTAACGGCAACAAGATAATTACTACTTCAGGTGGAGGCATGGCTATGGTAAATGATGAAAAAGCTAAAAACAAAATGCTTTTTTGGGCAACGCAAGCAAGAGAGAGTTTTCCATGGTACCAACATCAAGAAATAGGATATAATTATAGACTTTCTAATATTTGTGCAGGAATAGGGCGAGGACAGCTTGCTGTGCTTGATAAAAGAGTAGAACAAAAGCGCGCTATATTTGATAGATATAAAGAAGCATTTTCCACAATTGATGAAATAGAAATGATGCCAGAAGCGCCGTTTAGCTGCTCTAACCGCTGGCTGTCTTGCATGACGCTTAAATCTGGTTGCAAAGTAAGCGCTATGGATATAATAAATATGCTGGAAAAAAACAATATAGAAGCAAGACCTATTTGGAAGCCAATGCACACTCAGCCATGTTTTAAGGACAATGACTTTATTTGCGTCGAGCCAAGTGGCAGTGTGTCAGAAGATATATTTTCAAGAGGACTTTGCTTGCCAAGCGACACAAAAATGACTATGCAAGAACAAGACTATGTCATAGAGCTAATTAAGGAGATGTTTTGATGTATAGAAAGTTTTTTAAGCGGTTTTTTGATATAATTGTCTCTTTACTTGCTCTAATTTTATTATCGCCAGTTTTTCTTATAGTAGCTATCTTGGTAAAAACAAAACTAGGAAGTCCTGTTTTATACATCACAAAAAGACCTGGCAAAGATGGCAAAATTTTTAATTTGCACAAATTTCGTTCTATGACTAATGAATGTGATGAGAATGGAAAACTATTGCCTGACGCTAAAAGGTTAACTAAACTTGGTAGAATTTTAAGAAAAACAAGCATTGATGAGTTGCCAGAGCTTTGGGACATTTTCATAGGAAAAATGAGTCTTATTGGACCAAGACCGCTATCACCAAAATATTTACCTTATTATACAGAGTATGAAAACAAAAGGCATGATGTAAGACCAGGAATGACAGGACTTGCTCAAATTAATGGCCGCTCTGGATTAAACTGGGAAGAGCGATTTTATTACGATGTTCAGTATGTAGAAAATATCTCATTTTTTATGGATATAAAGATATTTTTCAAAACTATATATAAGGTTTTAAAAAGAGCTGATACATTGGAGCGGGAAGACATTTGTCTGCTTAACTTTTATGAGCATAGGGAAATACAATGGCAAAACAGCAAAAACTACAAAGAGATAGGAAGTGAGTTTTGGCTAGCTGATAGAGAAATTGGAGACAGATACCTTGACAAATTTAAAAATGCTAAATATGTTTTTAGCGGTAGAACTGCAATAGATTATATTGTAAAAGACATTATAAATAAAGGCATAGAAAACATTTATTTACCTTCTTATTTATGTCAAAGCATTGTAGATGCAGTTGAAAAAAATAATCTTAACATTATTTATTATGATGTGTATGCTGAAAGCGGCAGGTTTTGCGCAGACTTGCCACAGGAAGTTGTGGAAAAATCAGCTATGTTTATATGCGATTATTTCTTTTTTGACAAAGAGCATTACTCAAAACTGCTTGACTTTGCAAAAGTTAGCGGCATTACTGTTATTCATGACATAACGCATTCTCTGTTGTCAGACAACTTAGACATAAAAGATGATGAATATTATTTTGCAAGCCTTAGAAAATGGCTGCCGGTGCCAGATGGCGCAATTTTAGGGGGAACTTATAAAAATCTAAAAATAAGCAAAACTTTACCCCTTGCGCATACCGAAATAAAAATGCAAGCAATTAAGAAAAAAAGAGATTATATGTTAAACAATATTGGAGACAAAGCTGCATTTATAGAGTTGTATCAACAAGCGGAAGAAATTGTAGAAAATGAATACGCTTGCAAGCAAATTTCTTGCAAGGCTTTAGATATAATTAGCTCCATTAATTTTAATAGGGTAATATCGGCAAGAAAAAATAACGCAAAAACAATTTCACAACAATTAAAAGATATAGGCGCATTTAGCGTAATTTACCAAGAAGACTGCTGTCCTATCTTTGTGCCTATAATGTTTAGCAGCAAAGAGCAAAGAGATAACTTTAGAAACTATATGATAGAACAAAATATTTACCTTCCTATTCACTGGAATAAGCCAGACCAAGTGATAGCAAGTCAAAAGACGCAACAAACTTATGATAATATACTTTCTATTGTTATTGACCAAAGGTACGCGCATGATGATATGCAAAAGATAGTAGATAGCGCAAAAAGGTTTTTGGAGCAAGAATAATGCTAGAAGTTATTACAATAGATAATGCTAATAAGTGGGATAAAATAATAGATAGCTTTGAGCTAAAAGACGCCTACTATTATTCGGGATATCAAAAGGCCTTTATGCTTCATGGCGACGGTAACCCTATCCTTTTTTATTATCATGACAATGACACTAGAGCTATAAATGTTGCCATGAAAAGAGATATAGCAAAAGATAAAAATTTTAATGGTATTTTGCAAGAGAATAGTTATTTTGACCTTGCCACGCCCTATGGATATGGCGGATTTATAGTAGAAGGAAAAGAAATAGAAAAGCTAAATAAAGAATATACAAGCTATTGTAAAGAAAGTGACATTGTAAGCGAATTTGTAAGACTGCACCCTGTTTTAGACAATAAAGAAAAACTAATCAATATGTATGACATAACAACGCTAGGGCCAACTATCACTATGGATATCTCAGATAGAGATGGCATTTGGCAAAACTTTTCTTCTAAAAATAGAAATGTTATAAGAAAGGCGCAAGCTGCTAATATTGCTATTTATAATGGTAACAGTCAAGAACTTTATGATGAGTTTATAAAAATGTATAACAAAACTATGGATAAAAACAATGCCTCAAATTATTATTATTTTGAGCAAAACTTTTACCAAAGCATAAGAGAAGACTTTGCAAATAATTCTACAATGTTTTATGCAGAGTTTGAAGGCAAGATAATAGCAATGGCAATTATGTTGTTTGCAAACAGTGGTATGCATTATCACTTATCGGCATTTGACATAGAGTATAGAAGCAAAGCTCCAACCAACCTGTTGCTATACAAAGCGGCGCTTTGGGGCAATAAAAAAGGGTGTAAGACATTTCATTTAGGTGGCGGAGTAGGCTGTAAAGAAGATAGCTTATACAGCTTTAAAAAATCATTTAATAAAAACTCAAACACCTCTTTTTCAATAGGAAAAAAAATTTTTAATAAAGAGCTTTATCAAAAACTTGTAGAAATTAGAGAAAGGGAAGACTCACTGGAAAATAAAGAGACTTTTTTTCCATTATATAGAGCGTAAATAAAGGAGCAAATGAATGGAGTCATTAAAAGGAAAAAAATTATTGATATTGGGCGGACCGGCTTTGGCTTGCGACATAGTGGAAAAAGCAAAAGAATTAGGCGTTTATACCATTGTTACCGATTGGTATGAGCCAAACAAATCTCCAGCAAAGCTAATTGCCGACCAATACGCAATGGTAAGCACAGCCGACATAGACAGTTTGGCAAGCTTTATAAAAGAAAATAAAGTAGACGGCGTAATTACAAGCTTTATTGACTCTACTTTGCCTTACATTGAAGCAGTGTGTAGAAA
>JAAYOD010000029.1 GCA_012520515.1 Clostridiales bacterium
ACTCACCGAGCACTGACATCTAACCTGACCACTTAACTATCAAATTGGGCATTTTTTGACCTGTTTCCACGAAGTGAAAAAATGCAATTTTTGCTTCGCGGGAACAAGTCCAAAAAGGTACTTTTTGATAGTTAAGTGGTCAGGTTAGATGTCGGTGCTCGGCGAGTGGTCGATTTAGATGTCAGCCTTCGCGAGTGCACGATTTAGATGTTTTTTCAGATTATTTTGAGGTTGTGTGGTCAGGTTTGATGTTGGGAATGCAATTTGATACAGTTAATAGTTGTTGGATTATGAAAAAAACAGTGGGTTAAAAAATACTATGTATCTTGAAAGGAGCAGATTATTATGGGAAAAGGAGCTACTCTTGAAAACACAGCAGTAGAAAGAATATTTCAAGAGCGAAAAGATTTTATTATTATCGGATTAACAGGCAGAACAGGCTGCGGATGCACTACTGTCGCTCAATTACTGTGTAAAAACTTTGAGGATTTGCAACCACCGATTCCTTCGGATAATGAAAGTATTGATGGACGGGCGTATAGTATATCATATGAATATATGAAAAATGCATGGGTTCCTTTTAGACTTATAGAAATGAAGCATGTAATATTTACCTTTATTCTAGAACACGACTATGAAGCTACAATAAAGTATATTAATAAAATAGCAGAAAAAGATTTAGATTTTTCGGCTTTTAAGGATACCTATATCTCCCTCCATAAAAAAAGAATGAAGTGGAAAGAAGTAACTACAAACCTTAATGAAGAAGGTCGCGAAGTTCCATTCGGCGATGATATTTTTGAATTTTACTTTCATGAAATTCCTACGCATTATGATGAGTTTCAGAAAATCATACCTGTTGATGTATATACAAAATTACTTCAAACTATTGGTGACAATATTCGATCATCAGGCGATGCATTTTCAGATTCAATTGTTCCTCAGAATGTTTTGAAACTTTCTCAGCGTGTCAATATGCTAATTAAGATTCTTAGAAAACGCAATTTAAAGGAAAAAAAGCAAGTTTTGGTTGTTATCGATGCTTTTAGGAATCCTTATGAAGCAACATTTTTTAAGGATAGATATTCAGCATTTTATTTGTTCGCAGTGAATGCTACTGACGATGAAAGAAAAGAACGTTTGATACAAAAAGGATTTACATATACAAGCTTAGCTGAACTCGATAAAAAAGAGTACCCATCGTTAGATAATTCGATTAACGATTTTTATCGTATAAACATTGAAAAAACTATTGAAATCGCTGACATTCATATTAACAATCCAGATTCAAAAACAAAAGACTTTTCATTAACAAAGCGACAAATAATTAGATATATTGGGTTGATCATGCACCCAGGAATTGTACCGCCAACACGGATTGAGTATTGTATGCAAGCCGCTTATGATTCGAAACTAAACTCTGGATGTTTATCTAGACAAGTTGGGGCGGTCATCACAGATCAGGATTATAATATTATATCTACTGGATGGAACACAACGCCATCTAATCAAATACCATGTAGTTTAAGATCTTTACTTACTATTGTGCGAGATGATAAAGACGATGAAACTGGAATGAGTGAATTTGAACGTACAGATAAAGAATATCGTGAATTTTTACGTAGTAAAGTTTCAGATATAGACTTTTCTTTATTACACGGGAGAAATTGTTCTTATTGTTTCAAGGACGCTTATAATGCATTTAAAGGGCAACAAAACCAAGTATATACACGTTCAGTGCACGCAGAGGAAATGGCTTTTCTTCAATCATCAATAATTGGTGCGCCTACGGTATGCGGAGGATACCTTTTTACAACTGCAAGCCCTTGTGAACTGTGTTCCAAAAAAGCATGCCACACAGGAATAAAAAAAATATATTATATAGATCAATATCCAGGGATATCATATAAACATATTTTAAATTGTGGAGATAATCCTCCACAAATGATTCCATTCAGTGGTGCAATTGGTAGAGCATACACTCAGTTATATACACAAGTACTTCCCTATAAAGATGAACTGTACATGCTTCTTGGTTTAACATTTAAAAAATAGAATCCAAACCAAATGAGTACTACCCTTTTGAACTTATAAAGACGAACAAGGCCCTCATGTTATAATTCTTTAAGGCCTTGTTCATTTTATTTATTCAAATACATCCACCGTCACCCCAGACTTAAACTCAACGGTAAATTTGTCCTCATAAACGTAAACGGTAGATAGTGGGTACTCTAGACCGCTGTAATAAAATTTGAGAAAATAGACTTATCTTTAAAACAGTTTAAAAAGTTAAG
>JAAYOD010000001.1 GCA_012520515.1 Clostridiales bacterium
ATGGTCGAAAAGTGTTGCTTTTCTGGTTTTTTAGTGGTATAATGGGCCTAAAAAGAGGGTGATGTAGAATATGATGACAATGCTTTTATCGCAAAGCAAAACGCTTGGCGAAGTAATGAAAGAAGGGGTGCTCCCTGCTGATATCAATTTCTTTGGATTGGGCGTAAATCCAAGCTTTTATTCTGCGCTTATTGTTACTGCGTTCTTGCTCTTTATTGGCGTTATATTGCGTATTTTTGTCATTCCAAAATTCAAAGTTATCCCTGGTAAATTCCAAGTTGTGCTAGAGTGGATAGTGTCATTTTTTGCAGGACTTGCTAAAGACAACAGCCCTAAACATAACAATTACTTAGGCGCATATTGCTTTAGCGCAGGCTTATTTATATTCTTTGGCACGCTTATTGAACTACTTGGCCTGCGCGCTGTCTTAGTAGACATAAACGCCTGCATAATGCTAGGAATGTTTTCATTTATTTCCATACTGCTTGGCGGTTTGCGCTATAATGGTCCAAAAGGCCTGCTTGGCGCTCTAAAAGACTTTTCACTTCCGCTGTCGATGAGCTTTAGGCTGTTTGGAAGTATGCTAAGCGGAGTGCTTGTCACTTTACTAGTCTACGAATACATAGCGCTTTCTTTTGTGGTGCCTGTTTTTGTAGCTGTTGTATTTACACTGCTTCATGCAGTAATTCAAACTTATGTTCTTACCATGCTTACATCTATGTTTTATGGGCAAGCGGTAGAGCCTAAAGAAAGAAAGGTCAAAAAAAGCAAGCAAAGTAAGCGCGCTCTTTCTCAAACCGTTCAAACTCAATAATAACAACAAAAAGTTAATACACTAAAAGATAAAAAGTTTTCTTTGGATAGGAGGTTTTATATGTCAACTTTTTTAAGTATTGCAGCAATAGAATTAAAGGGAATTTATGCTCTTGCTGCCGCGCTAGCTATAGGACTAGCTGCAGTTGCTGGCGCTTTTGCTATGGCGATGGCAATATCTAAAGCAATAGAGGCTATTGCCCGTCAACCTGAAGCTGAAAGCAAAATAAAGTCCATACTTATTTTGGGCCTTGTGTTTATAGAGACAGCAATAATCTATGCCTTGGTTATTTCCATACTAGTAGTAATCAATGTGCTGTAAAAAATTTAAGAGGTTATGATGTATCAAATGCTTTTGAGCGGTTTACCGCTGGGGCTTAGTGGCACCAAAATTTTACTACATTTATTTAACTTTGCTCTTCTTATGGGAGGGCTTACACTACTGGTTTACAAGCCTGTGCTTAAGTTTATAACCAAAAGGCAAGAGGATATTAAAAAACAGCTAGAGGACAACCAAAATACCGAAAAAAAGGCAAAGTCTTTGCTTGCTGAGTACCAAGAAAAGCTTGACAAGGTGGAAATAGAATTAGACCAAAAGAAAGCGAAAGCGGAAAAATCCATTTCCGCACACAAAGAAGCTGTAATATCAGAAGCTGAAAGGCGAGCTGAAGAAATATATAGAAAAGCTGAAATAGAAAGTGAAAATGAGCGAATTGAAGCTATTAATAGTTTGCATAACGAAGTAGCTGATGTAGCGCTTAGAATAGCTAGCAATATTTTAGAAAGAGAAATCTCCAGAGAAGAAAACGCAAAAATCATTGACGCCTGCATAGAAGAATGGAGCGAGAATGACTAAACTTACAATAACCACAAGCGTTGTGCTTAGTGATGAAGAAAAAGAAGCGTTGGAAAAAAAGCTTGCCCAAAAGTATGGTAAGTTTAATACAGAATATCATGTTGATGACGAACTTATCGGCGGCATCATAATATTTGATGGTGACAAAGTTTATGACGGCACTGTCCGCAGCAAACTAGACAGAATGAGAGAGCAGTTATATAAGTGATTATGGAAACAGAATTAGGTTTTATTACACAACATATTAAAGAAGAAGTAGAGAGCTTTGAGTATGCTACCAGCGTAAACACAGCAGGTAGAATTGTGTCAAGCAATGACGGCGTCATTATGATTGAAGGCCTTGCCGAAGTTAAGAATGGCGAACTTTTGTATATCTCTGGCGGCAAGTACGCTCTTGCGCTCAACTTAGAAGAAGAGCTTATTGGCGCAATACTACTTTCAACTTCTGCCGATGTAGCGGTAGGCGATATTGCTTACACAACAGGAAAAATAGTAAGTGTGCCTGCTGGCAAACCCCTTCTTGGCAGAGTTATAAACCCTTTAGGTGCGCCGCTTGACGGCAAGTCAGAGATTAAAACAAGGTATTATCGTAACATTGAAGCGCCGGCACCTGCAATTTTAGACCGCGCCAAAGTTAATACTCCCCTTTATACAGGCATAAAAGCTATCGATAGTATGATTCCTATCGGCAAAGGTCAAAGAGAATTAATTATTGGCGATAGACAAACAGGAAAAACAGCGCTAGCAATAGACACTATAATAAACCAAAAAGATAAAGATGTAATTTGCGTCTATGTTGCAATAGGACAAAAGTCATCTTCAGTTACCAAAATACTAGGTGAATTGGAAGCGCATGGCGCGCTTGACTATACTGTCATTGTTTCATCAACAGCAGGGCAATCTGCGCCGTTGCAATACCTTGCTCCTTATACAGGGACAGCTATTGCTGAAGAATTTATGTACAACGGGCGCGATGTGCTTATTGTGTACGATGACTTATCAAAGCACGCAGTAGCTTACAGAACTATATCACTGCTTCTAAAAAGACCATCGGGCAGAGAAGCCTATCCCGGCGATATTTTCTATATCCATTCAAAACTGCTTGAAAGAAGCGCAAAGCTTTGTGAAAGTCTAGGTGGCGGCTCTATTACGGCATTGCCTATTATAGAAACGCTTGCAGGCGATATATCAGCTTATATTCCCACCAATGTAATCTCCATTACTGACGGGCAAATATACCTAGAGAGCGAATTGTTTAACGCAGGCATAAGACCTGCAATAAATGTGGGACTTTCTGTATCTAGAGTAGGGGGAGCGGCACAGTGTCCCGCAATGAAAAAAGTATCGGGCAAAATTAGGCTACACCTAGCGCATTATAGAGAAATGCAAATTTTTGCAAGGTTTGGAGCAGACCTTGACAGCGCTACAAAAGAGTCACTAGAGATGGGGGCAAGGCTAACAGAAAACTTAAAGCAAGCTGAGTTTTCTCCAGTTTCTATGGAAGACACCGTAGTAGAACTTGTCGTTATGCAAAACGACTACCTAAAGGGAATCCCGACCAATAAAGTAAGAGAAGTTATAACTGGATTTTTGACATATTTTCATTCTAGAGAGGCTGCCTTTATTGAAAATATGCGCACCACCAAAGATATAGATGAAGAAGGCATGAAAATTATAGAATACCGTATCAAACGATATATAGATAGACACTTACACCTAAAATGAAAGGACAAGAACTAAAAAGACGCATAACGGGAGTGGAAGAAACCGTAAAAATAACAAAGGCAATGCAAATGATTGCTGCCTCAAAAATGCACAAGGTGCAACAACTTTTTGATGCGGCAAAACTTTATATGCAAAGAGTTAATGACGCCACAACCCCTGTTATGACAAGCTTTTTTTCCGATAATGCGCTGCTAAAACAAAGACAAGACGATAAAACAGCTTTTATTGTAATAGCTGGCGATAAAGGGCTATGCGGTGACTATAACCACCTAATACTTGATAAAGCGCTGGGGGTTATGGCTAGCAAAAATGTATCAAAGGTTTTTCCAATAGGATATATGGCAAGGGATTTTTTTAAAAAAAGAAATTATGATATGATAAAAACTTATATTCATCTTGGACTAGACCCTATTCCTGAAGACGCTAGAGAAATAATCTATGACATTATAACAAGGTTTTTGTCTGAAGAGTTTGATAAAGTATATATCGCTTATACCGACATAATAACGGTATCTAATCATAAGCAAGTGGTGGAAAGACTGCTGCCTATCCCAACTTTAGAGCGCCAAAGTGAGCCTAATATTTTGACAGGAGAATTTAGCGTGGAAGCTATACTAAATCAATATCTCTTAGCTAAAATATACTATGCTTTGACTAGCTCATCACTTGCTATAAACTATAAGAGAATGGTTGCTATGCAACAATCCACAACCAACGGCGAAGAAATAATATCTGAGCTAAAATTACAATACAATCACAAAAGACAGGAGAGTATCACCACTGCGCTTGTTGATGCTTCTGCATCTTTGCAAGGTAAAAGACTATGAAAGTAAGAAGATATGTAGGTAAAATAATTCAAATAATAGGTTCGGTAATCGATGTTCGGTTCCCTACTCACTTACCCAGGCAAAATGAATTGCTTGTAGTGGACGCAGGAGAACGAAAAGTAAAAATTGAAGTGCTTGCGCACCATAAAGACGGTGTTTGCAGGTGCATTTCTATGGAGCCTACAGAAGGGCTTAGCCGTGGCATGAAAGTAACTAGCACAGGCTCAAGTATTAAAGTGCCTGTTGGAAAGCAAACTTTGGGCAGAGTAGTTAATGCGCTTGGCATGCCCATTGATGGCAAAGGCGACATTCGCGGAAAACGCTGGAGCATATATAGACAAGCGCCAACCCTTACAGACCAAAGTCCCACCACTGCTATTTTTGAAACGGGAATAAAAGTCATTGACTTATTAACTCCTTATGCTAAAGGAGGCAAGATTGGACTATTTGGCGGAGCTGGTGTTGGCAAAACTGTACTTATTCTAGAACTTATAAGCAACATTGCCGCAAAGCATGGCGGACACTCTGTGTTTACTGGTGTTGGCGAAAGAAGTCGTGAAGGTTTTGAAATGATTGAGGATATGGAAGAATCCGGCACGCTTAAAAATACAGCTTTGGTTTTTGGACAAATGAATGAGTCACCTGGCGCGCGTATGAGAGCGGCATTTACTGGACTTACCATTGCAGAGTACTTTAGAGATGTGGAAGGGCGCGATACTTTACTCTTTATTGATAATATTTTCCGATATATTCAAGCAGGAAGCGAAATCTCAGCATTGCTTGGGCGTATGCCGTCGGCAGTTGGCTACCAGCCCACGCTAAGCAATGAAATTGGCGCATTGCAAGAGCGTATTTGCAATACCAAAAAAGGCTCTATAACTTCCATTCAAGCAATTTATGTGCCTGCTGATGACCTTACCGACCCCGCGCCAGCTACGCTGTTTACCCACCTTGACGCAACCACCGTTTTATCTAGGAAAGTGGTAGAACAAGGTATTTATCCAGCAATAGACCCACTAGAGTCTAGCAGCCGTATTTTAGAGCCTACCATTGTAGGACAAGAGCATTATGACACAGCAAGAAGAGTGGTAGAAACTTTGCAAAGGTATAAAGAACTACAAGATATTATTGCTATACTCGGTATGGAAGAGCTAAATCCTGAAGATAAGCTGACTGTATACAGAGCAAGAAAACTACAAAGATTTTTTAGCCAGCCTTTCCATGTTGCAAGCGTTTACACAGGTATGGAAGGCAGGTATGTTCCCATTAAAAATACCATAAGAAGCTGCAAAGCTATCCTAGACGGCAAATGCGACCATATCCCTGAGGGAGAGTTTTATTTTATCGGAGATTTGACTGACATAAAAGGATATAGGGTATGAAAACCTTTTTTGTAGAGCTAATATCACCTAACAAAATATTTTTTGAAGGAGAAGTTGTCGCCCTTTCCGTTACGGCAATAGATGGCGGCATGGAAGTTCTGGCATCGCACATTCCTGCGCTTTGCGCAATAAAGAGCGGCCAGTGCCAAATCACTTTGCCCGACAACACCAAAAAAGCCTTTATCTCTAACGACGGACTGCTTAATATAGGCCGTGAAAAAACTACGCTAACTAGCGATATTTTAGAATGGGAAGAAGACTTGGAAGCTTTCCTTGCCCAAAGAGAAGAACAAGTGCAAAGAGAAATGTTGCGCAGGCATGAAAGCTATAAGCAATACAAGCTTAGCAATGTTGCTTTGCAACGCACCTTTGCCAACTTAAAAAATCAAAAGAAACCCCGTATATAATTATTTAGTTTTCTTTTTCTTTACGCTTTTTATAATTATCACAGATATTATTATAAGACCAATTATAGACAAGCAACCTGTCATAAGCAATACATCATTTGCTATAGTTGGCGCTTGGTCTTGACTTTCTACACCTATCACAATATAAGATAGACCGTCAGCTACAAAGTTTACATACCCATCTTGATATGTAACGCCACTTATTTCTTTAAATTCATTATTTTGCCATTGCCAAACCTGCAATTTTGCATTGTTATCTAAGGTGTATGGTATGCTGATTTCCACTCTTTCCAAAAACTCCACTTGCTCATCACCAACAAAAAGCGCTAAATTATAAATTTCACTTTTTTCAGGTTGTAAAAAGTTTGGTATATGCAAATCTTCTTTTTCCACCTTATCTACAGCAAGCGCAATGGGACTTGACAGAGCTTTATTTTTAAGGCTCTCTAAAGATGCCTTACACATACTAATTGTGCAGTCCGCCACCTCTAAGGATAAACTATCTTTACATAAGTCATCACTCGTCAAAGTGATGCGGTTTTTGCAATTTTGCTCTAGCTCCTTATCTTCTTTGCTATCATTTTCATCTATTGGATTTCCTTTAGGCTTTGCAATTATATTAAGAACGGCTTCCATAGGCGCAATAGGTGAGTAGTTGTCCCCAACTTCAAAGATAGCTTTTGCCCTATACTCCCCTATTTCGATACCCGAATTGTTCTCATAGGTTACCCTAACTTCATTAGGTAAATATCCATCTATTACAATTTCATGACAATTGCCATCATAAGTTACTTCTTTATTTAAAAAAGACACTTGACTTAAATCAACTTGAGCTTTGCTTATTTCTACAACTATATCATCGCTTCGCTTATGACAGCAGTTTTCCCCATCTCTTATCGTTGCCACTAAATAATAAGTACCGCTTTGGCAAACATCTTTTAGCTTAAGTTCTTTATCTTGGCAAATTATTTCATCGCCTTTATACCACTTGTATTCAATGTTTTCTAGGTCATGGCTTACTTCTATACAAATACATAAATCTATACCATCGTAAACTTTTTCCATATTTAGCTGTGAATTTTCAACAACAGGCTCTTTTAGTGATAATATTGCCAAAGCTTCTATATTCTTACTTGGCATATTTTCATATTTACATTCCCAATTCTCAAAATTATATCCAGGCACATTGGGCGTATTAACATTATCAAATTTTATTTCTTGCTCATAAAATAACTCTTGCTCATAAAAAGCGTCGTTCCTTACCAAATATGTCACTGTATACTTATTTCTTTTATAATAAATTTCTATTTCAGTTGAGCCATCGCCATCTATTATTACTGTATCGAACTCTAGCAGGATAAATCCATCTCTTTGCAAGCTTTGGCAATTTTCTTCATAGGTATAACTGCTGCCTGCCTTTGCTGTTTTAGTAGACACAGTGTCCCAGTCATACTCCCCATTTCCCGATAATGATTCAAGGTAAATACTTAGCTTAAAAGTAACATCCTTTGCTTGCCATTTTGCATAAATATTAATTTCAAAAGCTGGCATACTGGCATATACACAATCCCACCCTAAAAATTCATATCCTTGTCTTGTGGGGCGGCTATCAATTATTTCGCTTAAAAATTCTTGTGTTAATTCTTGCCCGTATTTAATATCTATTACACCTATTGTTCCATCTTCGCCTTGAGTTAGCTTAAAACTACCTTTATAGCTGTTTCTTATATA
>JAAYOD010000030.1 GCA_012520515.1 Clostridiales bacterium
ATTTTCCGTATACATTTTTAATGTAAAGACAGTAAGGCAGCTAATTAAAGATATAAGAAAAGCATCATCATGTAAAATTATTGTAGGTGGACCTGAAGTGGATCTTGATTTAGATGCTAACCACATTGTGTTTGGCGAAGGGGAGACAGCTTTATATAACTTGCTAACTAGTAGCGGAGAAAAAGTAATTTATGGTAAAAATATAACCAATTTAGACGATATTCCAAGTCCTTATACTGTTAAAAGACTAAGTGAGAGCAAAAACAAATTAATATATTATGAATCCTCAAGGGGCTGTCCATTTTCTTGTAGCTACTGCATGGCAGGACTAACTAAAGGAGTTAGGTATTTTTCATTAGAAAGAGTACAAAACGACTTAAAAAGAATCGTAGATAGCGGCGCAAAGATAATAAAGTTTACTGACAGAACTTTTAATGCAAACACTGAAAGGACAAACGCCATACTTAATATGATAGCCAATAATTTTGCAGACAAAGATGTATGTTTTCATTTTGAAGTAGGGGGCGATTTATTTAATAAAAGCACGCTTGACATATTAAAAACTTTGCCAGTTGGCCTTGTGCAAATGGAAGCTGGCGTACAGACATTAAATGAAAAAAGCTTGCAAGCAATTTGTAGAAAATTTAATAAAGAGCGTTTTTTACAAAATATCACAAAAATTTTAAGCTATAACAATATCCATATGCATTTAGACCTTATAGCAGGCTTGCCTTACGAAACCATGGAAAGTTTTATTTACTCTTTTAATGGAGTTATGAACATAAAACCCCATAAAGTGCAGCTTGGGTTTTTAAAGATGCTAAAACACACACCTATAAGGGAAAGCTATAATGCAGTCTTTGAAAGCGATGCGCCTTATGAAATAGTTAGCACGCCTTATATGACAGAAAATGAGCTAGCTACTCTTAAAGATATTGATTGGATTACTGATAAGCTTTATAACACAGGAAAATTTTCATATACACTTGAGTTATTGCTTAACAATTGCAATAATTATTACCAATTATTTTATAACTTAGCTGAGCATTTTAAAGAGCTTGGCATAAAAAAGGGTGCGCAAGAGCACCTGCTTTATCAAGGCATTTTAAGCTATTCAAAAAATGATAAACGCATAAAAGAAAGTTTGCGGTTTGACTATCTTTTAACCAATAAATCAAGCAGCGTGCCTAAGGTTTTGCGCAATAAATACACAGCAGAATTTAAAAGGTTTTTGTCGTCGCGCAAAACAAATAACTTAGTGTGCTATGAAAGTTTTTCATATCTTACAACGGAAAATAAAGATGGCAACTTTATAGTAGAGTTTGATTACATCTATAAAAATAAAGTGAGCGGCAAATTTTCATATAAGATAATAGAGAGTTAAGCAAAATAACCATCAAATTTTAATAAAAACTAATAATTTATGGCAAAATCAATAAAAATGTGCTAGAATATTAATGTAGCGCGTATCTTTTGCAAGTGTAATTCGCTTGTTACAAGGTACGCGCTATAATAATATATAGGAGAGTAAATTAAGTGAAAATAAAAAGAGCGCAAAAAGAAATACCAAGTTATGACGCTGAAGCTATACATAATGAGGTTAAGGCTCTTGTTGGAAAGTCTATTAAAGTAGAAGTTATGATATCAAGCGGAAAGTCAAAGACAGAAGTAGGCACAGTGACCGAAGTTTATCCCAACCTTTTTTTAATGGAAAGGACTTATAAAGGCGTAAACTTCAAATATTCTTACACATTTATCGATATTTTTACTAAGCGAGTTACAATTAAAGTAATTGATTAAATAATTTTATTTTTTAGTTTTTTATTAAATATAAATTCCTGCTCTAATAGTTTAGGATTTTTCTTTAGATAATTGTTATTTCTATCCACAAGGATAAACAACATTGTTAAAATTGCCATGTTGGGCAGGGGTACAAAGTATCCCACATTTACCATTGAATATCCCGCAAAACCAAGCATAGTAATAGCTACAAATAAGTTAAAGCGGCATTTTACTCTTAGCAAAGCTCTAGCCCTATAAAATGCTTGAATGGAGTACGCAATTACGCCCACAACCCCTAAACTGCCTAAAACTTGAAACAAGGTAGAGTGATACCAATAAAGGCACATTGGTTTTGGTCTATAATAAATATTAGGATTATAGGCAAGTCCTGCGCCAAAAATAGGATATTTTTTAAAGTTTCTCCAAGCAAGCCCGTATAGCGATACCCTTACTTCTTTTCCCGATATCTCAAGACCGCTTACAAGTTTTTTAATTTGAGGCAGGAAAAACACTAAAGCAATAATGATAGCGGCTGCAAAACAAACAATAGTCACCCAAATAAAGCTTTTTCTGTTTTTCTTAGCGCAAATAATGGCAGCAAGTATAGCAAAAGGAAAAGATATTGTAGCAAAAATTATCCCCCCTCTTGATAAGCCTAGCACAATAGCTGCATATTGAAGTAAGCCGATGATGAAATAAACCCAACCAAACTTTTGTTGCTTGCAGGCTAGATAAAAGGCAAAGGGCATAGAGATTAGCAAGTTATTAGATAAATTATTGCCCCATTGAAGAATTTCTCTAAGTTTATAACTGCCAATAAGGTCAAAGTTTTTTATGTAGGTAGAAAGCACCATGCATATTCCCATAACGCCCACGCCAACCATCATTTTTGACAAGTATATGGTGTGGTCTGCATTTTGCTGTACATTTGACTCTAATACAACATTAATTAGAAGCTGTCCAAACCCTAAGCCTATCACATAATAAATTGCGGGCATGGTAAAATATTCTTTAAAAGAAATGTGAAAAAGTCCGCCCAGCGTAATTGCAATGGCAACCGATAAAGTGGGTATAAAAAACTCTCCAAAGCGAATATTTCTTGGACGGAATACAAATGGTCTTGCGATAAGAGCAAGACCTATTGGTATTGCAATGTAATAAATGTTTGCAAAGTAGCTGCCAGAATTATATCTAGCAAGCGGCGTCATGCTAATTATCATCATGGCAATAAAAGTGGGCAACAAATCTCTGCACACCACCCAGCCTATTGCAGCTATAATGCCCACAACATAAATTGCGTATATTTCTAGGCGAAAGACAAAGCCAAGTACGCCTATTAAAGTAACTATTGCTATATATAAATTGGAATGATAAAACTTGTCTGCAAAGGAAAATATAGCCTGATTTTTATTGAGTGCCATGATAATTTACTTTACTCTCCTTGACTAAATAAAGTTATTATAACACTAATTAAGGAAAATTACCATTAAAAATATGTGGTTTGCGCCACACATTTTTAAAGATAAAGTCAATTCTTGTTAAATTTTTATAGTATAGCTTGAGTTATAAATTCATCTACATATTGGCAAAAAGCATTCAAGTCTTTTTCAGATGGCGAAAATGTGCATCTAAACCCTTCGCCAACTGTTTTTATCCTTAGAGAATTTAGCCTAGCTAGTATAGCAGGAACAGCTTCTCCGCTCCAGCCATAAGAGCCAAATACAGCAGCTGCCTTTTTTTGATTATTGATAGCGTCTACACTTGAAAGCAGCGACCAAACAGGCGCTACCGCGTCTTTATTTAGAGTAGGCGAGCCTACCATAAAGGCAGTGGCGGAATTAAGTAAATTAGCTAAGTAGCTTAGCTCATGGTCTATTATGTTATAGGCTTCAATTTTAGCTTTAGGATATTTTTCTAAAATAACTTCTTTAGCTTTTAGTGCAAGCTTTTTTGTATAGCCATATGCGCTGCAATAAAATATAGGTATGTGTAGAGCGCTTGTCTTTTCTTGACTGCTCCACTTTTTATATAAACTCATAGCTTTATCTAGCATACCGTCTTTTGTAAGCACAGGTCCGTGACTTACTAGCGCAGTATCAAACTTAAGTGCGCTTAATTTTTCCAGTCCACTAAGCACATAAGGCTTAAATGGACCCATAATAGCGTCATAGTACTCTTTAAGCGCCGATAAGTATTTATCAGGGTAAGTAATTTTTGAGTCCACCATCTTAGGTTCGCAATAGTGAGCACCTAAAAAGTCACAAGTAACTACGGTAGACAACTTTTCTATATAGGTGAACATAGTGTCAGGCCAATGCAAAAATGGCGCAGAGATAAATTTTAATTCAATATCGCCAAGAGATATGCTATCGCCGTCTTTAACTACAATTAAATTTAAATTATCTAAATTAGTTATGTTCTTTAGATAAATTGACGCAGCCTTAGTGCAAACAATTTTTGCATTTTTGCAAAGGGTAACTAGTTTAGCCAATGCGCCAGAGTGGTCAGGCTCTGTGTGACTAACTACTATATAATCTATATCATCAAGACTGGTAACTTCACTGATATTTTCCACATACTCATCAAAAAACTTTTCATGACAAGTTTCAATTAAAGCAGTTTGTTTATCTTTTACCACATAGGAATTATAGCTTGTGCCATATTCTGTGCGCATGATAATATCGAACACACGCAAATTTGGGTTTAGTACGCCAACGCTGTATAAACCTTCCTTCAACATTTTTGAAGCCATATTTTCTCCTTAGTTAATTATTCTTTTTCAAATTCGTCTTTGCCAACACCGCAAATGGGGCAAACAAAATCAGCAGGAACATCGGCCCATTTTGTGCCGGCAGCTATATTTTGTTCTTCTTCACCCAACGCTTCGTCATAGGTGTAACCGCAAACTTGACATACATATTTTTCCATAACTCAATTCTCCTTTTATGCTTTAGTCTTCCACAAACCGTGGAGATTGCAATATTCGTAAGCAGCTACTAGCTTGTCGTCGTCGCTTAAACGGAACTTAGCTTGAGGACTTTCGCCTGGATTTAAGTACTTTATTTGATAGCCTTTTTCTGTTTGAATAACAATCCAAGTGATATAGTGTTCTGGCAGCATAGGATGAGCTTCTCCGCCTACCTTTATAACAATATCGCCATTGTCATATTCTATAACAGGCAAGTGCTTTTCATAAGAAGCTTCTACAGTGTTTGCCACAAGCTCTTGCATTTGCTGTCCGCAACATACCATATTTACGCCAGAATCAACAACTTTAAGCGCTATGTTACCGCATATTTTACATATAAAAAATTTTGGGTCTTTAACCATATATATTACCTCCATATTATACTTATTAATACTATATAAGTTCAGTGTAGCATACCAAAAGTTTGGTTGTCAACGCATAAAATCCTACCTTGACAAATATTAATGTTAAGATAAAATATTAACTAAAGGAGTGAAATTTATGTGTGATACTTTATGGAAGAAAATAAACGGCGAAATCTTTTTTGCAAAAAACAGTGACCGCTCTTGCAATGAGCCTAACCTAACGGTATTTATTAAAGGGGGCAAAAGGAAAGAAGAAAGTGTAAAATGCACTTATATTTCTATACCCCAAGTAGAGAGAGTAAACTCAGTGCTGTTAGTAAAGCCAAGCTGGATCTGGGGCGCTGAAATGGGCATAAATGAGCATGGGTTGACCATTGGCAACGAAGCTGTGTTTACTAAGTCTAAAGGTAAAAAAGAAAAAAAGTTGCTGGGCATGGATATGCTAAGGCTAGCGCTTGAAAGAGCACAAACGGCTAAGCAAGCAAAAGAAGTTATACTTGAGCTTTTGGCAACATATGGGCAAGGCGGCAATTGCGGATATGACAAAAACTTTTATTATGACAACAGCTTTTTAATTACCGACCACAATCAAGGTTTTATCATAGAAACGGCAGGTAAAGATTATATAGTTAAAGAGCTTAATGAGTGCGGTAATATCTCAAATCGCTTATCTACTGATTCACAGTTTGCAAAAAAGCATACAGAGCCTATCTTTACCCATTTTTCAGGCTCAAAAGAAAGGCTAAGACTGGGCGCAGAAAAAATGCATAAAGCAAACAACTTAAAAGATGTCTTTAATGTATTAAGAGCACATACTGAAAACGACGATAAAAAGCTCTTTACAAAGGGCAGCGTAAAAAGCGTATGCATGCACCAAAGCTTACTTGGCGACCATACCACAGGAAGCATGGTAGTTCACTATGGCAAGACCATTTCCATTTGGATAACAGGAAGTTCAGCCCCTTGTTTATCTATATTTAAGCCTGTGGTATTTGGTTTAAGCGTGCCGCCAGTATTTTTATCACAAGAAAATAGCCTTGACTATTGGCGTAAAAGAGAAAGGCTAAATAGAGCTATATTCTCAGGATATATAGACGCTAGCTCTCATAGACGAAAGCTCCATTCTCTTGAAGATGAATTTATAGCTAAGTATTGTGATGCGATATCAAACGGCGAAGACGCAGATAAACTCAATGCTATTTGCTTACAATGTTCACAAAAAGAAGAAGAATTTATAAATGAGTATAAAGACATATTAGACACCATAGAGTCAGGAGACTTGAAGTTTGCAGGGCGCTGGAAAAAGTTAAGTAAAAATTTATAAAAGCGTTAAACTTAATTACGCTTGACACAAAGCATTTATTTAACTATTATATTAACTACAAAAGGGAGTAACTTTTCGCCCACAACAAAGGCGAGCAACCAATCGTCATCTCAACTTGTTAAAGTTCGGTTGGTTGGTACTTTATAAAAGTATAAGTAAGACTTTTGTGAATTTTGGCTAATAGCTAGCCCAAGTTCTCAAGAGTCTTTTTTATATTTTGTCTAGTAATTATACAAGATATAATATATAATAGGTTAAGAAAAAAGTAATTTTTAGGAGAGAATATGAACCATTTGAAAAAAAATGAACAGACGGAGGAAAAGCTTTATTCTTATAATGATTACAGTTATTATTTGAAAGACACAGAAGAAGTTTGCAAAAAGCTTGACTCTGGCCTTAATGGCATTTCCCAAAATGAAGCTGAGCTAAGGCTGGAACGAAGCGGCAAAAACAAGCTGGAAGAAGCTAAGAAAGACAGCATTTTGAAAAAGTTTTTAAATCAGCTTGCAGACCCTATGATAATTGTGCTACTTGTAGCGGCCGCTATTTCAGCCGCTGTTGCAATAGTTTCCCAAGAATCATTTGTAGATGTGTTTGTAATTTTGTTTGTAGTTGTGCTAAATGCAGTTCTTGGAGTAATACAAGAGAGCAAGGCAGAAAAGGCATTAGAGGCGCTAAAAGAAATGACAGCGCCAGAATCTAAGGTCATTAGAGATGGCAAGCATATGCACATAAAGACAGAAGATATAGTAGTTGGCGATGTTATTGTGCTTGAAGCTGGCGACGCTGTGCCTGCCGATGCTAGAATTTTAGAAAATGTATCTCTAAGAGCGGAAGAAGCTGCGCTTACTGGCGAATCTGTCCCTGTAAACAAAACAGATCAAGCGCTTACAGCTGATGAAGCTGCATCTCTAGGCGACAGAAAGAATATGGTTTATATGGGCAGTGCCATTGTATACGGCAGAGGCAGAGCAGTAGTTACCGCAACTGGCATGGATACAGAGATGGGCAAGATTGCAAGCGCGCTAACTAGCGCCAAAGAAGAGTCGACGCCGCTGCAAGTAAAGCTAAATCAGCTTAGCAAGGTATTGACATATTTAGTGCTTGGCATTTGTGCAGTTATGTTTGCCTACAACCTTATCAGAACTAGAGATTTTTCTACTCAATCTATCCTAAATACTTTTATTTTGGCAGTTAGTTTAGCAGTTGCTGCCATTCCTGAAGGGCTTGCTGCAGTAGTAACAATTACCCTTTCCATTGGCGTAACTAAAATGTCAAAGCGAAACGCTGTCATTAGAAAGCTAACGGCAGTAGAAACGCTTGGCTGTACGCAAATTATTTGTTCGGACAAGACAGGAACGCTAACTCAAAACAAAATGACAGTTGTAAAGAGCTATGCACATGATGAAAACTTGCTTGCAACTTGTATGGCGCTTTGTAACGACGCATACCTAGACGATGCCAATAACGCAGTGGGCGAGCCTACCGAATGCGCTTTAGTTAATTATGCGTATAAGCTAGGCGTAGTAAAACACCTTGCCGAGCAAGAGCAAGCCAGAGTGGCAGAAGCGCCCTTTGACTCTATGCGTAAGATGATGTCCACTATCCACGCATATAATGGACAGTTTATACAATACACAAAAGGCGCGCCCGACGAAATTCTAAATGCCTGTACTAAGTATTTAACAAAAGATGGAGAAGTTAAAGAGCTTACAGAGAAAGCAAAACTAGAAATACTAGAAGAAAACTCTAATATGGCAGAACAAGCGTTAAGAGTGCTTGGCGGCAGCTATAAAATTTATGATAAAAAACCATCTAGCGTAGAGCCTGGCGACATTGAAAATGAGCTTATTTTCCTTGGGCTGTATGGCATGATAGACCCTGTAAGGCCAGAAGTGCAAGAGGCTATACAAAAGTGCAGCGACGCTGGCATAAGAGCTATTATGATAACAGGCGACCATAAAGACACCGCCGTTGCAATAGCTAAAGAGCTTGGACTGCTTTATGAAGGAACAGAAGCAATTACAGGCGTTGAGCTTTCTCAAATAAGCGATGAAGAATTGCAAAGAGATATAGAAAAATACAGCGTTTATGCAAGAGTACAGCCTGAGCATAAAGTAAGGATAGTTAAAGCTTGGAAAGCAAAAGGCATGATTACAGCAATGACAGGGGACGGTGTCAATGACGCGCCCAGCATTAAGATTGCCGACATTGGCGTAGGCATGGGCATAACAGGCACAGATGTAACTAAAAATGTTGCGGATATGATACTTGCCGACGATAACTTTGCCACCATAGTTTCAGCGGTTGAAGAAGGCAGAAAAATATATGCCAATATCAAAAAGTCAGTGCAATTTTTATTGTCTAGCAACCTTAGCGAAATAATAAGTATATTTATAGCGACGGTAATTGGCTTTACCATACTAAAACCCACTCATATATTGTGGATTAACCTAGTTACAGACAGCCTACCTGCTTTAGCTCTTGGCATGGAAGACAGCGAGCCTGACATTATGAAGCAAAAACCGCGCCCAGCTAAAGAGAACTTATTTGCTCACGGCATGGGTATAGACATAATTTATCAAGGCTTGTTAGTTGCAATTCTTACACTTGCCGCATTCTTGATAGGTCATTATATAGAAGCTGGAGTATGGCGGTATGAAAACAGCGCCGACGGTATGACTATGGCATTTTTGACAATGTCTATGGCAGAGATATTCCACTCATTTAATGTACGGTCTAATAAATCAATATTTAAGCTAAAGAAGCAAAACTTTTACTTGTTTGGCGCAATGCTTATAGCAATGCTGCTTACCGTAATGGTTATATATGTACCCTTCTTTGCAAACATATTTGATTTTACGCCAATTTCAGCTGTTGAATACTTTATAGCAATGGGACTTGCTTTCTCAATAATACCGCTAGTAGAAATTGTAAAGCTTGCAAAAAACATATACTATAAAGCTAAAGAAAAGAAAGCGTTAAAAGCGTAAAAAGGAAATTAAAATATAAGAACCAAGCTTAATCAGGCTTGGTTCTTTTTTTTTGCTGTCTTTTAGCGTAAAAGTTCAAAAATCAGGCTGTTTTTGCTTGATTTTGACCAAAAAAAGTTATATAATACAGATGGTATAATAAGCAATTTATTATGCAGGAGGGTTGGTGGGAGGATAAATGAAACCAGAGTTACTTAACAGTTTAAAAGGCTATAAATTAAAATATTTAGCCAATGATTTAATTGCAGGATTGCTTGTTGCAATAATAGCGTTGCCTATGTCTATTGCAATGGGGATACAATCGGTTCCGCAAAATTCAGCAATAAATGGTTTGCAACTAGGAATTATTACTTCAATAATAGGCGGATTTATAATATCGCTTTCGGGTGGAAGCCGTTTTCAAATTGGCGGACCGACAGCTGCTTTTTTTGTTATCATATGTAGCTATATAGCAAACGCCGACATAGGCTTACTAGGCTTACAGTTTGCCACTATATTAGCAGGCTTTTGGCTACTTATATTTGCGCTAATGAAAGGGGGCAATATCTTAAAGTTTTTGCCTTATCCAATAACCATTGGGTTTACAACAGGCGTGGGTATTGTTCTACTTGTGGGACAGTTTAAAGATTTTTTAGGAGTAAATGCGTCAGGCACTGGTGCAATTGACAAGATTGTATCTTGCATACAAAATATATCTACCTTTAATTTGGCCAATTTCTTAATAGCGTTACTTGCCCTCGTTATCATTATTATAATACAAAAGGTAAATAGAAAAATACCTGGCGCATTTGTTGCAATTATTATTTGCACAGTGGTTTATGTAATATTAAATAATACCGTAAAAGACTTAAACATAGCCACCATAGGCTCTAGATACGGCAACATAAAAGCGCAATTTAATATTTTGGATTTTGGCTCAATTTCTCAAATAAAATGGACAAAAATTATTGTGCCGTCTTTTACCTTAGCGGCGCTTTGTATGATGGAGAGCTTGCTTTCGGCTAAAGTGGCCGACGGCATAGCAAACACTACACACAATCCAAATCAAGAGCTTTTAGGACAAGGCGTTGCCAACATCTTATCGCCTATTTTTGGCGGACTGCCTGTTATTGGCGCTATTGCAAGGACATCAGTTAACATAGAGAGCGGAGCTAAGTCCTCTCTAGCTGGCATATTCCACGCAATTTTTATCTTTATAATGTATTTTTCCCTTATGGGCGTAATGAAATATATTCCTTTAGCGGTATTTGCATCTATTTTGGTTGTGGTAGCTATTAATATGGCAAACTTCCCTATGTTTTTAAAAATCTTTAAGTTTGGGGTAAGAGATGGCATAATAGTTACGGTAAGCTGTGTCCTCACTGTAATTTTTAACCTTATCTATGGCATATTAGCAGGAATAACTGTTTCTCTTATAATAAATATTGCAAATATGACAAAAAAGCTAACAGTTAAAGAAAGAGAAGCCGATGGAAAAAAAGTTTATAATGTTACTGGCGCAGTTTATTTTATAAGTGTAAATAAGCTAATAAAAATAATGGAAAAAAAGAAGAATTTAGATAAAGAAGTTATATTTAACTTTGCAAGCGTTAAAAGCATAGACCAAAGCAGTATAGAAAGACTTAAAGACTATCAAAATATGTTAAAAGGTTTAGGCAAAACTTTAATTATTATAAACTGCAATAACATAGTGCATAAAAGAATAAGCGCATTTTCAAACATACTTGAATATAATTATTATGACATAAATGCCAATCAAAAGCAAAGTTTACTTGCGCAAAACAATTGCAGTATTTAGTGCATTGTGTTATGATAAAGCTATAATCTAAAGTCAGCATAATATCAATCTTTACAAAAAAATTAATATAGATGCCGCCCTTAAGATTAAATACTAAAACAGGAGGTCTATATTAATGGCAGACATTAAAATCAATTGTAAAGATTGTGGAAACGAATTTCTCTTTACAGAGAGCGAGCAAGCTTTTTACAAAGAAAAAGGTTTTGAAAATCAACCTGTCCGTTGCCAAGCTTGCAGAAAGATAAGAAAATCTGAACGCCAAAGAAGCAACCAAAGATTTACAAGACGGGAATATTAAAAGGTTTCTCAAACAAAAACAAGCTCATACCAAGTTGGTGTGAGCTTGTTTTTTTAGGAGAGTATATACTTAAACATACATTTTGCTGTGATAAATCTGCCCCGCCAAAAGCTGCTAAATTCCGTTATGCGCACGCCGCCTGTGCCGTAGGTATGTAAAAGCTTGTTGTCGCCAAGATAAATGCCTACATGCCCTATTCTTTCAATGCCAGTGTTATACTGTCTTGCAGTAGATGTCATAAAGATAACATCGCCTCTTTTTATATCTTCATATTTTACCGTTACGCCTTGTTTGCTCATTGTGCGGCTATCGCCATAAAGATTGATGTTTGCGCCTTTGTAAAAAGCGTATTGTACAAAGGCAGAGCAGTCAAAGGTATTGCCAGTAAAAGCCACAATTGGCTTAAAATTATAATCTATTATTCTAGTTGAGCCATATTCATAGGGCGTGCCAAGTACGCTAAGGCCTGTTTCAATAACCTTTTCCACAATGTCAGACTGTGAGCCAAGCGGTTTTAAGCGTGAATAGCTAGCATTTGCTGATACATAAGCCATGCTGTCATTATAAAGCACTTTGTGCCATGAATCCAATGTTTCAATAAGGGGCAAAGTTTGACTTTGTGTCATTACGCCTAAGATATTGCCTTGCGTAGATGGGTTATCCCTTATGTTTAGCGTAACTAGCGACTGTACCTCATACTCACTGCTTGGCGAAAAGCTAGGCTCTTTTGTATCAGGTAAGCCGTTGCTTTGCTCTTGCTCTGACTCTATGCCATTTTCAATTTCTAAGCCAGCACCATAGTCAAGAGTTTGCTCTTGCTCAGGCTGAGCAAGATCATTATTATTTGCTTTATCTATATTACTGCATGCAAATAAAATTAGCGTTAGACAAAGTAGTATTATTGTTAATGTTGTTATCTTTTTCATATTTTCTCACCTCGGCACTCATTTTAAGGGCAAAAAATATTCTTTTCAAGGAAATATTACATACAAATTTTGCCATTAGGCTAAAATCTAAAGGTAATTTTTGACAAGCAAGACAATAGCCTTACTATTCGCCCAAGCATTTTATTTGACTTATAATAAAAAATAATATAAAATTTTGATAATCAAAATTTAGGAAAGAAAAAATGTCAAACATAATAGAAATAAAAGATTTAAAAAAGAGTTTTGGCGACATTAAAGCAGTAGACGGCATTAGTTTTTCAGTAGAAAAAAGCAGTCTTTTTGCATTTTTAGGGTTAAATGGCGCAGGTAAAAGCACAACTATTAATATTATATGCACATTGCTTACAAAAGACAGCGGAGAAGTTACCATAGGCGGATACACTTTGGGCAAAGACAATGAGCGCATAAAAGATATAATTGGCATAGTATTTCAAGAGTCTGTGCTAGACAATAAACTTACTGTAAGAGAAAACCTAACTGTAAGAGCTAGTTATTATGGCATAAGGGGAATTAAGTGGGCTAATAGGCTAAAAGAACTTAGCTGTTTACTAGAGCTAGATGAACTTATGTCACGCACTTATGGCAAGCTGTCAGGCGGGCAAAAAAGAAGAGTAGATGTAGCGCGCGGACTAATAAATAATCCCAAAATTTTATTTTTAGACGAACCTACCACAGGTCTTGACCCAAAGACAAGACAAGCTGTTTGGCAAGTAATAAACAATTTGCGCATTAAAACAGGAATGACTGTATTTTTAACCACTCACTACATGGAAGAAGCAAAAGAAGCCAACAAAGTGGTCATTTTAGACACAGGCAAAATTGTTGCAATAGGTACGCCCAATGAGCTAAAAAATCAATATTCGGGCGACTATATAAAGCTATATACTACGGCAAGTGACTTATTTGACCAAACGCTAACTCAAGGCAATTTTGACTTTAGATATGAAAATAATTGTTACATAATAAAAATGCAAAACAGCATACAAGCTAAGGACTTTATTTTGAAATACGCTGACTTAGTTAGTGATTTTGAAGTGGTAAAAGGCGATATGGACGATGTGTTTTTAAATGCAACGGGCAAAAGGCTTGCAGGAGATATTCTATGAAAACTGAAAAGAAACCTATTCAAGATAGCTTATATACTTTGTCACAATTGGTAAAAAGAAACCTAAAACTCTTTTTTGTAGACAAGGCAGGCGTATTTTTTTCCATGCTAGCGCCCCTTATTGTGCTACTTTTATATGTGCTGTTTTTAAGCGACTTGCAAGTTAATAGCGTAATTGGCGCAGTGCCTGAAGGCATACCGCTTAGCAAAAAAGCTATACAAGCTTATGTGGACTCATGGATGATAGCAGGTGTGCTTAGCATAACTTGCATTACGGTATCTCTAGGCGCAAATACCATTATGGTGGCGGACAAAACAAAAGGAGTGCTTGACGACTTTATCTCTTCTCCTGTTAAAAGATGGGTAATTACAGCAAGCTATTTTTTATACAACTATATAACCACAATTATTATATCTACTATTACGCTAATTATTTGCTTAGCGTACCTAGCGTTAAGCGGAGGCTGGCACTTAAGCATAACAGATGTTTTGTTTACATTTACAACGATATTGTTATCAGCATTATCTGCCACGCTAATTACAGTATTTATAAGTGGATTTATACGCACAGAAGCCGCGCTTTCTGGACTTATTGGCATAATAAGCGCCGTAATTGGCTTTTTTATAGGAGCATATATGCCAATGAGCATTATGCCAAAGGCGTTACAGTATATCGCTAGCTTGCTTCCAGGCACGTATTCTGCTGGACTATTTAGAAACTACCTTATGACAGGCGCGTTAAATAATTTTGGTCAAGGTATGCCAAAGGAAGTAGTAGATACGCTTGCCGATATTTTCTCTATGAGAATAAACCTTTTTGGAAAAAATGCAGGCAAAGGCATAATGTATATATTTTTATCGGCGTCTGTGTTTATATTTAGCTTGCTTAGCTACTTTATTTCTTTCAAAAAAAAGAGCAAGTAGAATAATTGACAGCCATGTAAATATGGCTGTTTTGTTTTGAATTTTCTTTTTTTGTGGTATAATTATTAGGTACTTAAAGATTTAATTAAGGTGACAATGCAGACAATAAAAAGAAAAGTTTTAATTTCATTATTTACCGTATTATTAATACTTGGTATAGTCTTTACATCTTTTGTGGTGTGTGCAGAGGGCACAGGGCATAGTTACCAGTCGGTATTTGTAAACGGCGTTTTTGTTCTGCTTAATTACAATAATCTTCACAATAGTCAAGAATGGGGGTATAAAAGACTAGAAAAAAATCGTCAAATCAATGAAAATTATACAGTTCCTAAAAGATATATCAAAACTTACAACTTAGACATATACAAAATAGATGGTTTTGAAGTGGTGGTATTTAACAAAAACTCCACTGAAAAAAACACTATCTTTTATTTGCATGGCGGAGCTTATTCTGAACAGCCCCTTGTTTTTCATTTTAATTTTCTTAAAAAATTAAGTAAAGAAACAGGCGCAGCCATAGTTATGCCTATTTATCCAAAAGCGCCTAATTATACTTTTGAAAAAACAACTTCTATGGTAGTTAATGCATATCTTGACTTAATTAAGAGTGTAGAAAGCCAATATATTACAGTAATGGGCGACAGCGCAGGCGCGTCAATGTCCCTTTCTATTTGCCAATATTTTAATGAGAATGACATACCACAACCTAAAAACATTGTGCTTTTTAGTCCTGTTATGGACGCAAAACTAGATAATCCCGATATTGCAAATTATCAAAAAAAGGACCTTATGCTTGGACTTGACTCTCTTAAAGTAAAGATAGAAAGCTATGCAGGCGGTAAAGAAAATTTAGAAAATTATTTAGTCAGTCCGCTTTTTGGCAGTTTTGATAACTTAGCGCCAATTACACTATTTATGGGAACAGCGGAAATTTTGTTGCCAGACGCCCGTCTTTTTGTAGAGTTAGCGCGACAAAAACAAATACCTCTAGATTATTTTGAATATCCCAATATGCTCCATGTCTTTGCGCTTTTTCCCATTCCTGAAGGCAAAGAAGCAAGACAAATAGTAAAAGATATTGTTTTAGGCTAATTTACCTTTTCCACCATTCACTAAGCTCATGCAACTGTTTTGCAAATTTTTCCAAATCTCTATTCGCTCTGCCTTCACTTTCATTTACAACAAGGGTAAGCTGTCTTAATTCATGAAGCAGTTTATTAAAGGGCGTTTGCTTTACTGAAAGCTTGCCTTTTCTCTTAGAGCTAACACGCTTTATGGCATTTTCAGTCTTTATGTTTTGTTCTAAGTCATACGCTTCGCCAAAGTAGGGACAAATGGCGTTATAGTTATATTCTTGCCTTATTTTTTCTGCAAGCATTTCACAAGCACGGCTGTTTCCGTGTACCAAAAATATGCGTTTGGGTGCCTTTTTTAGCTTAGATAGCCATTTTATAAGCGTGCTTCTATCAGCGTGCGCGCTTGAATTGTCAAGCGTCATAATTCTAGCGTTACAAGCAATTACTTCGCCAAACAGCTTAACTGATTCAGCTCCCGATAGTATGGTATGTCCAAGCGTGCCTTGCACTTGGTATCCTGCAAAAAGTATAGTGTTATTCTTTTTCCACAAGTTGTGTTTTAAGTGGTGTCTTATTCTGCCAGCTTCGCACATACCGCTTGCCGAAATTATGACATGGGGAGTTTGGCTTAGGTTTATAAGTTTGCTGTCTTCGCTGGTAAGGGAAAGCTTAAGGCCTGAGAAACCAATTGGATTAATATCCTTTTTTATAAGTTCCAAAGTATCTTGGTCATAATAACTGCTGTCTATGTTTTCAAATATGTTTGTAGCTTCAATAGCTAATGGACTGTCTAAATAGACGGTAAAATCGCCAAAGCCTTGCACAAGGTTTTGTTCTTTAATTTGTCTTATATAGTATAGCAACTCTTGCGTTCTGCCTACTGCAAAGGAAGGAATTATTACCTTTCCGCCTTGGTCAAAGGTGCTTTGAATAATGCTAGCTAGCCTAGTTACTGCGTCGACCGCTATGTCGTGGTCGCGGTCGCCGTAGGTAGATTCCATTATGATATAGTCAGCATTTTCTATAAAGGTAGGATTGTTAATGAGCGGTCTGTCCAAATTGCCTATGTCGCCAGAAAAGACTATGGTCTTTTGTTTGCCGTCAGTTACATAAGTTATCTCTATGTGACAAGAGCCAAGCAAATGCCCCGCATCTAAAAAGCGCGCTTTAATGTCACGGTTTATAATAAAGCTTTGATTATACTCATAGGTGCGGAATAGCGTCATGACATTTTCAGCGTCCTGCATAGTATATAGCGGTACGCTTATTTCGCCATTTCTCCTTTGAGCTTTGCGGTTTTTCCATTCAGCTTCCATTTCTTGAATGTGCGCTGAGTCCTTTAGCATGATGTTACATAGCTGTTTAGTTGCCGATGTTGTGTACACAATGCCTCTAAACCCGTCGGCATAAAGTAGCGGAAGCAGTCCTGAATGGTCTATATGCGCATGTGTTAATAGCACACAATCAATAGATGATGGCAACACAGAAAAATTTTGTCTTTCAAAAATATCCGGCCCTTGTTCCATTCCGCAGTCAACTAAAATTTTAATACCTTGATGCTCTAATAAAAAACAGCTACCCGTAACTTGTTGCGCGGCGCCTAGAAAAGAAATTTTCATTTATATACCCCGTTTTTGTTTATTATAACATAATGATTTTATTTATATCAATATCGGCTAAAATATTATGTAAAATTATGCTGTAATCATATTATTTCGCAATTTAATATGCTATAATTTTATATTATGCAGCATTTAACTAAATATCGCAGGAGTATTAAATTATGAAAGAGTTTTTTATAAAGCATAACAAAGCAATTTTTGTGGCAGTGTCCACTATTTTTTTTATGGTAGTAGGCTATATAATTATGTTTACCAATCTAGGTGCTATTGCGCCGCAAAAAGGCATTGAAGTAATGGACGGAAAATGGTTTTATCCGCCTAGCTATATAAAAGAGACTTTATCAAATCTTGGCGCAGAAGGCAGAGCCCAATATACTGTTTTTCACATAATAGACTACTTTTTTCTAGTTTCTTACTGTATGGTTATGATGTCTATAACAAGGCTTGTTACTTCGGCAAAATGGGTTTGGGTTGTCTTCCCTTTATTGCCTTCTAGCTTAGACCTTATTGAAAATACGCTAATTGAAATAGCAATATCATCTTATCCAAACATTAGCGCCAATCTTAGCAAAGCAATAAGCGTATTTACCACGCTAAAGTGGTCAACGGGCATACTTTGGTTTGCGGTATTTATAGCGTTGCTATCGCTAAATATTATTAGGCTTATAAAAAAATTTAAACAGCAAAAACAAAATCAGTAAAAAAAGCAGTTGCTGTTTTTGTTGGCATTTATTCAGTAATGTTGACTTAATAAGGTTCAAAATGCTAAAGTAAAAAAGTAAATTATTTTTAAGGAGCAAAAAATGGAAAGAGAAGTTGAGATTTTTGAGTACAATGGTCCAAACTATGACCCCACTATGAATTCTGACGGTTGGAGGGTGGCTTTTCTTAATTATGGCGACCAAACGGAAAGGACAAAGCTAAAGTTTCTTGAAAGGCATCATCTAACCGATGAAGTTTTCGTGCTGCTAAATGGAGAAGCTACGCTAATTATTGGCAAAGATATGAAGCATTTGCCTATGGAAAAGGGCAAAATTTATAATGTCAAAAGAGATGTTTGGCATAGCGTGTTTATGACGCCTGAGTCAAAAATTCTCATTGTGGAAAACCACAACACAAGCCCTGAAAATAGCGAATACTATTATTATAAATAGCAAAATATTTATAAAAAAATTCATTTAGGAGATATTTATGGAGTTTGTTCAAAATAATGAAAGCACTGACCTAGTCAAGATAGAGACTTCAGCTGGCGACATAGTAATTGAGCTTGATAGCTTAGCTGCGCCTATAACGGTAGAAAACTTTAAATCTTTGATTACAAAAAAGTTTTATGACGGGCTTATTTTTCACAGAGTGATTAAAGGGTTTATGATACAAGGCGGCGACCCTACAGGCACAGGCTATGGCGGCAGCGATAAGCAAATAAAAGGAGAATTTGCCATAAATGGCGTTAATAATACACTGTCGCACAGGCGCGGAGTAATTTCTATGGCAAGAAGTCAAATGCCTAATTCAGCATCTTCTCAGTTTTTTATCTGCCACGCAGACGCCACATTTTTAGATGGGCAATACGCATCTTTTGGCAAGGTGGTGCAAGGCATAGAGACGGTGGATAAAATAGCTATGGCAAAGACAGATTCTAACGATAGGCCAAGAGAAAATCAAGTAATAAATAAAGCTTACTTTGTAAAGTAGAAACAAAATTAAGAGTATTACTTAAGCTAAACTTACGCTAAGAAAAACTTTTATTAAAAGGTATGCGTAAGTTTTTTGTTTTCGTAAAATCCATATTTTACGAATATAGAAAAGACTTATTTTCTAGTATTTTACTTTTTTAGACTACTATCTTTTTACTATAAAATAGTTGTATAAAGTAAAATGACTTGGTATAATTATATGAATAATTAACTTTATGTTAAGGAGAAAAAGTCAAGTGAAAAATTTTAAGGTTGTATTGCTTATGGCGGTAATTTGCCTTGCAATGCTAGGATTTGCGTCATGTGAATACAGCTATTATTCTAGCTGGGCAAATTATAAAGACTATTTAGTTGGTGACAGTAATTTTTCCCCCCAAGATTTGCACTCAATTGACATAGACTGGATAAACGGAAAAATTAAAATTATTCCAGCTGATGTGGATACTGTTACAGTTAAGGAAGTAGGAAATAGAGAACTACAACAAAATGAAAAAATGCGCTATCTTTTAACCGAAGGTGAGCTTAGCATAAAGTTTGCCGCGCCAAAATTGCAGCTAAAAGACCTTGATTTAGAGAAGACGCTGCAAATAACAGTTCCAAACGATAAGGCAAATAAATTTAAGGATATCAAGATAAACGCGGTTAGCACAGGTGTAGACATTAAGAATATAAGAGCTGCTAATATAGACATAGAAAGCGTAAGCGGCGATATAGATTTGCAAGATAACAAAGTTGCTTTTTGCGACATAGATTCAGTTTCTGGCAAAATTAGTGTCATAGGTTGCCAAATGGGCGGACTTAGCTTGGAGAGCATTTCACAAGAAATTGTGGTAGCTAATTCTGAAATAACTGACCTTACTGCAGAGCTAACAAGCGGTGACTTAAATTTTACGCCTAGCGTTATGCCTAGCGTCATTGAAGTTGATGCAATAAGCGCAAAAGTTTATCTTACGCTTCCAGATAGCGGATTTACTCTTGACTTTAGCACAGTGTCAGGGGAAATTGAAAACAGCTTTGCCACCACAACTCAAGGCAAAGGCAAATATATTTATGGTGACGGCTTGGCTGAAATAAAAGTAAGCACTGTAAGCGGCGACTTGTTTATTAAAAAATTATAAAATTACACAGATAAAAAATAAAAGATACGGAGACCTAATTATGAAAAGATTATTTATATCCGATATATCCATGCGTTTAGGAGAGAACGGATTAAGTTTTAAAGAAAAATTGGAGATAGCAAAAAGGCTTGATGAGCTTAAGGTAGACAGTATAGAACTGCAACCATCATTTGAAGATAAGACAGACCTTGTTTTATCAAGGACAATAGCAACATTTCTAAAAAACAGCGTACTTACTTGTTTTGCAGGCAAAACCACGCAAGAAATAGACAAGGTGTGGAATGCTATCCAAGGCGCAAAGCATAAGCGGATTGCAATTAGTATCCCTGCGTCTTTTGCGCAAATGGAATATAGTTATCACCAAAAGCCCGATAAAGTGCTAGAGACTATGACCAAGCTTATTAGCCACGCAAAATACTATATTGACGATGTGGAAGTTTCTTTTGAAGATGCCACAAGGAGTGACTTTGACTTTTTGGCAAAAATGGTAGCTTTAGCTATAGATAAAGGTGCAACTATAATTACTATAAGCGACCATGCAGGCACATTGCTTAGCCAAGAGTATTATAGTTTTTTACAAGATTTATATAACAAAGTGCCTGCTTTAAGCAATGTTAGCTTAGCTATACTTTGCAACAACAATTTGTCGCTTGCAGCGTCTTGCGTATTTGCAGGAATTAAAGCTGGCGCTATTGGTATAAAATGCTCAGTTACTGGCGGAAGCGCGCCAAAGCTTGAAGTGATAGCGCAATTAGTTAGCACATTAGGCGACAGGCTAAATGTATATTCTGGTCTTAACACTACAGCGCTTGTGCGGTCTGCTAGCCGTATTGCAATGCTTACTAAAACACAAAAAACAGACAAGCAAGATAAACTGCCTGATGACGACAGTCAAAGCTTAAACCCGTCAGCTACTCAAGAAGAGCTAAATGAAATTATTAAAAATAGAGGCTATGACTTAAATGCTGACGACAGCGCAAAAGTTTATGAAGAATATGTAAAATTATCTAAGAAAAAGAGCGTTAACTTAAGAGAGCTTGATTTTATTATTGCAAGCACGGCATTGCAAGTTTCAGCTACTTACAAGCTAAATAACTATGTGATAAACAGCGGTAATATACTAGTGTCCACAGCAAGCGTATCACTGCAAAAAGAAGGTAAAGAGATGTATGGTCTTAGCAATGGCGACGGGCCTATTGATGCAGCTTTTAAGGCAATAGAAAATATTACAGGACATCACTATGAACTTGACGATTTTCAAATTCAGGCAATTACTGAAGGAAGAGAAGCAATTGGTGAAGCGCTGGTAAAACTTCGCGACGGCGGCAAACTTTATTCTGGCCGCGGCGTTTCCACCGATATTATAGGAGCAAGCATTAAGGCTTACCTAAACGCGCTTAACAAAATAGAGTACAAGGAGTAAAATATGAATTTGTCATTTTCCACTAATGGCTGGAGTTTTAGTTTTGATGAATTGGTGCAAATTGCAAAGGAAAACAAGCTAAAAGGTATAGAGATACACGATATTAATCATTCAAGTTTTGATAAAGAAGAGCCTTTTTGCAAGCAGAATATTGCAAAAACTTTAAGAAAGCTTAATGAAAACAAACTAAGAATTTGTTGCCTTGACGCAGTAAGCAATTTAGCTGATTATCAAAATAGTCAAAATATAATTGCAGAGATAGAAAGGCTTATTGAGCTTGCAAAAGACTTAAATTGCCCTTATATCCGCTTGCATGCTTATAACAGCAAAGAGCAAAACTTAGATAGCCTGGCTATTGATAAAAAAATAATAGAAATTATAGAAAAGGTGCTGCCGATAGCGACCAATAATAAAGTTACGCTGCTTATAGAGTCAATGGGCATTTATGCAGACACTACGCGCCTTAAAAATGTGCTTGATTATTTTGCGCAAGATTATATTGCTGCTCTTTGGGATATACATCATACCTATCATTTTGCAAACGAAAGCCCTGAAGACACTATAAAAAACTTGGGCGGATACATAAGGCATTTGCATATAAAAGACAGCAAGAAAAATGGCGATAAGATAGTTTATTGCTTGCTTGGTGAAGGAGAGCTGCCGCTAAACAGCGTGTTTGACTCTTTGCGTTCTATAAACTATGAAAAATCTATGTCTTTAGAACTTCAGCCCTCTTGGATAGAGGATTTTGCCGACGGCGATATAGTTTTGCCACAGTTTGTAAGCTATATGGGCAGTTTTGAAGAAATACCGTCTTGGCAAAAAAAGATTTATTACAATAAGAGAAAAACAGGCAGATATATTTGGGAAAAAGATGTATTAATTGATTATACATTTTCTCAAATGCTTGATAAAGTGGTAGCGGAATTTCCTGATCAATACGCATTTAAGTATACCACTTTAGATTATACTCGCACTTATGCAGAGTTTAGAGATGATGTAGATACCTTTGCAAGAACTTTGATAGCTTTAGGCGTAAAGCCAGGCGACCATGTTGCAATTTGGGCAACTAACATACCGGAGTGGTTTATAACATTTTGGGCAACTGTTAAGATTGGCGCAGTGCTTGTCACTGTAAACACCGCATACAAAATTCATGAAGTTGAGTACTTGCTTCGCCAGTCTGACACTCATACCCTTGTTATGATAGAAAGGTATAGAGATTCTAATTACGCTCAAATAATAAATGAGTTGTGCCCTGAACTTGCCACTCTTAAAAAAGGCCAGTCTTTACATGCTAGGCGGTTGCCGTTTTTAAGAAATGTCATAACTTGCGGGTTTAGCCAAAAAGGTTCTCTTACCTTTGAAGAGTCTTTAGCTTACGCAAAGAAAGTGCCGCTAGAAGAAGTGTATAGGCGGGCTGCAAATGTAGATAAGCACGATGTTTGCAATATGCAATACACATCAGGCACCACAGGTTTTCCAAAAGGAGTAATGCTGACGCACTATAACATTGTAAACAATGGCAAGTGCATAGGGGACAGAATGGACTTGTCTACTGCAGACAGAATGATGATTCAAGTGCCGATGTTCCACTGTTTTGGCATGGTGCTTTCTATGACAGCGTGTATGACGCATGGTTCAACGCTGCTGCCCTTGCCTTATTTTTCGCCAAAGCCTGCGCTTGCGTGCATAAATCAAGAAAGAATAACTTGTTTTAATGGCGTGCCTACAATGTTTATTGCGTTGCTCAACCATGAAGATTTTGCAAAAACTGATTTTTCATATATGCGCACAGGAATTATGGCAGGCAGTTTATGCCCTGTTTCTGTTATGAGAGATGTGCAAGAAAAAATGAATATGAAAGAGATTACTATTGTGTTTGGACAGACGGAATCTTCTCCTGGATGTACGCAAAGCAGTACCGATGACCCAATTGAAGTTAGGGTAAGCACAGTAGGTAGTCCCCTTCCTAACATAGAGTGTAAGATTGTTGACCCAGAAACTAATAAAGAATTGCCCGATAACGAAATAGGAGAGTTTGTAGTGCGCGGGTATAACCTTATGAAAGGGTATTATAAAATGCCAAAAGCGACAGCTAATGCAATAGATGAAGATGGCTGGCTGCATACTGGCGACTTAGCGCTTCGCAGACCTGATGGCAACTTCCAAATAACAGGCAGGCTTAGAGATATGATAATAAGGGGCGGAGAAAACCTTTACCCCAAGGAAATAGAGGACTTTATCTACACTCACCCTAAAGTGCAAGATGTTCAAGTGGTTGGGGTAGACGATAAAGTGTATGGTGAAGAAGCTTATGCCTATGTCATACTTAAAGAAGGACAAAGTATGACTGAAGAGGAGTTAAGGCAATTTTCTTTAGAGAGAATGGCAAGGCATAAAGTGCCAAAGTATATAGAATTTACCGACAGTTTCCCCACAAATGCCGCAGGCAAAATACTAAAATACAAAATGAGAGAAGCTGCCGAAGCTAAACTTAAAGCGTTAAATAAAAATTAATTTTTTAGGAGGGAACAAATGTTAGACATAAGTATAACAAAAACAACAAGCCCTAAGGCAAAGCCTGACGAAAGCAATTTAGGCTTTGGCAAATATTTTACAGACCATATGTTTATTACTGATTACACCGCAGAAAAAGGGTGGCATGACGCAAGGATAGTGCCTTTTGGCAACCTTGATATACACCCTGCGTCCACTGTTTTGCATTATGGCGCAGAAGTGTTTGAAGGAATGAAAGCATATAGGACAGAAAAAGGCGTAGTGCAAATGTTTAGGCCACTTGAAAATGTAAAGAGAATGAATATGTCGGCAGAAAGATTGTGCTTGCCCCAGCTTGATGAAGAGTTTGGGCTAAAAGCATTGCATGAGTTTGTAAAGCTTGAAAAAGACTGGGTGCCAAGGCAAAAAGGCACATCGCTTTATTTGCGTCCCTTTTTGTTTGGCAATGACCCATTACTTGGACTTCGCACTATAGATAGGGCAATGTTTGTTATTATTGCCTCTCCCGTAGGCAACTACTATGCTGAAGGCATAAACCCTGTAAAGATTACTGTTGAAACAAAAGATGTAAGGGCGGTAAGAGGGGGTACAGGATACGCAAAGTGCGGTGGAAACTACGCTGCAAGCAACCGCGCGGCAACCAAGGCATCGGAAAAAGGATTTTCTCAAGTGTTATGGCTGGACGGCGTGGAGAGAAAATATGTTGAAGAAGTTGGCAGCATGAATGTAATGTTTATGATAGACGGCAAAGTTTATACGCCTAAGTTAACAGGTTCCGTGCTTCCCGGAATTACCAGAAAGTCAATAATTGAAGTTTTAAAAGACTGGAACTATGAAGTAATTGAGAAAGAAATTTCCATAGATGAGCTAGCTGAGGCTGTTAAAGAGGGCAGACTGCAAGAAGCGTGGGGAACAGGCACAGCGGCGGTAATATCGCCTATTGGGCTATTAAATTATCAAGGTGTTGACTACATTATAAACAACAATGAGATAGGTGAACTAACAGCTAAGCTTTATGATGAGTTAACAGGCATTCAAGCTGGTCTTAAAGAAGATAAATTTAATTGGTGCTATAAGGTAGATTAAGGTGCAAGATATAAGACGGATTACTTTGTTTATGGGGCATTATGGCAGCGGCAAGACAAACGCTGCGATAAACTATGCAATTTTGCTTAAAACCAAAGGAATAGACACAGCCATTTATGACCTTGACATAGTAAATCCCTATTTTCGCACAGTAGATGGTAAGAATTTGCTAGATAAGTATGGGGTAGAGCTTGTAGCGTCAAAGTACGCGGCAACCAATGTAGATGTGCCAGCTATGGAAGCAGGCAATTATGGCATTGTGGACAATAGAAAAAAGCACGCTGTTGTAGATGTTGGCGGAGATGACAGAGGAGCGCTTGCTTTGGGCAGGTATGCTAAAGATATAATAGCCGAAAACAATTATGATATGCTGCTTGTTGTCAATAAATATCGCTTTGAAACTAAAGATATAGATGGCGTGCTTAATATAAAAGATGAGATAGAAAGAGCGTGCAATATAAAGTTTAACGGCATTGTAAACAACTCTAACTTAGGCAATGAAACTACGGCTCAAACTGTGCTAGATAGCATAGCATTTATAGAAGAAGTGTCTAATAAGACAGGCTTAAAGATAAAATTTACTTGCATTAGAGAAGATTTGTATCATAGCTTACAAGGAAATATAAAAAACTTAATGCCAATGCAAATAATAAAGTATGGCAGTTGGCAATAAAGGAGAAAAAATGGCAAAGGTAACATTTAAGGAAGAGAGATGTAAAGGATGCGGACTGTGTGTTAGCGTGTGTCCAAAAAAAATCTTACAGCTTTCCAAAGAAAAACTTAACTCAAAGGGTTATCGCCCTGCGGAAATAACAAGACAAGAAGACTGCATTGCGTGCGTGTTTTGCGCGACCATGTGTCCTGATGTTGTGATTACGGTAGAAAAGTGAGGATAAAAAATGGCAGATAAAGTATTGATGAAAGGAAATGAAGCGCTAGCTGAAGCTGCAATAATGGCAGGATGTAAGCATTATTATGGCTATCCTATTACGCCACAGACAGAAATTGCTGCGTATATGGCAAGACGCATGCCAAAGGTTGGCGGAGTGTTTTTGCAAGCTGAAAGCGAAATAGCGGCTATAAATATGGTAATAGGGAGCGCGGCTGCTGGAAAAAGAACAATGACTTCTAGCTCAAGTCCCGGTATATCTCTAAAGAGTGAAGGTATATCTTACCTAGCTGGGTGCGATTTGCCTGCTCTTATTGTAAATGTGCAAAGGGGCGGACCTGGTCTTGGCGGAATACAGCCATCTCAAGCTGATTATTTTCAAGCAATAAAAGGTGGCGGGCATGGCGACTATAAACTTATTGTGCTTGCGCCAAATTCTGTGCAAGAAACGGTAGACCTTACCTTTAAGGGCTTTGACTTAGCCGATAAGTACCGTATGCCTGTCATGCTTTTGTCAGACGGCACAATAGGGCAAATGATGGAGCCTGTTTCTCTAAATCAAAGCAAAAACGCTACATATGATAAAAGTTGGGCGGTTACGGGAACTTATGGCAAGCGCACAAAAAATATTGTAAATTCTCTTTGCTTGCGCCCTGAAGAATTGGAAGAGTGGAACAAGGCAAGGTATGAAAGATATAATAAAATAGCTAAAGAAGAGACGCTATATGAAGAGTACCTAACTGAAGATGCTGAAATTTGCATTGTGGCATTTGGCATAGCGTCAAGAGTGTCTAAAAACGCTGTTAACGCCGGTAGAAAACTAGGTATAAAGGCAGGCATGATAAGACCTATTACGCTTTGGCCTTTCCCAAATGAAGTGTTGGCGCAAACGGCTAAAAGAGTTAAGGCGTTTATTTCGGTAGAACTTAGCATGGGACAAATGATAGATGATGTAAAGCTTGCTATAAACTGCTCGCGTCCTGTCACTCTTTGCTCAAGGTCGGGCGGAATGATTATGTCGCCTGAAGAGATTTTACAAAAGATTATTGAAGTCGATGGAGGTAAACAATGATAGTATTTGAAAAACCAAAGTCTTTAGTTGATATGCCTATGCATTATTGCCCAGGCTGTACCCATGGCATTATTCATCGCTTGGTAGCAGAAGCTATAGATGAACTTGGAATACAACATAAAACAATAGGGATAGCGTCTGTTGGATGCTCTGTGTTTGCCTATAACTATTTTGACTGCGATATGGTGCAAGCAGCGCACGGCCGCGCGCCTGCTGTTGCAACAGGCGTAAAAAGGGCAAATCCTGAAAATATAGTGTTTACCTATCAAGGCGACGGCGACTTAGCTTCCATTGGCACAGCAGAAACAGTACATGCGGCGGCAAGAAATGAAAATATAACCATTATTTTTGTCAACAACGCAATATATGGCATGACGGGCGGACAAATGGCGCCGACATCGCTTCCTGGACAAGTTACGCAAACATCGCCATATGGCAGAGATACAACACAAGTAGGGTTTCCTGTAAAGATGTGCGAAATGCTGTCTAAAGTTGATGGAGCCACTTATTTAGAAAGGGTGGCGGTCAATAATGTCAGAAATGTAAGAAATGCAAAAAAAGCTATTAAGAAAGCTTTTCAAAACCAAGTTGAAGGCAAAGGGTTTTCTTTGATAGAAGTACTTTCTACTTGTCCTACCAATTGGGGTAAAAATCCATTGGATTCATTAAAGTGGCAAGAGGACAATATGACGCCTTATTATCCTTTGGGCGTATATAAAGATAGCACAAAGGAGGAAAAGTAAGTATGAGCACAAAAAACTTTTTATTTGCAGGTTTTGGCGGTCAAGGCATACTTTTTGCAGGCAAGTTGTTAGCTTATAGTGGATTGTTAAAAGGAAAGCAAGTTAGCTGGTTGCCCTCTTACGGACCTGAAATGAGAGGAGGCACTGCAAATTGCAGCGTAATTATAAGCGATGAGCAAATTGGCTCCCCTATTGTAGCTGAACCCGATATATTAGTTGCATTAAATTTGCCCTCACTTGAAAAGTATCAAAATAAAACGCAAAAAGGCGGTATGATAGTATATGACAACTCTATAATTACAAAGAGTGTAAGTAAAGATGATGTAAAGGTGTTTGCTATTCCTGCAACTCAGCTTGCTATAGATAACAAGCTAGACGGACTAGCTAATATGATAATTTTGGGCAAAGTTATAAAAGAGTGTGACGCTATTGATTATGACTACATAAAACAAGCAATGCAAAAAGTGGTGTCAGCTAAAAAAGCTAATCTTTTAGAATATAATCTTAAGGCAATTGAAATAGGATATAACTATAAATAAAATTTTATATTAAAGGAGTTATTTTATGTCAGAACAATTAAAAGAAATGGGCAAAAGACTAGCTGCGCTAAGGGAGATAAGAAACTATACCACAGCGCAAATGGCAGAAAAAACAGGTATTGGAGAAAAAGAGTATATAGCCTATGAAAATGGCGAAGTAGACTTTTCTTTTAGCTTTGTAAATAACGCCGCTGCTGTCTTAGGCGTTGATGTAACCGACATAATGAGCGGACAGTCTCCCCAGCTTAGTAGGTGCGCTGTAGTAAAAAAGGGGCGCGGCATTCATATTAAAAAGAATAATGCATACGACTATAAACACCTTGCTTATACTTTTAAGGACAAGAAAGCAGAGCCTTTTTTAGTTACCGTAACCCCTAACGATAATCCCATTGATAAAAGTCAGTTTAACGCGCATGAGGGGCAGGAGTTTAACTATGTGGTTGCTGGCAAAATGGACTTTTATATAGGTGACCTTCGCTATGAGCTTGAAGAAGGTGACAGCGTGTATTTTGACTCTGGCATTCCCCACTTTTTCAAAGTGAAAGGCGACCAAAACGCACAATTTATTGCTATAGTTATGAAGTAAAGGAGAATATTTGATGGCAATATACGAAAAATTTATTGGAAGAACAAGAGAATCATTTTACAACCTTAGCTTAAATGAAGCAAGAGAGCAGTACAAAATAACATACCCTGATGACTTTAACTTTGCTTATGATGTCATAGATGTCCTGGGTACGACAAAGCCTAATAAAGAAGCGCTTTACTACATATCCAATGACAAAAAAGAAAAGCGTTTTACCTTTAGGGATATGATGACATATAGCAGCAAAGCCGCTAATTATTTTACTTCTTTAGGCATAAAGAAAGGCGACAGAGTATTGCTTGTACTAAAGAGAAGTTATCTGTTTTGGTTTGCAATGCTTGGCCTGCACAAAATTGGCGCAGTTGCTATACAAGCAACCCATATGCTAAAGGCAAGTGATTATGTTTACCGCTGTAACAAAGCTAACATTAAAGCTGTTATTTTAACTGGCGACGGAGATTGCACCTGTCACTTTGACGAAGCGCTAGATAGTTGTCCTACCGTAAAGTTTAGACTGGTGACAAAACATAAAAAAGTAAACGGCTGGCTAGATTTTGAGCAAGGGCTAGAAAATGCAAGCGATAGTTTTGACCGCCCTGAAGGCAAAGATAAAATAATGGCAACAGATACTTTAATAGTTGCATTTTCTTCTGGCACAACAGGATATCCAAAAATGATAGAGCATGACCACACATATCCGCTAGGGCATATTTGCACAGGCGTGTTTTGGCATAGGGTAATAGACGGCGGACTGCACTTTACCATTTCAGATACAGGCTGGCTAAAATCATTGTGGGGCAAATTTTACGGTCAATGGATGGGAGAAAGCTCTGTGCTTGTGTATGATTTTGAAAAGTTTGACGGAGCTGATATTCTCTCTGTTATTGAAAAGGCTAAAGTTACTACTTTATGCGTGCCTCCCACCATGTATAGACTGCTTTTATTAAATGACATAACAAAGTATGACTTAACTTCGCTTAAGCACTGCTGCGCTGCTGGCGAAGCACTTAATGCTGAGATTTTTAACACATGGAAAGAAGCGACAGGCCTAGAGATTTATGAAGGTTTTGGACAAACAGAAACTACCATTTGCCTAGGTACGCTTTACCCATTTACAAAACCTGTTCCTGGCTTTATGGGTCTGCCTGTGCTTGGCTATGACATTGAGCTTATTGATTCAGACGGCAATATATGTATGCCAGGTGAAGCGGGCGAAATTTGTATAAAGGCAACTATGGACAATAGGCCGTGCGGACTATTTAAAGGATACTACCAAGACGACGCCGCAAATGAAAAAGCATGGAAAGGTGGATATTATCACACTGGTGACGAAGCAAATCGCGATGAGCATAACTTTTTCCACTACATAGGCAGAAATGACGATGTTATAAAGTCATCAGGGTATAGGATAGGGCCTTTTGAAGTAGATAGTGTGCTATTAGAACATCCAGCTGTGCTTGAAGTTGCGGTAACTGGCGTACCAGACGCTATTAGGGGCTTTAATGTAAAAGCTACAATAGTGTTAAGAAAAGGATATATAGCTAGCGACGAACTTGCAGTAGAATTACAAAACCATGTAAAAAATACGACAGCGCCATATAAGTATCCAAGAATTGTGGAATTTGTGCAAGAACTTCCAAAAACCTTTAACGGTAAAATAAGAAGGGGAGAAATACGGCAAAAGGATATGGAAAAACAAACAGATAATTAAATTTATAATACAAAAAACCGCCTTATTAAAAGGCGGTTTTCTTTTGAGTAAATACTTTCTTTAAGCTATTCCCATGATTTTATGCTTTCTTCTGCTCTCACTATGGTGCGGTGAGAGGGTATTGTTGCTGAAACAAAGGTGACATCGTCTAGGTTTTGTAAAGTGCCGTTTAATAAAGCAATAAATGACTTTATGATTTTTGCATCTGCCTCTATATGACCTGGCAGTTGTATAAAGCTTGTTCGGTATACTTTATTTTTTCCATTAAAGCGATGTACAGTTAGTTTGCCAGTTAGTGTGTCGCCAATTATTTCGCCGTTGGTAAGCGTGATATGCGTCTTGCGATAAAATTTGTCGGTAAACGCAGAAAGGGTATGAGTAGCTACACGATTGTCAGGGAATTTCATAAGCACGGACTGGTGGTCAAAGACATCATTGTCGCTACGGTATACACATACGCCATAAGGACCTGTTTTTAAGGCGTCCAGCACATCTTTTTTAGTGGAATGCGCTTTGCCTGTAAGAATTCTTGGGGAAAACTTTAGCCAAGTCGCTTTGTGTAAAGGCGCTGTGACATATAGGTATTCTGCATTATAAGGGCAATCTTTTACAGGACAGCCGTCAGTGCAACGATAAGGAGCGTCTTTTGGTGCATTTTCCTTAGTAAAGTAAGAAAGCGCGCCATAACTTTGCACTTGTTCAGCTTCAGCTTCCATCAGCCAGCTAATTATGTCTATATCGTGACAGCATTTTGCCATGAGAATGGGAGTGGCTATTTCTCTTTTTCGCCAATTTCCTCTTACATAGCTGTGCGCAAAGTGAAAGTTTGCTATATTTTCTTGGTGGTTAATGGTCATTATTTCACCAAGACCGCCATTTCTTACTAGGTCTTTCATTTTGCTAAAGTAGTTGCTGTACCTTAAAACATGGCAAACTACTACATATAAATTCTTTTCCTTTGCTACTTTTTCTATCTCCAAACATTCATCAATGTCATAGGACAGCGGTTTTTCTACCAAAATATGATAACCTAAATTAAGAGCAGCCATGCAATGACGATAATGGTCATTGTCTTGCGTGCAAATAAATATAGCGTCAGCGCGTTTTTCTTTGAAAAATTCATTTTCATCGGTAAAACAGTTGGCACTGTCTATTTTGTACTTTTTGCCTATCTCTTGCACTTTAACTTGGTTAATGTCGCAAAGAGCCACGATTTTTGCTTGTTTTTTATGTAGTATGCGCACAAAACGCATATAGTTAGTGCCCCTACTTCCAAGACCTATTACAGCAATGGTTTTCATTGATACCTCCAGCTAATTTTTGTAATTTTGATTATAACATATTTGCAAAAAAAAGAAAAGAGACAAACTATTGATTTTATGATAGCGTTTAGGTTATAATTTAAACAACAACTTTGAAAAGGAGCATTAATTTTGGATAATTTTTCCAACTTAGACGATAGCGTTTATATTGAAGAAACAAATGGCGCTATAATCATTCATAACCTTGAAAATGTAAGCATAAAAGCGCAAAAAGAGAAAATGGATAAAAATGTTTTTGGCTATTACCAAAACATAAAATCTATGCTAATTTCAAATGGTAAAATACAAAATAGAACATATTTAGGCAAAGAATGTTTTTATGCAAAAGAAGAGATGATAGCAAAGTTTAATATAATAAATGGCAAGCTGCATCTTTATCTAAAATTAAGCCCTAAAGATAGAGGAGCGCAAAGGCTTTTTAAGCGTCCTAAACACATAATAGACACTAATAATGAGTTTACCTTAGTTATGGTAAACAGCGAAAATGAATATAATAGAGCGTTAGAGCTTGTCAGTTTTTTGTTGCATAAATACTCTAACTAAATTTTAAGCCCATTTAATAAATGGGCGTTTTTTATTTTAAAATTTCTACTATTAAATTGATTTTGGATACCCATAAGGCAAAGTTTAGATGCCTAAAATGACATTATAGGTGGTTTAGCAATTCCATAGGCTTGTCAATTATTATTTTTGCGCCATAAGAGATTAGCTCAGCTTTTGTCTTAAATCCCCAGCTACAGCTTACGCAATCTAATTTTGCATTTTGCGCAGTTTTTAGGTCTACATCGCTGTCGCCTACATATAAGGCGTCATCTTTATCTACTCCCATAAGCTGGAGAGCAAGGTTGACGCCGTTGGGATAAGGCTTTTGCTTTAGGTCATTTCGCTGGCCTATTATTTGTTCAAATTTATTGCTAAAAAATCTTGTGACAAGTTCATCTAAAGCTGGTTGAATTTTATTGCTAATGACAGCTAAGCGGTAATTTTTTTGTTTAAGCAAGTCTATAAGCTCTACAATGCCATTGTAAGGTTTGGTAAAGTCGGCAAGGTGGTCTTTATAGTACTCTTTAAAAATTTTAGCAGCTTTGCTTAATTGGTCTTTTTGGTCATCAGGCAGTCCAAGTTCTACAAGAGCTACTATGCCATTTCCCAAATAGCTTTGCACCTGTTCGCGCGTTTTTGTAGCAAAATTAAGCGTTTTTAGGGTGTGATTTAACGCGGTGGTAAGGTCGTCTACAGTGTCTACCAAAGTACCGTCCATATCAAAAAGTATTGCTTTCTTTTTCATATATTCTCCAAATATTTTAAAAATGGTTTGATATACAGCTATCAAACCAAAAGTTTTATGTTTTTGTGGAGCGGGCGATGGGAATCGAACCCACAGCGAGAGCTTGGGAAGCTCCAGTTTTACCACTAAACCACGCCCGCAAAATATTTACTTTAATAATGTTAACGACATTTTGTTCTTTTGTCAATGTAAAAATAAGAAATTACCTATTTATAAATTAGTTAAATTAGGTAAAAACTACCTAATATCTTTTTGCTTGATATTTAAATATGTATTTGATAATATAATAGATATCTTAAAAATTTGGAATAGATAGTAGGTATTAATGAAATATGTAGTTATATTAGGCGATGGCATGGCAGATTTTCATAGGGGAGCGCTTGGCAACAAAACTCCGCTAGAGATTGCAAAAAAGCCTACAATTGATAGACTGGCTGCCTTAGGACAAGTGGGACTTATAAAGACCATAGACGAAGGCTTAGAACCTGGCAGCGATGTTGCTAATTTGAGCGTAATTGGTTATGACCCTAGAGTTTACTATACAGGACGCTCTCCCCTTGAAGCGCTTAGCGTAGGCGTTAATATGTCAGATAATGACACTGTTTTTAGAGTTAATTTGGTAACGATTAGCGATGAGCAGAATTTGCAAGATGCTACTATGCTAGATTATTCCGCAGGGGAAATTGCTACCCATGAAGCGCACCAGCTTATGAAGGATTTGCATGATAAGCTTAGCGGAGGTTTTATTAATTTTTATGGCGGTACAAGTTATCGCAACATTGCGCTTTTGCCAAATACTTTATGCCAAACGCAATTTACTCCGCCCCATGATATTTTGGACAAGAAAATCGGGCAGTATTTGCCAAGCGGTGAAGGCAGCGCAATTTTTATAAACCTTATGGAAAAGAGCAAGAGCATTCTTGAAAACCACCCTATAAATTTGGCGCGGATAGAGCAAGGCAAGCGTCCTGCCAACTTAATATGGTTTTGGGGCAAAGGCACAAAACCTAAGTTGCCAAAATTTGAAGAGCTTTACAACTTAAAAGGCGCGGTAATTAGCGCAGTTGACTTGCTTAAAGGAATAGCAATTGGCTGTGGAATGAAGGTAATTAATGTACCTGGCGCAACGGGTAATTTGCATACTAATTTTGCAGGCAAGGCAAAAGCGTGCTATGATGCGCTTAATGACCATGACTATGTATACTTACACATTGAAGCGCCAGACGAATGCGGGCATCAAGGGGATGCGCAAGGCAAAATTCAAAGCATTGAAAAAATTGATGAAGTGGTAGACTATATAATGAAAAACTTAGACCAAAGCGGTCAAGAATATTGTATAGCTGTACTGCCTGACCACGCAACACCGCTTGTACTTAGAACGCATGTTAATGAGCCTGTGCCATTTTTGGTTTTTAATTCTGCCCGTCCTGCTAAATGCGGACTATCTTATACTGAAAATGAAGGGGCAAAAGGCGTTTATTTAAGCAATGGCAGAGCGCTTATTCAATATATGATGAAAAGCTAATTTAAAAGGATAGAGATTTATTATGAGAGTTTTATCAACAAAGGAATTACGGAAAGAGTATTTAGATTTTTTTAAGATGCACGGTCACAGCGTTATACCAAGCGCGTCGCTTATCCCAGATAATGACCCGACAGTGCTTTTTACAACGGCAGGAATGCACCCGTTAGTGCCATACTTGATGGGAGAAAAACACCCAGCGGGAAAAAGGCTTGCCAATGTGCAAAAGTGCGTAAGAACTGGAGATATCGATGAAGTTGGCGATGCTACCCATTGTACTTTTTTTGAAATGCTTGGCAACTGGTCTTTGGGTGACTACTTTAAGGTAGAGAGCATAAAGTACAGTTTTGACTTTTTAACAAAGGTGCTAGGCATTCCAATAGAAAAAATGGCTGTCAGCGTATTTGAAGGAGATAGTGACGCGCCACGCGACGAAGAGAGCGCAAAGACTTGGCAAGAGCTTGGCATAAAGAAAGAAAATATTTATTATTTGCCTAAGGAAAATAATTGGTGGGGGCCTGCGGGTATGACAGGACCTTGCGGACCTGATACTGAGATATTTTTCATACGCGACCAAGATAGTTGTTCCAGTGAGTGTTCGCCAGCTTGCAATTGTGGCAAGTTTGTAGAGATTTGGAACAATGTCTTTATGGAGTATGACAAGCAAGCAGACGGAACATTTAAGCCACTTAAGCAAAAGAATGTCGATACTGGCATGGGACTTGAAAGAACAGTTGCTATGCTAAACGGCTGTGAATCGGTATATGATATCGATGTGTTTGCTCCTGTTATGAAACTGCTTAGAGAAAAGAGCAACAAAGGCGATGAGTATATTAGAGAAATGCGAATAATTACCGACCATATAAGAACGGCTACATTTATGCTTGGCGACCAAAAAGGCATTACGCCAAGCAATGTTGACCAAGGATATGTATTGCGCAGGCTCATTAGGCGGTCTATACGCTTTTTAAGGACGCTGGGACTTGACAATGCTGTTTTAGCAGAAATAAGCAAAGCGTTTATTGATATCTATGCGCCCTATTATAGCGAACTTGCTCAAAATGAGCATAAAATAATAGAGGAGCTTAACAAGGAAGCAGAGAAGTTTGGCAAGACCTTAGAGCAAGGGCTTAGAGAGTTTGAAAAGCTATTAAAATATATACAAAATAAGCGAATTAGCGGAAAAGCTGCATTTAAGCTTTATGATACTTATGGATTCCCATTAGAGATTACTATTGAACTTGCAAAAGAAAATGGTATAATAGTAGATGTAGAAGGATTTGAAAAAGCCTTTAAGGAGCATCAGGCAAAATCGCAAGCTGGCGCTCAGCAAAAATTTAAGGGCGGACTTGCCGACAATAGCATAGAAACTGCAAAGTTGCATACGGCAACCCACCTTTTAAATGCAGCGCTTAGAAAAGTGCTTAATGATGATAGCATTCAGCAAAAGGGCAGCAACATTACCGCTGAAAGATTGCGCTTTGACTTTAGCTTTTCGCGCGCTATGACGGCAGAGGAAATAGCAAAAGTTGAAGAGGAAGTGAATAGAATAATAGCAAAAGGCTTAGATGTTGTCTGTCAGGAAATGCCCGTAGAAAAGGCAAAGAAATCGGGCGCAATAGGTGTTTTTGACTCAAGGTATGACGCCAATGTCAAAGTATATTCTATAGGCGACTACTCTATGGAAATTTGCGGCGGACCGCACGCTGCAAACACCAAGGACTTACAGTCATTTAAGATAGTAAAAGAACAATCTTCTTCCAGTGGCGTAAGGAGAATAAGGGCAGTTGTTGGAAAACAAAGCTAAAAGATATTGGAGTTGTTATGAAAAGGCGTTGGCGCAAAATAGCGATAGCACTGCTTGCTTTTATTTTATTGGCAAGCCTTTGCTCATGCGATTTGTTGAACGGCGGCAATACAAATAATAATGACGAAATCAGAGCGCCTAAGCCAGAATTTAAGGTGGCTTTAGATAATTATGGTTTGTTAAAAGCCAAAAGGTCAGAATTTGAAGGCAGTATTACCATTTCTATTTATGGCAAGGTAAATGACAGAACGGGTAAACCTAACACTTATAGCACAACACAGCGATTTGATTTAACACGCATTCAAAACGATGGCAAGATATATGTAGATGGCAATGTCTATAATCAAGACAGTAGCTATAATATGGAAAGCCTGTTAGGCTCTATTAAAAGCGCCTTGTCTGAAATTAACAAACTGCCTAGACAAACGCTAGATACCATAACCTCTATAATAGGGTATTTGGACGGCACAAGGAGCGCAAATGTTTTACTTGGCTATGACAGCTCCCACTCTTCTTATAACTTAAAAGGCACACTAAAAGGCGGCAAACAGTCAGATACTTTATATTATGCCACCAATAATGAGTATATTGTAAATGAGCTATTGCATAATAATATTTTTTCCAATATTAAATTTAATGATTATTTGATGTTCTCTACATTTGTGGACTTTAGCGGTAATAGCGGCTGGATAAATAGCGATGAAGCAAGCAGTTTGTTTGATAACGCTAAAGGTCTTTGCAATTACCAAATGAGCGCAAACACAGAAAAGATTTATAACTATGTTATAGGATTGGTTGAAGAATATATATCAGGTTTGGATATAGAAAAATACGGCAATGACATAAAGACATACACAGACTGTGTCAACATCATTAAAGGCTGGATATCCATTGGCGAAAGCAATATATCTGCGTCTGTAAACAAAGACAATTTGCCAGTTAGTATGCTTACCACAACTACAATTAATATCAATATAGATATAAATGAGTTAGAAGAAGTTTTGAATAAGATATTTACCGATGAAAAATTAGTTAACGACATCATTAAAAAATTAGAAGTTACTACCGCTTTGTTGCTTGGAACTTCAAGTATAAATATGAGCATTGGTTTAAGCTTAAGCGAAAGTTTTAGTTATGATAACCAAAGCACAAGCTTAGATACAGTGGACGCTGATTTGTTTATTGACGCAAAAGAAGAAAAAGCCGGTAGAGTATCTTATATAGTTAGAGATGATATAGAAGAGCAAGAACAGGAACAAGAGCAAGAACAAGACAACTAAAGTCTTTACTAAATTTTTGAAAATACATTTACAAGGAA
>JAAYOD010000031.1 GCA_012520515.1 Clostridiales bacterium
CCTTCCATTTGGAAGTTTGTTATCTCTACATAGACTACGCCATTATCTATCCGCCTTATGATAGATGTCATAAGTTCGCCTTCTCTTTCGTTCATTTCTGCGGCAATTTGTTCTCTTATAGCTTCATTTATGCGCTGTAAAATAACTTGTTTTGCCGTTTGGGCTGCAATGCGGCTTAAGTTCTTGGGAGTAATGTCTTCTCCAATAACATCGCCAACAGCTACATCTGGTTTAATTTCTTTGGCTTCTTCCAAAGAAAGTTGCGATTCGGTTTCTGGCTCGCTTTCTACAACTACTTGATAAGCAAAATACTCTATTCTGCCTTTTTCTTCGTTAATTTTTGCGCTGACTGCTCTACTTTCGCCCATTTCTTTTTTATAAGCAGACGCAAGTCCTGCTTCAATGGAAGCAATAAGCAATTCTCTGTTTAGTTTTCTTTCTCTTTCCAATTGGTCCAGCGCTAAAAAGAATTCCTGATTAATCATGTTTTTGTGTTTCCTCCTGAATGGTCTATATCTTATTTGAAGTTAATGTATGGTCTTATTACTTTTAAGTTGTTTCTGTCGTATTTAATTTCTTTATTTTTTTGCTTAAGTGTAACACTCTCTTTGTCATAAGAGGTCAAAATGCCGTGAGTTTGCTTCTTTTTGCCTAGTGGATTTATAAATATAAGCTCTAATTCTGTGTCTAAACTTCTTCTAAAGTCGTCATTGGTAACTACCTCTCTATCAAGCCCTGGCGATGAGATATTAAGTATATAGCTTTGTCCAAAGGTGATATCGTTTTCTTCCAAAACAGAGTCAAGCGCATCATTTACAAGTGCGCAATCGTCAATGGTTACACCGCCTTTTTTGAAAATATACACTGTAAGATTATTTTGTTCGTATATCTTCTTGTATTCTATATCCACAAGTTCAAAGCCCAGTCTTTCTACAACGGGGGCAATATACTCTCTGGCATTTCTTACAACATCAGACATTAATATACTCCTTTAACCAACAAGAGTGGACGATGTCTCGACCACTCTCTAAGCTTTGTGTCTTATTAAGTATGTATTAATATTAACATATCTTTGTTTATTATGCAAGCATAATATAATTATTATTGCATATTCATCAGCTTAATAAACAATTTTGCCGTAGCAACTGCATCATTTAATGCTCTGTGCGCACCTTCTAATTGAATATTTAACGATTTACAAATAAATTCTAGATTATATTTGCTTAAAGTTAGTTTTTGTCTTGCCATAACAAGCGTGTCTATGTACAAGTTGTCAAAATCGTATTTTTCTTCCACTCCTTGTCTTGTCAAAAACGCAATGTCAAATGGCGCATTGTGGGCAACTAAAATTGCGTCTCTTGTAAATTTGTAAAAGTCTCCAACGACATCTCTAAAGGCATACTCATTTTTTACCATATCATCAGTTATGCCATTAACTTGGCTAGCAGCTGGAGGAATGGGCCGTTCGGGATTTACCAAACAATTAAAACTCTCTGTAATTTTGCCTGCCACAACCTTTACCGCGCCAACTTCTACAATACTATCTTTGCCTGGGTCTGTACCCGTTGTTTCTAAGTCAAAAACAACATAAGTTTTGTTAATTAGGTCTTTACTTGTTTCTACTATGGTAAAAAGGTCGTCTTGAATAGCGTCATAAAACTTTTTAGGGAATATGTTTATGTATGTATCGTTTACAGTATAAAAATCACTTTTTGCATCGATAGAGCCGTATGAGATGATGCATTTTGCCAAACTTCTTACGCTTAGCACAAGGCGGTTTTCATAGGTGTCTACTTTATATTCGCCTGAAACAACTAATGTTTCTCCGTCCTTAATAGCTTCTTGCCAATCAACTCTCTTGGTTGCTTTTGCAAAAAATTTAGCACTTATATTGCCTGTGGTATCATTTAGCGTAAAAGAATAAATTGTCTTGTCTATCTTTTCTATGTATTTAGTTTGCACATTTGCCACAACTCCGCACACTGTAAGGCGGTTATGCTCGGCATTAACCACATCCATTATGTAACGGGGGTTTTGCGCAATAGTGCCCCAGTAACTAGCTATTACATCGATTTCTACAATTCTAAGCGAAGTTTGGCGTTGTGGCTTTATAGATACTATCTCAAAGTCGTCAGAGTTTGGCACTTCAATGATATTAACTTGACCATTTTCCCAAAAGTTTGAACTTATGTAATTAGCTATGTCTTGGTGCAAATTACTTTCCTTAACATAGGTATAAAGGTATTTTTCCAGCGTAATATCCACTGTTATGGTATCGCCTTTAATGTTTACATCGTATTTAGCCGATTGCATACTTGGGAAAACGGTGGGTGAATTATTATAAATATAATCGTTTATCGCCCTAAAGACATATTTTTGCTCTGTAATAGTCTTTATGTAATTTACTCTAAATTTTACGCCAGCAGGGAAAAAACCTTTAATAATTTCGTTGACTTTAGCTTTTAATTCATTGTTAAGAAAAGCATCATACTTAGCAGCATTTACAAGTAAATCTATTCTTATTACATTGTTTTTCTGCTGTACTGCTTCTTTTAACTTAAAGATTCTTTCTTCGTTGCGTAAACCTTTATTGAGTTTTTCCATAAAGGGTGTATTAGTCATCACAATTTTTCACTAGCTCCATTAGTTTATCAAATATTTTTTCATTTTCTATCTCTTCTACAAGTTTTCCTTTTACAAATAGCGCGCTTTTTGTTTTACCGCCCGCTATGCCAAATGATGCGTCCTTGCTCTCGCCTATGCCATTTACAACACAGCCCATAACAGCGATTTTGATAGGTTTTTCTATGTCCTTGGTCAGCTCTTCAAGGCGGCTGGCTATCTCTTCTACTTCAATACTTGTCCTTGCGCAAGTAGGGCAAGCTATAACTTCCACATAGTTTTTGTCTATTCCGCACGCTCTAAGTATTTTTTTTGCTGCGTAAATTTCTCTTACAGGGTCACCAGCAAGGCTAACTCTTACAGTGTCGCCTATACCGCCTAGAATAAGACTGCCTATTGCTATGGCTGATTTTATTATGCCTGTATTTGCCGTACCAGCTTCGGTAAGTCCGATATGGAGCGGATAATTGCACATATTGGCTAAACAGCGGTAAGAGCGCACAGTTTCTTCAACATTAGAGCTTTTTACAGCAAGTACTAGGTTATCATATCCAATATCTTCAATGAGCTTTGCGTTGTCAAGCGCTAGCATTGCTAACTCCTTAGGAGTAGGCTTTCCTTTAACTGAGCCTTTATTTATGCCCACTCTTATGGGTATATTACGCTCTTTGCAAGCAAGCACTACTTGCTTAATGCTCTCAGGGGACATATTGCCTGGGTTTATGCGTATTTTGTCAATGCCGTTTTCAATAGCTACTAAAGCTGCTTTATGGCTATAATGAATGTCGCCAATAATGGGAACACCGCATTTTATTAGTTCTTTTATAGCCATTGCGCTGTCTAAGTCGGGTATAGATACCCTTACCATATCAGCGCCCGCTTTTTTAAGCGCAAGTATTTGCGACAAGGTAGCTTTAACATCGCTAGTTTGCGTGTTAGTCATCGATTGCAACTTTATTTTTCCGCTACCTATAGCTACATTTTTGACATATACTACTTTTTTCATTTTAACTTATAAATTGTATGACATCGGCAAAGATTGCTACTGCAATAAGCAACACAAAACCAACTAGGTGTATGACATTTTCAATTTTTCTATTTATAGGCTTGCCTCTAACCCATTCTATTGTGGTAAAAACCATCTTTGAGCCGTCTAAAGCAGGCAATGGCAATAAATTCATTACGGCTAGGTTGGCGCTTATTATGCACACAACAAATAGCAGTGAGCCAAACCCTGAGCGTCCTGCGTTTGACATTGCTTTAATAACGGTGACAGGTCCGCCAGCTGAAGCGGCAAAACTCAGTTTGCCTGTTATTAATTGTCCTAGTAGAAATAATATCTTATATACTAGAAAAAAGCTATAAGAAAATGCTCTGCCAAAGGCATGGAAAAAGTTAAGTTTTGTGTTGGCTACGCCCACTGTAAAGCCGTATGCAAACTTTGTCTTTGGAGCGCCATTTTCGTCTAGTACAATATTGTTGTCTTGGTCTCTTTCATAAACGGTGCTTCTTTGTATGGTCGTCTTTATTCTTTTTCCATTTCTAAGCACGGTTAATGTACCACTGTCGCCTTTTAGTTTTGCCATATTTCTATCGATATCATCTTGGGTAAGAATATTGACTATATCGCCGTTTACTTTAAGTATTACATCGCATTCTTTAAGCGCGTCTTGTTCATAAATTTGGCTCTCGGGAGAAATATTGTGAACAGTTGGAAGTATTTGACCATAAAAAGTAAAAAGTATGGTAATTAAAATTATAGAGCTTAGAAAATTACTAAATGCGCCGCTAAATAGCACAATTAACCTTTTCCATGGAGCAAGTTCATTAAATGCGCGCGGGTGGCTTGATTTTTTATCTTCGTCATCTTCTTCCCCTTCAAACATACAAAAACCGCCTAATGGAACTGCTCGCAATGAAAAGACTTCGCCATTTTTTTTGTTGGTTTTTTTAAATAGAGCAGGCCCAAAGCCTATTGCAAACTCATTTATTTTAAATCCTAGCGCCTTACCTGCGATATAGTGCCCTAGTTCATGCACAACAACCATAAACATTAGGCATAATATAGCAAGCAGCACATAGCCAATTGTGGACAATGCGCTGGAAAAAGCAACTATTAAAGATAATGTCATAATATCCTCCGCGAATTAATATTACTAAAAGTATATTCGCTTACCATTCTATCAATACAATATATTTCTTCTATACTATTAGCTTTTGCGTCGCTAAATTTGTCTAAAGCCATGCTAATCAGCGCAGGTATGTCATAAAAACCGATTTTGTCTTGTAAGAATGCTTTTACAAGCGTTTCATTTGCGCTGTTAAATACCGTTCCTATTCCATCGCCTTTATCTACAATGTCACAAGCTATCTTGAAGCAAGGAAACCTTTTGGTGTCAATTTCGTCAAAGTTAAGGCTTTTTAGCTTGGCAAAATTTAGCGGTTTTACACTGCTAGGCATTCTGTCGGGATAGCTTAAAGCATACTGTATAGGCAAGGTCATATCAGGGTTTGACAATCCAGCAAGTATACTGTTATCTTTAAGCTCTACCATAGCGTGAATGATGCTCTCGCTATGCTGTACCACCTTAATATTTTTACAGTCAAAAAGGTATCTGGCTTCTTTGACTTCCATACCTTTATTAACTAGTGTAGCGCAATCAATGGTGACTTTTTTTCCCATTACCCAAGTGGGATGCTTGAGAGCGTCGCTTGCTGTAACATTTTTTAGTTTTTCATAAGGCCAACCTCTAAATGCGCCGCCTGATGCAGTAAGTATAATGCTTTTTATATCCTTTTGGTTGCCATTTATTAGTTGCCAAACGGTATTATGCTCACTATCTAGCGGATAAATAACCTTGTTGTTTTGCTCTCTTGCTTTTGTTATTATCTCGCCAGCACAAACAAAGCTTTCTTTGTTTGCAGTAGCAAGAATGGCATTAGAGTTTAACACAGCTAAGGTGGGCGCTAAGCCTGCAATGCCGTCTATGCCGTTTATTACTATGTCACAGTTATTATAAAGCTCACTGTCAGCTAAAATGTCTTGACTGCACGACAGCGTTTTGCCATCTTTATAAAGAAAATTTTGATTTACGCAGATGGCTATGTCTGGATTGTATTTTGCAATAAGATTTTTTAGTCCTTTAAGGTCTGTTTTATTTGCAATTATTGACACCTTAAACTTGTCGGAATGAGCGGACACAATGTTTAATGCTGTTGTGCCAATTGAGCCAGTAGCGCCAAGAATTGCAAGTTTTTTCATCATTTTATCAATACTATTATTTGCATAATTATGGTAACGCAAACGGTGGTAAACATAATACTGTCCACTCTATCCATTATCCCTCCGTGAGAGCCAAGAATCTTGCCAAAATCTTTAATTCCTGTTTGGCGTTTGATTCGGCTTGCCGCAAGGTCGCCAATTTCTGAAAAGAATGCCACTAAAAAGCCTATTACAGCATAAATCAGTATTGTAAACAATACATTATCTTTTACTAAACTGCCAAAGGTAAATATAGTATTTGTAGGGAATTTAGCTAGCTCAAAAATAAGATAAACTATTATTGCTCCAACTGCGCCGCCAAAAATGCCGCCTATAAACCCTGCGCCCGTTTTCTTGGGACTGATTTTGGGGAAAATTTTTCTTTTACCCATAGATGCGCCTACCCAACACGCAAAAGCATCACTGATTGTGGATATGCCTATGGCAAGCATAACAGGTATCATACCAAAATCTTTATTTATTATAAATAAAAGCCCTAAAAATATCAGCGGATAGAATATTACTACCACATTCACCGCAAAATCATTAAAGGTTTTTTTATCGTCAAATATAAACACCAAAAATGCTATGAGAATGGATAGTATAGCGGTGAAAGTAAGGCCTGTATAGCCTAAAAAGTAGCAAAGCGGATATATTGCTAAAATAGCAAACGCTAAGGAAATTTTGCTTATTTTATAACCTTTTTGGCTCTCTATTTTGGTGTCTGCGCGCGTTGTTGCACCATACATTTCGTAAGTAGCAAGAGCGCATACAGCTAAAAGCACTGCATCAAACACAAAGTGTGAAAAGCCTGTCAGCCAAACAATTAGAAATAGTATTGCCGCCATTATTAGACCGGCTATTGTTCTTTTAAGCATCAGTTCCTCCAAAGTTTCTCTTAATGGTGTAAAACTTGTTTATTATTTCCTTAACCTTTTCTATGTCATAATCAGGCCAAAGAGCGTCTAGAAAAAATAATTCTGAATAGGCAGTTTGCAAGGGCATAAAGTTTGATAGCCTGCTGTATCCGCCATACCTTATGACAATGTCAGGATTGGGTACATTGGCGGTATATAGCGCACTAAAAAGCTCATTGGGCGTGAGTGGCGTTGTGTCTTTAAAAAGCATTCTTTTCTTTAGCAGAATGTCAAAGGCGTTGCAGATTTCTATATCGCCTCCATACCCTATGGCAAGCAGTACTTTCATACCTTTATTGTTAATGCATTTGCTGTTTAATTGGCAAATGATGTCAACTAGCTTTTCGGGCAGTCTTTTTAAGTCGCCGATTATGCGCACTTGCAAATCTAGTTCTTTAGCCAAAGCTTTTATGTCATTGTCTAAAAAGTAAGCAATAACACCTAGGATATTGCTTACTTCTTGACTGTTTCGCTTATCGTTGTCTGTGGAAAAAGCATAAAAGCTAGCGCATTCTACATTTAGGTTATGCAAGTCTGTTAGCGCCTTTACTAAAGCTTTTGCCCCCATTTCATGTCCAGAAAGCCTAGGCAAGTTTCTTTGTTCTGCCCAGCGTCCGTTTCCGTCCATTATAAAGGAGATATGTTTCATTATACTTTTAGGATTTCCTGCTCTTTTTCAGCGGCAATCTTGTCTATTTCTGCAATTTTTGCCGTTACAACTTTATCCACATTGTTTTGACTGTCTTTATGGATATCTTCAGTGATTACCTTAGACTTTTCCAGTGACTTTAGTTGGCTCATAATATCTCTGCGAATGTTTCTGACAGCTACCTTGCAATTTTCAGCAAAGGTCTTAACATCTTTTACAAGAGCCTTTCTTCTCTCTTCGGTGGGCTCAGGGAAAACCAGTCTTATAACTTTTCCGTCATTAACAGGCGTTATGCCAATGTTGGCATCTATAATGGCTTTTTCTACCTTTTTCATTATGGACGCGTCCCACACATTTATCATAAGTACACGGGCTTCAGGAATGGAGATATTAGCAACTTGGTTTAGAGGAGTGGCTGTGCCATAATAATCAACGGTTATGCCGTCTAAAATATGCATATTGGCTCTGCCTGCTCTTAAACCTGCAAGGTCACTAACAAAAGACTTGATAGACTTGTTGGTTTTTTCATCTAATTCTTCAAATAATAATTCTAATTCCTCAATCTCGTACATAATAATACCTCGTATTTATTTAATATAAATACTATATCATATACCAATAGATATTTCAAGGATATTAAAAAAAGTTCCTTATAGCTTTTTGCTAAGGAACTATTTATTTAATAGTGTTTTATAATTAATTATCCTATAACTGTGCCAATCTTTTCACCGTTTATGGCTCGAAGTATGCTGTCCTTTTCAGAAAGACCAAAGGCAATGATTGGAATATTGTTTTCCATACACAAGCTGACAGCTGTTGTATCCATTGCAGTAAGACCTTGCTTAATAAAGTCTATATAGGCTATTTTGTCGTACTTTTTAGCATTGGGATTTCTCTTGGGGTCGCTGTCGTATACGCCATCTACATTTTTGGCAAGAAGCAACACGTCGGCTTGAATTTCGGCAGCTCTAAGTGCTGCGCCTGTGTCTGTGGAAAAATACGGATTGCCTGTGCCACAGGCAAAAATAACTACTCTGCCTTTTTCAAAATGGCGCAACGCTTTGCCTAAGATATACGGCTCTGCTACTCTTTCTATGGTAAGAGCAGTTTGTACTCTAGTAATAACGCCTTTTTTCTCTAGCGCGTCTCTTAAAGCTAAGGCATTAATGATGGTTGCAAGCATTCCCATATGGTCTGCTGTCGTTCTGTCCATTTCTGTACCTTGGCGGCCACGCCAAAAATTGCCGCCGCCCACCACTATGCCAATATCAACTCCCAACGCTTTTACTGCTGCGATTTGATTTACAACTTTGTCTATTTTTTCATTGCAAAGTCCAAAGCCTTGCTCGCTAGCTAATGCTTCGCCGCTTATCTTTAACAACGCTCTCTTATACTTTATTGCCATAAATACCTCCCTAAAAAAAGGCGCTTCGTTTTAGCGCCTTTTAAATCAATAATTACTTAGATTGCATCTTTGCAACTTGGGCGTTGATTTCTTCAGCGAAATTATCTTCTTTCTTTTCTAGACCTTCGCCCATTTCATATCTTACAAATCTTCTTATTGTAATCTTTTCTCCAATTGCGCTGCTTGTTTCGGTAAGCAGTTGGCCTATTGTCTTAGATGAATCTTTAACAAAAGGTTGCTCTAGGAGGCATACTTCTTGAAAGTACTTGGAAATTCTGCCTTCTATCATTTTTTCTATGATAGCCATTGGCTTTGGCTTGTCTTCATTAAGAGCTTGCGCTTTCAATATGCCTTTTTCGTGCTCTACTTCTGCTTGCGGAACTTCTTCCTTGCTAACATAGCTAGGTTTTGCCGCAGCTATTTGTAGCGCAACATCGTGAACAAAGCTCTTGAACATATCTCCTCTTGCTACAAAGTCTGTTTCACAGTTTACTTCTACCAAAACGCCAATTCTTCCACCTAAGTGTATATAAGAATGAACGATACCTTCACTAGCTATCTTGTCAGCTCTCTTAGCTGCTTTTGCAATTCCTTTTTCTCTTAGATATTCTATTGCTTTTTCCATATCACCATTGGTTGCAACAAGCGCATTTTTGCAATCCATCATACCTACATTGGTGCGTGCGCGTAATGTTTGTACATCTTTAGCTGTAAATGCCATTTATATTGTCCTCCCTGATTAATTATTAATAATACTTTTTTAGTCTTCCACAGTTTGTTCTGCTGTTTCAACTGCTGCTTCTTGAATTTCTTCTTCTACTTTGTCCTCTTCAACAGCTTCTGTTTTGCCCTCTTTTGCTTCAATAACGGCGTCTGCTAAAATGCTTGTTATAAGCTTAATTGCTCTTATAGCGTCGTCATTGCCTGGAATGGGATAAGTAACTTCGTCGGGGTCACAGTTTGTGTCCACTATTCCTATAATGGGAATATTTAAGCTTCTTGCTTCGCTAACTGCTAAGTGTTCTACCTTTAGGTCAACTACAAATACAGCTCCTGGAAGCTCGCGCATATTTTTGATACCCCCAAGGTTGGTTTCTAGGGTATCTCTAAGTTTTTTAAGCTTGATAACTTCTTTCTTGGGAAGTAGGTCAAATTCGCCTATTATCTCCATTTGATTAAGCTTGTTAAGTCTGTCAATTCTTGTTCTAATGGTGGCAAAATTGGTAAGCGTGCCGCCTAGCCATCTTTGGTTCATGTAAAACATATTGCATCTTTCAGCTTCTTGTTGAATAGTTTCTTTAGCTTGCTTTTTCTTACCTACAAAAAGTATGCTCTTGCCGCTTGCTACCACATCACGAACAAAGGCATATGCTGCTTCAATAGCTTCTACCGTTTGTTCTAGATTGATGATGTGAACATCGTTGCGCGCGTCAAAGATGTACTTTTTCATCTTGGGATTCCATTTTTTAGTTTGGTGACCAAAATGTACTCCCGCTTCCAAAAGTTGTTTCATTGAAATTACTGACATTGTAAAAAATCCTCCTTGTTTGTATCTCCCCGACTCATATATAGCGAAGGTGAAAACCTAAATAGGCAACAATCCCCTCTTTGATGTCGGTTCGTAATTTCTTTGTAATAATAGCATATTGTTCACACAATAGCAACAGTTTTTACCAAAAAATTATGCTTGTATTTCTTCATTTAGCATTTCTACCAAATCATTTAGCAAGTCGTCATCTGTTACTGGCAAAAATACCTCTTGTCCATCTTCGTCAAACGCCATTTCATAAATTAATACTTCATCTTCTTCAATGTCGTCGGTCGCTCGGACAGGTTGCAAATATATATACCATTTATCTTTGTAGTCAAGTTCTGCAATGTTATAAAATTCTTCCTGTGAACCGTCGTCAAAAGTAAGAGTTATTATTTCATCTTCTTCTTGGATTGTTGTTTGTTGCAAATTGTTTTCGTCTTTCATTTTTACATTCTCCATTTATTAAATTTTGTTTAAGTAACTTTGTAAAATTATTGTGGCAGCAACCTTATCTACCACGTTTTTGCGTTTTTCTCTGCGCATTCCTGACTCTATTAGCATTTTTTCCGCTGAAACAGTGCTCCAGCGTTCGTCTTGGTATACCACTTTTGCATCAGTATATTTTTTTAGGTTTTCGCCAAATTCCTTAACTATTCTTACTCTTTCCCCTTCGCTACCGTCCATATTTATTGGCAAGCCTATTACTATGGTGTCACAGTTGCTTTCCTTTACAAGTTGAGCAAAATACAGCAAGTCTTTTTGGTGGTCTTTTGTACGTGTGTAGGTTTGGTATCCGCTAGCTATTATGCCCATTGGGTCACTGGTGGCAATTCCTATCCTTACATCGCCTATATCTAATGCTATTTTACGCAAATTTCTATACCTCTATACTCTCATATCGCTCTTCTGCCTTGTTTGTTAGCGCTTTCCAATTTAGGTAAGCAAATAGGCTATTAATTAAAAACCCTACTCCAAAAAATATTGCATATTTACTTATAACAGAAATTGTATTATTGCTTATTGAGGAAAACACCAAGCCTAAAATCATATAATAAAGCCCTATAGCTATACTAGTTAGCATAGGTTTTATTAATCGCTTATTGTTTTTGGTGAGTTCGGTAATATTCTTAAAACGCAAGTTAGGATTTTTTAAGTCGTTGAGTAGCCCTTGAGAAGTTGAGCCAATGCTACCTAGCATAAGCAACACAAGAGCAAGAATGGCTACAATTATATTATGGTGACTGCTTACAACAAGTATAGATATCGACGCCACTAGCGCCATTATAAGACCTACGCTGTTACTTACAATCAGCTTTGGTTTTATAATGTCTTTCGCTGTAATTGGAAGTGTTTTTAGTAAGTAAAGATTTTTACCTTCCATAGAAAAACCTACCATAGCTATTGTGTTTGTCGAAGCCATCATAATTGACGACATATACATAACTAACCCTATCATACTAAAATCTGATGAGAAGCTTTGCTCTGGAGAAAGTTGCATGCTTCTGCCAAAAACTATGGCAAAAAGCGGTACAAACACCAATCCCATAAATGTAGACATAAATAATTGCGGTGTGCGTACAATAGTTTTTATTTCCTTTTTTACAAAGGACTTGGTTATGCCCACACTTGCATAGCTAGTTTTGTATTTTTTATTCTTTGCTTGGCCGCATTCTATCATTACGCGCATACCCTTATTATAGAAAGCAGAGCTAATAAGTACGGCAATTACAAATACTAGCGCAAGACCTGCAATGTATAAGATAAAATTAAGTAAACTATTGCTGCCTAAAAAAGCATTGACTAAATTGTAGTTAAAGATAGTATATTTTTTGATAGACACAAGCATGTTTATAACAGCGGGGGGAAGTAAAACCACACCTTGCTCATCAACATTTTGCTGCATTTCGGCAACAGAGTCTATCAGAAATAGATAAATAGCTACAATAAGTAAAGATATAATGGCTATAACTATGGTATTTCCAAGCGACCTTTTTTTCAAAAAAGATACAAGGTACATTAGCGGTATGGATATAATAGACGCTATTAGCAACGGTAAGATAGGCAGTAAAAAAGTACTTAAGACAGCGTATACATAAAAGTACCATTTTATTGCTACTCCCATTGTGTTTGCTACTATACCATAAGTTATTAGCACTGGCAGACTAAAGAATAGGCACAAGATATATTCTGTCACATATGCCATGCCGTATTTTGCTATAAAAATTGAATTTGGCTTAACAGGCAACGATGCAAGGAGCATATTGTCTTTTGAAAAATATAGATAACTAAGCAAAGCCGCTGTGCCAAATAACACCACGATAAATTGAGCGGACACTACAAATAAATATAACGCTTCTTCGTGTACGCCGTTTGCTACACATGTTTGGGTAAACATAGCAGTAAACATAGCAATATAAAACAAAATAGCCAGTACACCTATTGCAATAAGAATACCGACAGCAATTTTACCGCCTTTTTTCTTGGACTTTGCGTCTACGGCTTCCACTTCCTTTTTAATTTTCCTGACAAAGCCAAGCTTTTTAAGTCCTACATGAAAAGTATCTTTAAATACAGCCTTAAAAATATTAAATGATTGTTTTATCGTCGTCATTATTTGCCTCAATTTCGTTTGTTAAACCTAAGAATAATTCTTCTAAACTCAAGTCCTCTCTCTTTGCTTTAAGCTCTTTCATATCGCATACAGTGACTAACTTGCCTTTATTAATAATAGCTATTTTTGTGCATAGCTTTTCTACAACTTCAAGCACATGAGATGAGAAAAATACTACATTGCCTTTAGAGATATGCTCGTTCATTAGCTGTTTTAACGCAAAGCTTGATTTAGGGTCAAGTCCTGTCATTGGCTCGTCAAGTATCCAAACTTCAGGCTGATGAACCAAAGCTGAGATAATGCTTATCTTTTGTTTCATACCATGGGAATATGATGAAATGCGCTGAGCTAGCTTATCATGCATATCAAAAGTTTTGGCATACTTTTCTATTCTCTCTTTTCGAACATTAGATTCTACATTGAATACATCGGCAATGAAATTTATGTATTCCAAGCCTGTAAGTCCGTCATAAAGTATATTTTCGTCGGCAACATAGCCTATTTTGCTCTTTGCCTCTACGGGATTGTCTTTAAGGTCGTGACCACAAATAGAAATATGCCCTTGTTCATAGGGTAAAATGCCCGTAATACATTTAATTGTGGTGCTTTTTCCTGCTCCGTTCGGGCCTAAAAAACCAAATATCTCTCCTGCTTTTACTTCCAAAGAGATATCATCAACAGCTTTTGTGTTGCTGCTCTTGTAAGTTTTACTCAAGTTGTTGATTCGTATCATAAATTACCTCTCTATATTAACTCTTTCTCCAGATATCTTTATAATTTGCTTCGTCGCCGTTATCAGTCGGAATATAAAACACTCTATCTTTAATACTTTCAGGAAGATATTGTTGCTCTACATATCCGCCAAAATCATGGGGATACTTGTATCCCGTAATTTTTTCCGTCTTAAAATTAGTGTCGCGCAAGTAATTAGGTACTTTGTTGTGTCCTTCTTCAGCTGCTTTGTCAGCGGCATAAAGAGCGTTTATAACGCTATTTGATTTAGGCGCTTTGCATACATAGATTATAGCTTCAGTAAGCGGTATCCTTCCTTCAGGCAAGCCTAGTTTTTCTAAGGCAATCATTGCGTTTACTGATATATTTAGCGCATTAGGGTCTGCAAGTCCTACATCTTCGGCAGAATGAACTATAAGGCGTCTTGCTATTAGCAACGGGTCGCAACCAGCTTTTATAAGTCTTAGCGCATAAAATACCGCGGCGTCGGGGTCACTGCCCCTTAAGCTTTTACAAAAAGCACTAATCATATCATAATAGTCGCTCTCGTCAATGCTAAGAATAGGTTTTTGGGAAGATTGACTAATTATGTCAGTTGTTATATTAATTTGTCCATTAATGTCAGGGTCAGTAGTTAATACTGCCAGTTCTAAGCTATTTAGAGCAACTCTCATATCGCCGTTTGCTACATAGCAAAGATGCTCTATAACCTTATCGTCTAATTTTATCAGGTAGTTGCCAAAACCCCTTTCTTTGTCGCTAAGCGCGCGTAAAATGCCTTTTTTGATGTCGTCGTTTGAGTGGGGACGAAATTGAAAAACACGGCAACGGCTAATTATAGCTTTGGTCATACTGGTATAGGGATTTTCAGTAGTGCTGCCTATAAATATAATTTCGCCTTTTTCGATCGCTGACAAGACACTGTCTGATTGCGCTTTGTTCCAGCGGTGGCACTCGTCTAGCAATAGATAAGTTTTTTTACCGTAAAAAGCTAAATTGTCTTTAGCTTGCTCTATTACTTTTTTGGCATCGGCAACACCACTTGAAACTGCGTTTAGGTATACATAGTCAGAATCGGTGGTATTAGCAATTATGTTAGCAAGTGTAGTTTTACCTACGCCAGGTGGGCCATAAAAAATACAGCTGCCTAGACGGTCTGCCTTAATTGCCCTACGCAAAAGAGAACCTGCGCCTACAATATGCTCTTGTCCAATAAACTCGTCCAAAGAGCGCGCTCTCATCCTGTCTGCTAAGGGGCTGTTTTGACTTCTATTGCTTGCAAAAATATCCATGGGTTTATATTATAACTTTTGTATTGCAATGTCAATTGATATTGATAACAACTTCACTGCGTTTGCTGTCTTCAAGCGCAATAAAGTTTTCGCTCCTTAACTCTCCATCTTGATATACAGCAAAGCTTTTGCTTTTTTTGTAATTTATTTTGTATATGCTGTCGCGGTAGTGATAATATATCACGCTGTCATTAAGCGCTTTAGGTAATTTAGGGTTAAAGTATATTCTGCTGCCGCGCCTTTTTAGCCCAAAGAAATGTTCAATTATAAGTTTGTACGCCCAGCTAGCGCTCCCTGTATACCAACTCCACCCGCTTCTGCCATTGTTCTGTGGATTGGAATAGACATCGCCGCAAAGCACATATGGCTCGCCTTTATACCTTGCATATTTTAATCTGTCTGCGCCTTTTTCTACGGGATTTAACATTTGAAATAATTCAAAGGCTTCGTCTTGTCTATCTATCATAGTTAGCGCAATTAGATACCACATTGCAGCGTGGGTATATTGTCCGCCGTTTTCTCTTATGCCTTTTGGATAAGATGATATATAGCCAAGGTATTCGCTCTTATCAAGCGACGGCATAAGCAGTCTAATCAATCCCCCTTGCCTGTCTATAAGCTGGCGCGCCGTACTCAAAACTATTTGCGCTTTTTCCTTATCGGCAACGCCGCTAATAACAGCAAAGCTTTGCACTAACAAGTCTAGCTGTAATGAACTAGAGCGCGCGCTGCCTAGCCATCTGCCATCGTCAGAATACAGCCGCATATATCTATCTACATCAAAGCAGTATTTGTTGATGTTTTCTTTTAACTCTTTGCTAATTTTTAGCAGTTCATTTTTGGTAGTTTCTGTACAATACTTAGCAAATTTGTTTATGACATAGCAGGCAAACATACTATTAAAGACGCTTTCGCCTTTACCTTGACTGCATATGTGGTCCATACCGTCATTCCAATCGCCAGAGCCCATAATAAGCAGACCGTGCGGCCCATATTTTAACGCTGATTTTATTGCTCTTATACAATGCTTATATACACTCTCTGTATAAGTTGTGTATGGCGGGTTTTCTAGCCTTGTGCTTTCATTGGGGTACAGTGGCGGAGAATGCAAATATGGCAAGCTATGCTCTAAAAACTCCATATTTTTACTCATTTCAACATATTCGCACACTGAATACGGCAAAAACAATTTATCATCGGTTATTCTTGTTCTTAATCCAAACTGTGGCGGATGCCACCAATGCATTACATCGCCTTCTTCATATTGGTGCAAACACGCTTCAATTATTTGATTTTTAATAATGTCGTGACTGTTGGAAAACGCAAGGCTATCTTGCAACTGGTCTCTAAAGCCAATTGCACCTCCTACTTGATAATATCCTGCTCTTGCGTTTATACGGCTAGATAGTATTTGGTAAGAAAGAAAATTAGTAAGCAAGTCAAAAGAACGATGCCTAGATAGTACCGTTATGTTATTAGGATTAGTTAACTTTGCCATGCTCTTTTCTTTCATAACGGGTAAGTTAAGCATATTTATAGACTTTATAAAGTCATAATCTTGACTGGTCACAAAATAAATTTTTGATTTACTCTCTTCTTGGTAGTATTCCAAAGATGGAAACTGCTTGTTACTTTCTAGCTTTATGCTAGCTTTTTGACCTTGTGATATAATACGCACATAAACCTTGTTATTCTTTCTTAAATTGGTGATTTCCAGCATATCTTCTTTATACTTAAAAGTCATAAATGTTGGCTCAAATACCCAATCCAAACAAGGATATAAGGTATAAATTAGTGATATATAGCCGCCTTTGTAGTTGTCTATATCTAGCTGTGTGACTTTTGCTTTTCCATCAAAAATTATAAAGCTTGATAATGTGGAATTTATACCGCTTTGGCTTAGCTTGTGGATAATCTCGCCTGGTTTTATGCAAGTTACTCTATCTTTGCCTACACCACCTGACAAGTTTTGATAACCTAGTTTATTCTTAAAACAAATGATTTCACTAGATCTATCAGTTACAAAATCATTGTCAAATCTAATTATTTTATTTTCTCTAGAGTTGCCAAAATAGTAAAATCCGCCGCCGTTGTTAGTGGCTATTATTCCGCCATATTTGCCGCCTATAATATTGCTGTATGGAAGCGGCGTTGGAACAAGGCTCTTTTGATAATAATTACCTTCTAAGTTAAAGCAACCGTAGCCTGATACAAAACTATTGTGAGGCAGTTCTTGCTCAGAGTCTGTATCGGTTATGATATTTTGCAACATCTCTTCCATCTTAATTGCATAAAGCGGTTTTTTGGTATATTCTAAATCTTCATTAAAAGCAATGAAAGAATATTTTAGCAGTGACTCATCTTCTATTATGGTAAAGTCATTAATTATATTCTTCCTGAGAACTTGACTGACATATTCTGCAAGATTGTTATTTGCCTTATTCTTAACATAAATTACAATTTTTACAGGGATATCTAACACTTGCAGATTTTTTATTATTTCTACAAATGTAAATAAATTTTCCGATTTGTTTTCAGAATAAACATAGCTAATAACCTTGCGGTTTGCGGTAAAATGCCTAAAGGTATCTATTTGTTGTTCTGTTTCTAGCTCTTGCATAAGTTTATTAGGGTATGGCGCATAGACAAGCTCACCAATAATGTTTTGCGTTTTGCAATTAATGGGATAATTAGACAAGCAAGCATTGGCAAAAGTATAATAATCTTCTGGTAAAAGCTTAGTTTTTTCTTCTAACTCGTGCATTGATGAGCCAAAAACCATACAAACTTGGCATTCTGTGCCGTTAGGCTGTCCACTAAAAGCAATACATGGACTTAGCACGTCGCCTAGCGACGGATAGCTAAGCTTTGGCTTGTCAGAGCTAAGAAAATACGGCTTATTTAGCATACCGTTTCTGCCTATGAAGTTGGCGCGGTTGGTTTCCCAAACTATATTATCTAAACCTCGGACAAGCACGGCAATATATCTATCTTGTCCGTCGTCTTGCATAGAGCGTCTTTTTATATATAAAATATCGTTCTCTACAAAAGTTTCTATAAACAAGTCATTAAAGGTAGGATGAGAATAATATCCGTCAAAGCTGTTTAGAGTAACGGGCATATAGAATGCCACTTGCTTTGTAAATCTTGGATATGAAAGTTTGCGCACTACGCCCCCTATCCCTGACAATAAAGCAATGGATAGTTCTAAATTCTCGCTTATATTCTTATAAAAAACATTACAAGCATTATGAGAAAAGGTAAAATTGTTCTTTTTGCCTAGTAAAGGCAGATAGGTTGGTGACTTGAAAACATTGTTTTCATTTTTTACATAAAAATATCCGCCTGTCGCTTCTTGGTAAACAGGTATAAACTTGTCAATTATTATGTTGTTTGCAGTACAAAAGCTGTTGCCGTTTGCGCAAAAAATTTGATTGACGCTGGCGTCTGTCAAGGTGGCGGCATTATAGCATTGTTCCACATTATCATAATGTTTGTAATAATCTGACTTATTTGCAGTAGCTAGTTTTGGCGTATGTGTATAAACTATGCCATGTCTTACTTTGTGTAAGTTCTCATTAAATAGTTGTATACAACCATTAATTTTAACATTGTTTAGCATAAGCTTTACAATATAATTGTTGTATAGGCGGTTGGTAAGAGCGCATAAAATCATACCTTGATGGTGGCTCATAAATGTGTACACAATAGGTTGCTTTTTCCTAAAGTCTATACTTTCATAAAAACCATATTCGTCAAGCATATCTAGCTTTTCTAAATTACGGAAATTGTCTAAAACTGCGTTTGTATTGTATGGTAGCGCAAGTGCACTGCTATAAGGGCTTACAACACCTATATTTTGCGCGTTTCTAAGCGATAGTTCTCTTAGACCAAAGGCGTGATACTGATAATGCTGTTTTTTATCAAATAGAGCATAGGCACTTTCACTTACTCCCCATACTCCTTGCCACTTAGCTCTCTGCTGAGTAGCTACAACATTTACAGCTGTTCTCTTTAATGTGGAAAATTGGGGCAAAGGTAAAAATAAGTCGGGCATAAGGTATTCAAACATTGTGCCTGACCAAGATAGCATAGTATTGCCTCTAAGTGCTGTATAATCTCTATGCAAGGCGTTATAATGCTCATTTTTGCCATACAAAGCTATAAAAATCATACTAAGCAATCTAGCTTCCGACGATAATAGGTCATAGTGCCCTGTATGTTTTTCTCCATCATAGCCTAAATAGAAAAGATTTTTTTCATTATCGTATAGGGCGGCTAAATTCGTATCCTTTATTAGCAACTGCGCTCTTAATTCGCCTAAGATGTTTTGATTTTCTCTAAAAAATTCCTTGACGATTAAAAGGCAAGCTAAAAAGTTACCGCTGTCAACGCTGGAAACAAACTTATTTACTTTTTTAAGAGTGTCAATTTTGTACCAATTATATAAATTGCCCTGCCATTTTTCCATTTTTTCTATGCTTGCAATGGAATTTAGCAGGTTATGAGTGCATTTTTCCAGCGTTATCAATTGCATTTTGTATGCGCATATTTCCGCAAGCAAGGCAAAGCCTATATTTGTTGGAGAAGTAACAGCAGCTTCGCCTTTGTAAGGCTTTATTTGAAAATTATCGGATATTATGCCGTTATCATTGCGCATAAACTCAAAATATTTGTATGTTTTTGTAGCAATATCGTAAAGATATTTTTTGTCCACTTGATTAAGTTCGGGCATCTTGTAATCTTTTGACGATAGGTAATACAACCTAAAATACATTATTACACTTATCAAGATGTACAAGGAAAACAGCAAGCTATAATATCCAAAAAAGAATACAATTACATTTATTGCCGTCAGTACAAATGTAGGTATAGCAAACTCTTTTACATAGCTTTCTATTTTGTTGGCATTTTGAGAGCTATAAAACGGTTTCCATTCTAGCAATTTTTTACCTTTTATCATTCTGATAAGCGTACTTATCAAAATATAGGTGTTGGAAATTGCATAATACCCTATCATAAACAAATCTTCAAACAAAAGAAAATATTTCTTTAGCTTGTGTTGCGCAATATACCTAAGACGAACATTGTAGATTATTTGCCTAGAGCTTTTCATTTGGTTAAGCATATAAGGTATATAAAACAGTGCCCAAAATTGTAGCATAATTTGCCAGCTGTTTGTAAAAATACCGAATAGCGCAATAGCAAAAAGCATAAGTTCTTTTAGGTTGTAGAGTATGTTTTTTGCCATTATATATTTATAAAAAGGCTGAATTTTTCTCTTGCAAACATTGCCTTCGGTATCCCGCCATTTCCCTGATATAAAAGGCAATAGCTGAATATCTCCCCTTTGCCATCTAATTCTGCGTTCTCTATCCGACAAAAAGCCTGACGGAACATCTTCAAATATTATGTTAGCAGCTCCTGTGGTAAGTACACTGCCTTCTATTATGTCGTGCGATAAAATACGCTTTTCAGGAAAAACTCCTTCAAGTTTTTTGTAAAAGGCATTAAGTCTGTAAATGCCTTTGCCGCAATATATTTCTCTATCAAAAAGATTGTAGTAAAAGGTATTGTAATGCGGGTAAATATTTACCCCGCTTTCAGATAAAAATCTTTTGCTGTATACTTTGTTGTAAGAAAATAAATTATAGCGGTTTTGGGTGGAAAGCAGGTCAAACTGCTCATTATATGGGTGAGCAATCATATTGACCATTTCTTTAACACCGCCTGGAAGTACCATGTTGTCAGCATCAAGCGTTACAATAAACTTGGGCGCAGGAAAATCAGGGTGTAAAATATAATCAAACTCATCGGTGTTTTTGGTGATAAGCATTTTGTTAAGGGCAAGAATTGCTCCCCTTTTGCGCTCCCAACCTTGATACTTACCGTCTATTAAAGTGCGTCGTCTTATAAAGATATTTATTGTTTCATTAAAAACATAGTCCCTTAAATAATCTTCCACTTCTTTATCTAAAATATCTGTTTGGGAATTGCTCTTTCTAAGGTCCATTAATATAGCTACCTGAATGTTTTCGTCGGGGCAGTTGGCTTTTACCGTTTCTGCGTGTCTTATGCTTTCAGCTAGTTGCTCTACGCTTCCTATATACTCAGAGATAACGACCATTGTGTTATACTCAAAAGGTACACTCTCAAAGTTCATACTTGGAATTATCTTTTCTGAACGCCAAAAGGAAATTAAATATGCAAGAGCATTTTCAGCAATAAAAATAGCAGGTATTAAGCTCAAAATTGCCACTAAAATGGAATCTAACGTAACCAATGCTGAATAACACAAAACTAGCGCAATTATAATTATAGCGCCTATATAAAGGCGTTGCAGTCCCACTGTCTTTTTGGGTGCAAGTCTTGTAGGCGTGTTACTCTTTACATATCGTCTTAATTCGCCTATATGGTCGTATAACACAACCGACACATCAATGTCGTTGTATTCGGCAAGCTCTATTGCTTTTTCTGCAATGTACGCTTCGCTTATGTTCATAGATTTGCTAAGCTTTTCCACCTTGGCATAATAAGATAATTTTGTTTTTGTGGATATGTTTGTATAATCTTTTGATTTTTCCATACTCTCGCTCATAGCAAGATATTTTATGCCGTCTTCTACCGGCACAAAATCGCTTATTATGTGCAGAGCCTTAAACAAGGTTTCTGCCATTTGGGTATTTTCCATAATGGCTTTGTTGTGGCTTAATGCCACCTTATTTTTACTGATGCCTAATTTTTCTAGGTACTCTTTTTGTTTATCGTCAAGGTTGCCATATTCGTAAAGGTAAAAACAATAGCTATCGTACTTTAGCATCCTTTTGTCAATTTTTTTTTGCTTTGCTGCCGCAAGGCAATCATTTTGAAACAAAATTCTTTGGCACATTACATAAAGCTGTTCAATAATGGCAAAGCTAAGCGCTTGATTAATTACTTTAATTTCCATAAAATTAAAGGAAACGCTGGTTTTTATTGCTTCAAATACATTTCTTACTCTTTGGATTGTTAACATACCTAAAGAGTTTCTAACAATGTGGCGCGCTATCGTTATTATTCTGGGAACATCGTTTACATGCGGTAAGTCATTATAGATATTTTTATTACCAAATATGTTGCGATAGACTAAATAAAAATTTTCAAACAGCCATTTTTCCGCTTCATATAGCGGAATGTTTTTTTCGTTTTTATAGGAGACAATGCGATTGACTTTGGCTATTTTTCGGTATAAGCTATGTATGCTTATACCTAGTCCTGCCGTCGTCATACGCAAGGTTTTTGCTAAATCTATTGCTGTTGTGATTATACTTTCATCACTTAGCGTTCGCATTTGTATATTTTCTATTGGTGTTCTTTTCATAACAAAAGTAAATACTATTGTCATTGCAAGAATGAATAAAAATAAGAATATAATAATATAAAGCATAGAAACCTCTATGCAAAGTATGAGCAGAACTATTATGCTATATACTTGCAAAACAGCAAATTTGGTGGTAGAATAGTACTAGCAAGTTAGCCAGATGACCGCAACATTAGTTGAGGAAAGTCCGAGCATCGCAAGGCAAAGGCGGCGGGTAACACCCGCTGAAGGCGACTTTAAGGAAAGTGCAACAGAAAGATACCGCAATAAGTAATTATTGTAAGGATGGAAAGGTGCGGTAAGAGCGCACCAGCATTTCGGCGACGAAATTGGCTATGTAAACCCCGCCTGATGCAAGAGATAAGGTCATAAAGGCTTGCCTTGGCCGACCTTAGAAGTTTCGCTTGAGCATTTCGGTAACGATATGCCTAGACAGATGGTCATCAAATACAGAACTCGGCTTATAGACTAACTTGTTTTACAAAAAACACTCAAAATTGTTTGATTTTGAGTGTTTTTGTTTTAAATCTATAAATTATTCTTTAGAAAAATTGTAAATTTTCTTTAACTATGTACTCTTTCATTTTTAGTAAGGATTTTTTTTCTATTCTGGATATATAAGAGCGGGAGATTTGTAACATATCAGCCACTTTTTGCTGGGTAAAAGGCATTCCATTTTCTAAGCCAAACCTAAGTGTTACTATACGCTTTTCCCTTTCGGTAAGGCATTTTGACATTACTTTTTTTAACGCTTTGCGTAAAAACTCCTCATCTATTTTTTTGTAGACGCTGTCTTCTTCTACGCATAATAAGTCCATAAGCATCATTTCATTGCCGTCTTTATCTTTACCGACAGGGTCATATAGCGATACTTCTTGAGAATGTCTTTTTTGCACGCGCATTGCCATAAGAATTTCATTTTCTATACACCTTGACGCATAGGTTGCAAGCTGAGAACCTTTAGATGGATTATATGAATTTATTGCTTTAATAAGCCCCATTGCGCCAATGCTTATAAGGTCGCCGCTGTCAGGATAGTTTACATATTTTTTTGCTATAAAAACCACAAGGCGCAAATTGTGCTTGACTAGGATATTTCTAGCTTCCATGTCGCCGTCTTTTTGAAATTTTTCTAAATACTCTTTTTCTTTTTCCGCAGATAGCGGATATGGGAAAGAATTGCCCGTTTCTATTCTTGATGTAAATAACAAAAGATTGCTAAGTAAAGTAAAAAAACCTTCTAATATCATACTGCTCCATCATATTAACTATACAATATATGTGGGATAATAGCTAAAGTTGTTAAAAATATTAAAAAGGTGTCGAATTTTTGTAATAATAATTAAAAAGCAGTTTATAAAAAACATAAACTGCTTGTTTACTATTAAGTTATATTAAGTTTCTTATTGGTGTTCTTTTTTGTTTTTAACTAATGCTTCAATTTCATTAAATAAGGTGTTTAGGTCTTTAAATTCTCTATGTACCGATGCAAACCTAACATATGCTACTTCGTCTAAATTTTTTAGCTTTTCCATAACCATTTCGCCAATTTGCTTAGATGTAATTTCTTGCGCAAGCGAATTATTGACCTGTTTTTCTACTTCGCTAATTAGCTTATCTATCTTTGCAATAGGTACTGGGCGTTTTTCACAAGCTTTTAGTATGCCTGCTTTTATTTTGGAAGAATCAAAAGTTTGCCTATTACCGCTATTTTTAATGACAAGTACTGGAGCGCTTTCTACCTTTTCGTAAGTGGTGTAGCGTTTAGCACAGGTTATGCATTCTCGCCTACGCCTTATAGAATTGCCGTCATCGCTTACTCTTGAGTCAACAACCTTACTTTCTAAAGAGCCACAGTAAATACATCTCATTTTGCACCGCCTAAGCATTTATACAATAATTATACAAAATAATTACATAAAAGTAAATACTTTACTGGCAAATTATCAGCACGGAGAAGGAAAGTCACACCTTGGCGGTGGATTATTGTTAAGGTCCACTAAAATTACATCGTCACCTATTTTTAATATGCATTGCCAAGGGATAAAAATATTGTTTGAGCCCGTAATGCTTTTTAGAAACTTTACTTCTCCTGGCACAATTATTCCCACCGTTTGTCCCCTGCAATTTAAGGCAATATCACTAAGCCTTCCTAGCTTTTTGCCGTCGGCGACATTTACCACTGTCCTTTCACGCAATTCACAAAAGGTATATTCTATATTACTGTTCATAAAAAAAGACCGTCCTTTGATATTATATTGTGAGAACGGTCTTTTTATGTCAATACTTAGAACGCCTGTCGAAGTCTAGCTATTGCGTTTTTTTCCAATCTACTAACCTGTGCTTGACTCATAGAAAGAGCATTTGATATTTCCATTTGCGTTTTGCCCTGATAATACCTGAGAAGTATTATTTCTCGCTCTCTTTCAGGCAGTTTTTTTACTTCGTCCGATAAGGTAATACGGTTTAGAAGTTCATCTTCGCTACTATCGTCGCTTATTTGGTCTACAACAAGCACTGTTTCTTCGCCGTCATTATACGCTGATTCATAAATGCTGACAGGGTCGCTTATTGCGTCAAGTGCGCTTACAACTTCTTGATAAGGTATATTGATTTCGGCAGCTATCTCGGTAAGAGTAACTTCATTTTCCCTTGCATGTTCTAGCCTTTCTCTAGCTAGCATAGCTTGATATGCGATATCTCTTATGCCCCGCCCTACTTTCATAGCTGTACTTTCTCTTATATACCGCCTTATCTCTCCTAGTATCATGGGCACTGCGTAAGTGGAAAATCGCACATTTAGGTCTATATTGAAATTATCAAGCGCTTTTATAAGTCCAAGCATTCCTACTTGAAATAAGTCGTCATAACTTACCTTGTCTGTTCTAAAGCGTTGTACCATGCTTAGCACAAGGCGCATATTACCCTCTATAAAAGCACTTCTAAGGTGAGTTTCTCCATTTTTTATGCGCTTTAGCATAACTTCACATTCTTGCGCTGTCATCTTTGGTAGTTGTGAGGTGCAAATACCGCTTATTACTACTTTTCTTGACATACTTCCTCCTATGTAGATAGTAGTAAGTATGCACCTTTAATAAATTATTATTCTACTTTGAGAAACTCCTTTCTGAGTTTACATATTATTTTCTTTTCCAATCTGCTTATGTACGACTGTGATATGTTCATCATATCGGCTATTTCTTTTTGCGTTTTTTCTTCTATGCCATAAAGCCCGTAACGCATTCCCATAATCTTTTGGTCGCGCTCGTCAAGTTTTAGGTATAAATCTCTTAAAATCTCATTTTCCACATTATTTTCCATTTCTTTATAGAGCATATCGCCATCTGTGCCTAAAATGTCGCTCAAAACTAGCTGATTTCCTTCCCAATCCACATTTAGCGGTTCTTCTAAGGAAACTTCAGAGCGTGTTTTAACCATTTTTCTAAGAAACATTAAGATTTCATTTTCTATGCATCTGGAGGCATAGGTGGCAAGTTTTATCTTTTTGTCGGCATTAAAACTCTTTACTGCCTTAATTAGACCTATACTTCCTACCGATATGAGTTCTTCCATCTCAATACCTGTATTGTCAAATCTCTTAGCTATATACACCACAAGGCGTAAGTTTCGCTCAATTAGTAGATTTCTTGCGTCTTCGTCGCCATTTCTAAGCGCTTCAATAGCTTTGGCTTCTTCTTCCCCATTAAGTGGAACAGGTAAACTCACAATATAATCTACTGAGTTTTTTTCCGCACAAAAAAACCTTTTTATCTTATTTATTACCGATTTAATTTTTTGGGATAACTTTTTTAAAAATGTTTGCATATATCACCTCATATCCTTATGTAAAATAATTTTGTATCTGTCTGTGTCAATCTTGCCCTTTCCTGCCATTACTTTATATATTTTATTCACCCCATCTTCAAAATATATCTTAATTAATATCGGGGTTACTAAAAGACTGTATTCATCTTTTATGGTGGCAACTTTTACTTCTTGACTGGGCGCTGGCATCAACTTATTATAGATAACATCGCTCACTATTACCACCCATTCTCCATTTTTAGTGCAAACCATATTTCCTGTGTCATAATAGGCTTTTGTTCGACAGCAATAATTACTGTTTATTATCTCTACTTGTAAGATATTTGAGTTTAGTCGGAGTATGGTAAGTAGTTTTGCTTTTATGTAACACGCAAAGAGCGTAATTAGTATAAAACTTATACTGATAAAAAAAGGAATGTTACCAAGCAAATATAAGATATTTACTGCTTGCATACCATATAAATACGCTATAAACGCCGAACTTCCTATAAGGGCAAAATAAATTAGCACAAAAATAAAGACTGCTGTTAAATAATCTTTTATGTGAGTAAAATTTTTTAATAATGACACTATTAAAAAAGGGAAAAAAATTAGCATTAGATATCCCCAAAAGCCAATATATAAGCTAAAGATGTATATTAAGCTTGAAAATAGTGACACCAGTATTATCTTTACTGGGCGTGCTTTAATATTAATAAGCAGGCAAGTAAGATACTGCACAAAAAGCAATAAGCACAAGTTATTAATAAATAATTCTTCTACATAAACGACCATTTTTAGACAAAAAAAGCAAGAATATTGTTTAATTCTTGCTTTTGTTCTCCACTTTTATTTTATTTTAGCTTATCTTTAATTGTTGCGCAGTTTTTTAATTCTTTGTAAAAATCCAGGCACTGCCTTTTCTTCTATTTCTTTATCTTCTATATTGCTTGCAGCAACTTCGTCTAAGATGTTTGTATTAATGGGGGGAGTTGTAAAACTATCGGCTATTTCTGACTTTTCCTTAGCTTGAGTGTCTTCAAAACTAGGGATATTTGGTAAACTATCTCCTGCGCCGTCAAAGCCTGTTGCAATAATAGTTACTTGCACCTCATCTTTTAAGCTCTCTTCAAAGCCCAGCCCTGTTATAATATTGGCGTCGTCAGCAGCTACATTGGTAATTAGCTTTAACGCTTCTCTTACTTCGTTTCCATTGACGCTTAGGTCTGCAGTAACGCTTACAATAAGCTGCGTTGCACCTGTAATGTTACTCTCTAGTAAAGGCGATGCCGCTGCTTGTTTAAGTGCTTGCAATACCCTGTTTTCGCCTTTTGCTTTGCCTATGCCTATGTGCGCTGTACCCATTTTTCTAATTACGGTATCAATATCGGCAAAATCTAAGTTCATAAGGGCAGGTTTTACCACAATTTCTGTAATTCCAATAATGCTGTTATGCAAGACATCGTCGGCAAGCTGTACCACTTTAAGCAAAGGAGTATTTGGAGATACAAAGCTAAATGCTTTTTCGTTAGGAATAACTACAAGTACATCAACTTCTTTGCGAAGTTTTTCAATGCCCATTTCGGCAACTTGCATTTTTCTGCGCCCTTCATACTCAAACGGCTTGGTTACTACGGCAATGGTAAGGATATTCATCTCTTTAGCTATCTTTGCTACAACAGAAATTCCGCCTGTACCTGTTCCTCCGCCCATGCCTGCTGTCAAAAATAGCAAATTTGCTCCGCTTATTGCTTCTTTTATGGCGTCCTTACTCTCTAGCGCAGCTTGCTCACCAACATCAGGTTTACTGCCTGCGCCTAATCCATGAGTCAGTTTTGCGCCAAGTTGTAGCTTGGTTACCTTGTCATCTACATTGTTTAGCGCCATCATATCGGTATTTGCAGCAATAAACTCCACATTGCTGGCGACATTGGCAGAAACTAAGCGATTAACTGCGTTGCTTCCGCCGCCGCCTACTCCAAAAATTTTGATATTTACTATATCTTGCGGGGCGGTTTGCCCTCCAAAGTTAAAACCCATTAGCGTCTAACCCTCCATTTGTTTATTTTGAAAAAGTTGAAACTTGAAGAAGTTTCATTATCTATCCACTCCACGCAACTAACCAGCGGATAGTTGCTTGTGTTATCAAAGTTTATAAGTTTTGGTGTCAGCGTTTGTAGCATTTCGCCGCCAAGCGCATTATTAAGAAGTTCTTTAACTCCTCTTATCTCGCAAACATCACTGCCTGTTATGTACACTGGGACACTGGTGTCTAGCTTAAAAGAATCAATGGCCTTTTTTATGTTTTGCGATAAGTAGTCAAAGGTATTTGCAACTCTCTTGTTTACAGCTTTCATATTGTATTCAGCAAGCTTATCCCCATCATTAAGCACATAAAAATCGTTGTCTTGACAGTTGACATTAAGGTTAAGTTTGTTTGATAAAATTGTTGCTTTATTAAAATCTATCTTCAGCAGGTCTTGTAAGGCATAAATTACATGGTTTGCGCCCCAATCTATAATTTTTGTGGAAAGAATTGCTTTTCCTTTGCACAAACTAGCGGAAATATGCTCTTCTCTAAAGTTTATAAGCAATCTAGTAGCTCCTGCTATATTAATATCTTTATCGGCTTTTTCCATGCATAAGTTGCTTTCTCCTAGATAGATAAAGGTTTTTCTCAAGCGTTTTGCCGCTTTGTCAAAAAACTCTTTTATTCGCTTTTCTAATAGGATTACTGAAACCACGCCATAGAGTTTGGTGCATTCTTGCCCAACTGGGTTAAACATAACAGGGTTATTTAGCGACTTAAAAGATACAGGAGCATACCCTATCGTCATAAAGTCGGGATGCGGTGATGCGCACTTTGCATACAAACTTGTCACATCGCGCTTTGTTACATATCTGCTGTTTATGCTGACTTCGCTTTCAGATATTGCTGTATTTATAAATGTTTGGGGTAAAATAACATATACTTTTGATGGTAAAAATTTTATCTTTTGGCTTTGACGGGCAAATAAATCTTGAATTATGGAAAAAAGCTTGTCGGGTTTGTTAAAACCGTGTGCTCCTACTCCGTCATAATTTGCGCTAAGAGATTCTACCAAACGAAAAAAAGGCCCGTTTTTTTTAAAAGCAAACAAACGCAGACTTATGGTATTTACTTCTAGAATTGTGATAATAGGATTGTAAAACATATAGCTCCGAACCTTTAATATATTAAGTATATATTAAGATGGGCTTTATGTCAACAGCAATTAAAGGCTTTCAAAGCTTAGAACTGCCCCTACTCTTTCAGGTACAGACAAGGATAAATACTTGTGATAAATCAAAGTGGTGCTATCTTGCACTTTGTTGCGATTTATTACAAAAACAGCATTATTTTGCCTTAAATTAACCGTTAAATTGTCGTCGTTAATGGTTATGCTTTCTACAAAAGCTACTATTGCGCTTTGCTCCATTCCGTTATCTAAAAGTGTTTTGGCAAAGACTCGTACCGCTATGCACTGAGCGGTGTCAAAGGTGTTTTTTACTGTGTAATTTTCCACAGTTATTATGTGTTTGTCTAAGCCTTGGGCAATGTCGCTTCTTTGAAAATCTATATCGGTATAAACATATCCGCTATATGAGTCATTGTTGACACTTACTAAAAACATAGGCAACCGTTCTTTAACATGGATAGTTACGGTATTTGGGAAAACTCTTTCTACATCGACTATTAAGCTGTTTGAGTAATAATCATTGATGTTTTGCTTAATCTTACTTTCTTTTAAGCTAAAGATATTTGTGTTTGATGTTATATCGGCAAGTTCTAGTATTGTTTGCTCCGTTGCCATACCTGTTTCATTTTTGAATTCTACCTTAACATTTTTGACAGTAAAAATTTGCCCAAATGTGATTATTAGGGCAATCATTACTACACTAATTGTTATGGCAACATATTTTTTTCTCATTATTTGTATTGATACTCCAGGCTTTAGCTATTGTACTCTTGTTATGTCTGCTCCTATTGATTTTAGAGCACCTTCCAAATTTTCATATCCCCTATCAATGTGAAAAATATCATTTATTGTGGTAGTGCCCTGGGCATTTAGACCTGCAAGAACCAAAGCCGCTCCGCCACGCAAATCCTGCGCATCTACTTCTGAGCCTGTCAGCCTTGGAACGCCTTTTATAACTGCTGTTCTGCCGTGCGTGGTGATATCTGCGCCCATTTTCTTAAGCTCATTCACATGCCTAAAACGGTTTTCAAACACATTTTCTGTCATAATGCAGATACCGTCGCTCACTGCTTGCAATGCCATCATAGGCGCTTGTAAGTCAGTAGGAAAACCTGGATAGGGTTGTGTTGCTATGTTTTCAACTGCGTATCTGTTTTCCTTTGCCTTTATAGTAATAGTATCATTATCAAAGGCAATATGGCAAGAGGTTTTGTTTAATTTGCTAAGTAATGAATTCAAATCTCCTGCTCTTGCGCTAGTTAATTTTACTTCACCACCTGCCATTGCTACCGCAATAGCAAAAGTGCCTGCAACGATTCTGTCGGGCATAGCTTGATAGGTAGTGCCATTCAAAACTTCTACGCCTTCTATCTTTATTGTTGAAGTTCCTGCGCCTGATATTTTTGCTCCCATAGCGTTAAGAAAATTTTGCAGGTCAAGAATTTCAGGCTCGCAAGCGGCATTTCTAATTATGGTATTTCCTTTGGCTCTAACAGCTGCAAGCATAACATTTTCTGTAGCTCCAACGCTGGGATAATCTAAATTTATCTCTGCGCCATGCATTTTTGTGGCGTCACAATATATGTAGCCAGCTCTTTCTACTATCCTGACATTAAGCTCTCTAAGCCCCTTAATATGAATATCAATAGGTCTTAGTCCAATATCACATCCACCAGGGTAGGCTACTTTTGCATACTGCTGTCTAGCCAGTATAGAACCTAATAAAAAAATAGAGCTGCGTAGCTCTTTTGCTAGCTTGTTGTGGATTTCGTGTGATTTTAACTTGGTTGCGCTAATTTCAGCAAGGTTGCCATATCTTACCACTTCAACGCCCAGCGCCATTAGAATCTGGCTCATATTATGTACATCAATTAGGTTTGGAACATTTTCTATAATTACTTTGTCTTCAGTAAGTATGCTGGCGGCAAACAATGGTAGTACCGCGTTTTTTGCGCCTTGTATCTTTACACTTCCGTGTAATTCATTTCCGCCGTTTATTATAAATCTTGACATATCATCCCCCATAAATTGTTTCTTTATCCAAAAAAGATAAAAAACTGCCACACTACATATTATGGGGACAAATCGCGGTTGGTTACGCTGGCTATGTTATATAACAAGCCTGATACAAACATGAACACCATTAAAGAACTTCCCCCTGCGCTTATATATGGCAAAGGTACACCCGTGGGCGGAATACTGCCGCTTACGACGGCTATATTTATTATTGTTTGCAAAGCAATAATGGCAGTAAGTCCGGTAGCTAACATGGTGTGATATTTATTTTTTGCTTTCATGGCAATTCGTATGCCAGAAAATATCAATAAAGCAAATATAGCAATGACAAAGATGCAGCCAACAAGTCCAAGTTCTTCTCCTATTACGCTAAAGATAAAATCATTTTCGGCAAATGGTAAAAACAAGTACTTTTGGCGCGACCTAAACAGCCCTACTCCAAAAAGTCCTCCTGAACCTAGCGCATAGTATGATTGAATAAGTTGATACCCTTCACTTTTGGGGTTTTCCCATGGATTAATAAATGCTAAAATTCTTTTTATCCTGTAAGGCTCTATAATTATAAGCAAGGGCACTGCTACCAGTACGAAAACAACCATTAGAATAAATAATTTTTTTGGACTGCCGCCTATGTAAAGTACCATAATAAGAGCCATGCCCACGCACATTGTTATGCTCATATTGGGCTCTAGTATGATAAGTAGGCATACACTACCGCCTGCAAGTAGTGGAATAATCATCTTTTTGAAGATGGTGGGCGGATTTTCCGCCATGTATCCTGCTAAAAATATCATAAGTCCAAACTTGGCAATTTCCGATGGCTGAAAGGTGACAAAACCTAAGTTAATCCAGCGTGTAGCTCCATAGCTTTCAGAGCCTACTCCCGGTATAAAAACTATTGCAAGCAGGACTATTGATATTATAAATATAATCCACTTTAGTTTTTTTAGTATTTCTAAGTTTAGCACACAACCAAATATCATAACTACAATTCCTGCGCCAAAAGCAATGGCTTGTTTCTTCACGAAAAAGTATGCGTCATTGTAGTTTATACGCGCAGAATAGGAACTTGATGAATATATCATTACGATGCCGATAAGCGCCAATAAAATAGTAGATATCAGTATCGTGTATTGTGTTTTATATGTTAATTTCATACACTAGCGACTTAAAATACTCGCCTCTCTCCGCATAATTTTTATAACGGTCAAAACTTGCTGAACATGGAGAAAATAGCACATTTTGAACCTTTTTAGTGTTTAAGAAGTGTAATGCTTCTTTCAACGATGTAAAGACTTTTATATCTGTATATCCCATTTTTAATGCAGAATTAAATATTTTTTGAGCGTTGCTTCCGCAAACGGCTATTGCCTTTACTTTTTCATCAATGTTTTCAAAGAACTCACAAAAGTCTTCGTTTTTGTCACTTCCGCCCATAATAAGACCAATATCGCCTTCTAAGCTAAATATTGCGTACTTGCATGAGTGAATGTTGGTGCTTTTGGAATCATTATAATAACTTATTCCGTTTAAGGTAGAAACATACTCTAAACGATTGGGAAGGGTGGAATAATCTTTTATTAAATTAGCCAAATGTTCTCTTTTTGCGCCAAGTAGCGCGCCTATGTTAAGAGCGACAAGCAAGTTAAATCTATTGTGTTCCCCCCTTAGCTTACACTCTCTTATATGACAAAGGGAGGTGTCGTTGAACATAAAATAATTGTCTTTTATGTAAACTTCAGTTTGCGTAATATGCGGTGAAATGGCAATGATTCTTGCCTTGCTTTCTTTGCCAAACTGTCTACAAATAGCGTCGTCATTATTTATAAAAATATAATCGCTTTCTGTTTGATTTTTGATGATGTTCTTTTTATCATTTACATAACCTGCGTAAGAATCATATCTATCTAAATGGTCGGGCGCTAAATTCATTACAACGGCTATGTATGGTTTTACTGTTTCTATGTAACCTAATTGAAAGCTGCTAGCTTCAACTACTGCATAGTCAAGCAAAGTTTGGTCAAGCACTACTTGGCTGACAGGATAGCCTACATTACCCATAGCCTTTACCTTTAAGCCAAAACTAAGCAATAGCTTTTCTATCATAGTAATAACAGTTGTTTTGCCATTAGTGCCAGTCACCATAATAATAGGGCAATTTAAGTGCCTGCATCCTAGCTCTAATTCGCTGATTATTTTTATGTTTCTTGAAACAGCGTCCTTAATGACATGGTGCTTTGATGGAATTGCTGGACTTGCCACAATTAAGTCAATAGTAGTTAAAATTTCACTAGCATTATTTGTCACATTGGTGAAATCCGTTATGTTTATTTTGGTGTTGTCATCATAATAAAATACTTCTGCTCCTAATTTATTGAGCAAAAAACCTGCGCTTATACCGCTTGCTTGCATGCCCATAATTAGAACTTTTTTCCCTTTATAATTCATAATTCACCTCACATAATGCAAATACTTACAGCGCCTGCTACGGCTGTAATGATACTGTAAAACGCTACAATTTTGCTTTCGTTGTAGCCCGACATTTCTAAATGGTGATGGTATGGAGCCATTAAAATAACTCTCTTTCCTTTAAGCTTAAAGCTAACAACTTGCACTATTACTGATATGCTAGATACAATAAACATTATGCCTGCAATAAGTATAAGCAGTGGATTTTTGCTAAATAGCGCAATGCCTGCGCATGCGCCGCCTAATGCTAATGAGCCTGTATCTCCCATAAATACCCTTGCTTTGTTACTGTTGTGCCATAAAAATGCTGTAAGTGAACCTACAAGCGCTGCAATAAAAATAAGGATATTGTTTAATTCTTCAGCATAAAAAGTCATTCCCAATTGGCTGGCGGAATAGTAGGTAGAAGCAATTACCACAAAAAAAGTGGCTAAGTATATGCTTGTTGTGCTGCCTGCAAGTCCATCTAAGCCGTCAGTTAGATTGACAGAGTTTGTGGTAGCTATATAAATTATTATGCTTAAAGGGATGTACCACCATTGCAAATCAATTGTTTTAGCTATTATAGGAATGTTAATTTCTGAGCCTATATACATATTTTTATAGGCAAAAATAGTGGCAAGTATGGCTATTGCTGTTTGTGATATAACTTTTTGATATGCTTTTAAGCCTAAATTTCGTTTGAAAACTATTTTTATAAAGTCGTCTAAGCCACCTACAAGGGAATAACAAAGAGTAATAATTAAAATTATTGCTGCTAAATTGTAGCGACCTTTCCACATAATGAAGCAGGCAACAGATGTGCTAAGCATAAAAATAATACCGCCCATTGTGGGTATGCCTTCTTTATCTTTATGTTGCACAACATAGTTGAGTATGGTCTGCTTTGCTTTAAATCTTCTTATAACCTTTATTATCATGGGAGCTATTATCATACCCATAAAAAAGGCTATCAAAAAGCTAATTATCCACCTTATCACTCCTATATCTCCTTATTGCGTTTTGTACAGTTTGTTTATCCGAATATGGTCTTTTGGTACCCTTTTCGTCTATGTATCTCTCTGCTCCTTTTCCAGCAATAAGGATAATATCATCTTTTTGAGCTATCCTTACAGCGAAGTTTATCGCTCTTACTCTATCTACAACTTTTATGTAATTGTTGCTAATTTTTTTATGTCCTTCAGCTATTTCCTCTACAATTTCCGCTGGATTTTCCAGTCGCGGATTGTCACTTGTAATAATACTTATATCGCTATATTTTGCGCTTATCTCTCCCATTATTGGCCTTTTGGCCTTATCTCTATTACCACCACAGCCAAATACCGTTATTATTCCCTTTGCGGCAAGTTTTTTTACTGCTGATAAAATATTTTCCAGGCCGTCAGGAGTGTGAGCATAATCAATTATTACCGTTATGTCGCTCTTTAATATATTAAATCTGCCTGGAACTTCAGGAAGATTATTAAGCGCATTTATAATAATTTCATTACTAATGCCCATAGTTATACCCACTGTTATAGCAGATAGTACATTATAGACATTAAACTCCCCTAAAATAGGCATATCAAGCTCAAAAACCTTATCAAATGCATTTATCACGCACTGGGTACGGGCATTTTTATAATCAATATTAACAGCAAAAACATCGCTTGGATTTTTTAGTCCATAACTAAGCGTAAAAACTTTGTTTTGTTCAATTAGTTTTGCGCCATAACTGTCGTCGGCATTAACAACTGCTATTTGAATATTTTTGGAATTAAAGAAATCTGTTTTGGTCTTTATATAGTTGTCCATATCTCCAAAAAAGTCCAAATGGTCTTGGGAGATATTAGTAAAAATAGCAAAATCGCACTTTACATTATATAATTTTTCAAAAAATATGGCGTGTGCGCTTATTTCCATAACAATATGAGTAATTTGTTTAGCTTTAGCCATAGCAAAAATTTTGTGTAATTCAATAGGGTCTGGTGTTGTCAAATCGCTTTCTACCAATTCTCCATCTAAGTCTACGCCTAGCGTGCCGATTATTGCTGTTTTATACCTGTTTTCGTGCAAAATTGCTGCCATTGTATGTGTAGTTGTAGTCTTGCCATTTGTGCCAATCACTCCAATTATTGTTAAATCTTTATGAGCATTATCATAAAAGTTGGCGGCAATGTGGCTCATAGCTTTTCTTATATTGGTAACTTTAATATACGGAATATCAATTACACACTCTTGGCAAACTATTGCAACTGCTCCATTATTTAGTGCGTCATTTATCTTTTCAGCATCGCCTTTTAGACTAAAATAAAGGGAATTTGGCATGCTCTCTTGCTCGTCTATTGTAAGATTTTCTATGCAGATATCCATATCCACATTACACTTTTTATACTCTATTCCACTTAAGAGTTGTTTTAATGTCTTCATACTATTTCACCTCTATTAATGCAACATTATCTGCGGTAACGATGCTACCTGCCACAGGAAACTGATAGCTGACAATTCCCCCGTCTCCGCTTAATTCATAGTACATATTTAATTTCTTAAGTGTTTTGATAGCTTCTGTGAGTGTCATGTCCACTAAATCAGGCATAACAAAGGTTGGTTTTTCTTCCACATTATTTGGCTGTAAGCCTTTATAATTGAATATTCCATCAAATATTTGAGACGCATAGGGTGCAGCTACTAAACTTCCATAATATAGGTAGCTTGGCGGTTCGTCTACAATAAACAATAATATATATTCTGGGTCATCAGCGGGCGCAAATCCTATAAAGGTAGATACATATTTACCATGTGCAATAACACCATTTTCATATTTTTGGGCAGTGCCAGTTTTTCCGCCTATTCTATAACCAGCAACTCCAGCGTTTTTGCCGCCCCCCTCTACTACAACGCTTTCAAGCACTTCTCGCATTATTTTACTTGTTTGTTCGCTGATGGTAGTTCTTTTAGTTACTGGATGACCTTGCGCAATTGTGTTGCCCTTGTTGTCCACCACTCTATCTAAGATATAAGGAGTCATTAGTTTGCCGCCGTTTATAACGGACGCGCTTGCATTAAGTAAAGCAATTGGCGTTACAGCTATTGCTTGACCAAATCCCATTCTTGCCAAGTCTACCGATTTGACGCCGTCATAGCCTATGGTAAGTCCGCTAGCTTCGCCGCTCATATCTATTCCTGTTTTTTCTTTGAGTCCAAATACATCTATATAGTTATAAAACTCTTTGCTGCCAAGCTTTTGTGCTATGTCCATAAACAAGCAGTTACAAGAATTTTGAACGCCTTTTACAAAATTTTGTGAACCGTGTCCTATTGTTTTCCAGCACCTTATTCTCTTTCCGTCCACAATACGATAACCTGGACAATATACAGGACTTTGAGTAGTTACTACTCCCTTTTCTAAACCAGCCGCAGCAGTAAGAATTTTAAAAGTAGAACCTGGCTCATATACGCTTGACACAATAAGGCTGTTGCTTAGACCAAATAATTTTATTACATCATCTCTTGGTATATTATTTAGGTCGTAAGAGGGACGCTGCGCCATAGCTAATATAGCGCCCGTCTTTGGATTCATTACAAGACAGCTAACAGCTTTTGCTTCAAATTTTGCATAAGCATCTTGAATAGCATTTTCAACAATGTTTTGAATGGCGTAATCAAGTGTTAGGTATATGCTGTTGCCTTTTTTACCTTGAATATATCTAGTGACATTGCTTTCAAGCTCTCTGCCAACTAAGTCAGTTTCGGTAAGAATATATCCGTCAATTCCCTTAAGATAATTGTTATAATAAGCTTCTACTCCCGATTGCCCCATGCCATCGACATTGGTAAAACCAAGAATTTGCGTCATAAAATCGCCGTATGGATATACTCTGTTTAGATTTTGAGAAAAATACACCCCAGTTATCTTACTCTGCACAAGCTCTTGCATTTGCGCTTTGCTTACCTTTTTAGCTACTGTGATTTCGCTAACTTTGGAAGTCATTTTCTCTAGCAATTTGTCGCTTTCTATACCTAGCACGCTACCAAGCATTTTTGCGGTGTATTCTTTGTTCTTTACAGAAACGGGGCGCACATAAACAGTGTAGAGCGTTTCGGTATCTGCAAGAATAACGCCGTTAGCGTCGAAAATGTCGCCGCGCTCTCCTGTAATTGGAACATCGCGTGTCCATTGGTCCAAAGCTTTAATTTGCATGCTTTTTCCCGACACTATTTGTATATAAACAAGTTTACCTATAACCGCTACAAATAAAAAGGCTATTAGCAAACCTGTTGCTAACAACCTTCTCCTTTGTCTGTATCTGGAATAATTAATGGGTTTTTTCCTCGCTATTATTTATTTATAGCGTCACACAAGCGGTCAAACCAGTTATCTTGCTCAGAATCATTATCTTCTATGGTCATGCTCTTAACAGCGCCTTTGTTTTCTACCACTCCTGTTTCAGTGGCGTTAGCAATGTCACTAGTATAGATATCGCTTGTGTTTGCTACTATTAAAATAGATGCAAGAACTACCATAATAATGACATAAAAAGCTAAGATTATTTTGCCACCTTTTTTGAATGTAACATTGTTAAACAATTTTCCAAAAGATTTCGACTTTGTCTGCTCTTTATTGACATTAGAGTAAAACTCTTCTTTTGTTAACACTCTTTCCGTCGATGGACCTTTGCGGTTTAGTTGAGCAAATAAGTATTTGTCATAATCGCTGTACTCACGCTCATTTACTTCACTTGACTTTTGTTTTCTGTTTTTTACATTTATTTCTTGATTAAATGACGGAATAACAGCATCTTCTTTTAGAGCATTTTTCTTGCTAAGAATGTATTTGTCATAACTTGTAAGTTCTTCATTTAAATAATAATAGTTTTCCATCCTTCCCTTCCTCCTTGATTCTTTTACAACCTTTCAATTATCCTTAGCTTTGCGCTTTCTGCTCTTTTGTTTATCTCAATTTCCTTTGAACCTAGTATTGGCTTTTTGGTAATTATTTTTACTTCCTTTCTTTTATCGCAGGTACATACAGGCATTTTTTTGTCGCAGATACAATCTGTTTCAAGATACTTAAACGCGCGCTTTACCAATCTATCTTCTAATGAGTGAAAGGTAATTACGCACATTCTTCCCCCTTTATTTAACCTTAACGCTGCCTTTTCTATAAATTCTCCCAGTCCCCTTAGTTCATCATTAACTTCTATCCTTATGGCTTGAAAAGTCCGTTTTGCTAAGCCTGCTCCGATATACCTTTCTTTTGACGGATAACAGCTTATTATTAAGCTCACAAGCTCCAGTGTAGTTTTTATAGGAGCTACTTCTCTTGCCGCGCAAATTTTTCTAGCAATGTATTTTGCGTATCTTTCTTCTCCGTATTCTAGAATTATATGTTCTAGTTGTTTTTGGCCGTATGTGTTGACCACATCAAATGCCGATAAAGTTTGAAAGTAGTCCATTCGCATATCCAGAGGCGCGTCTTTGGTATACGAAAACCCCCTGTTTGCGTTATCTATTTGATGTGAACTTACTCCAAGGTCTAGTAAAATTCCATCTAAATGCTTTATGTCAAGGTCGTCAAGATAGCTTATGATATTCTTAAAATCATCATGGATAAGTTTTACCCTTTCTCCATATTTTGATAGCTTTTCTTGAGCGTTTTTTATAGCTGTCATATCCTTGTCGGTAGCTATAAGCAGTCCATTGGTAAGATGCTTTAGTATTCCTTCCGAATGTCCGCCTCCGCCTAATGTGCCGTCAAAGTATATGCCGTTTTCCTTTATGTTAAGTCCTGACAATACTTCGTTGTATAGCACAGGGATATGTTTGTAATCCATTTTATACCTGCAACAGTTTTACAACTGAATTTATATCTAGCTTGTTTTGTCCCCATCTAGCTTCATAGGCTTCTTCTGACCAAATCTCAATACGGTTAAGCACGCCTACAAAAACCATTTTTTTATTGATATTGGCATAAGATTTTAGATTGTTTTGCAAAATAAATCTGCCTTGCGCATCTTCTTCAGGTACTTGCATAGTACTTGCAAGCGCTCTTAGGGCGTCTTGCTTTTCTTCTTCATTAAGCTTAAGGTCATTTAGCTTATCAGTAAACAGCGCATTAAATTCTTGCTCTCCTAAAACAAATAGACAACCGTCTGTACCACCGCAAATAATAAAGTTGTCGCTAAGCTTCGCGCGAAATTTATTTGGGATACGCATACGGTTTTTATCGTCTAGCGCTATTCTGTGTACTCCAAAAAATTGCATTACAATCTCCATCTCTAATTTACAATTCTATTCTAGCACAAATATTTTCCACTTTCAACCACTTTTTGAAAATAATAATTTTAATTTTTGGAAACAAAATGGATAATATTAAAGGTAGTGTCTAATTTTTAATCATTATGCGTAAAATAGTGTAAAATTAAACATTTTGTCGGTGGAAATTTTTCCCTACAATTTATTAAAAAATTATTATTTTAAGGTAAAAGACAAGCTCTTTATATAAAAGGAGCTTAATCATAGATAATTTTTGACATTAAAAAATTTGAATTAGCTTGTTATCAACTAAATCACAAGAAGTTAAAAAATAATTTGTGTTTTTCTTTTTTAATTGCAACTCATGACGGGATTTATTGCCGTGCAGATGTCCATAAATGACATATCTTATGTCGTTTTCGTCAAATAATGTTGTAATAGGGCTGTCTTGGAAAAGAGAGTTAAAAGGCGGAAAGTGTACCATAGCTATTATAGTATCTCCGTCGGTATATAATTTTTTGGCATCGTCAATGCTTAACTGCAATCTGATTATTTCTCTGTTAAAAATTTTTTCATCCTTCTCTTCAACATTATTTTCATCTTCGGGAACTGTCCAACCCCTTGTGCCGCAAATAATAAATTTGTCGAATTTTTGCGCATTGTTTTGTAAAAAATGTATGCTTTTTGGGGCAGATTTTTTAATCTTAGAATAGCTAGACCACCAATAATCGTGGTTGCCGCGAATAATGATTTTTTGACCGTTTAGATTGGCGATTTTCTCCAAATCTGGCATAGCCTCTTGCAAAGTCATAGCCCAAGATGTATCGCCTGAAATAAGTACTATATCATCATTGCCCACCTTTTTATCCCAATCTTCTTTTATCTTGTCAAAATGCCCTATCCAATGTTCGCCAAAGATATCCATAGGTTTGTTAGAGGCGCTAGCTAAGTGCAAATCGCTTATTGCAAAAACTTTCATAAAAAATCCTTTACTCTACTAATTAATATAGATTTTATCATATCTTATACATTTATTCAATATTTATCTTTGTTTGTCAGCAGTTTTGTGGACAAAATAATAACAGCCTCGGTATTGACCAAGGCTGTATACTCTTTTGTAATGCTTATCGTGGAAACACTGGCGTGTTGAACACTCCGCTACAAACATCTTCTGTGAACTCTTGACAAGGAGGCAATACAGGGTAGCCAAAACTAGGTACCACAAGTATTACATCTGCCACAACTTTTGTAATTAGCGTGACGCATAGCGTGGTTCTTAATTCGCAACCGCAAAGTGAGTTTTGCATACCTACTATTGCCGCTAGCGCCACTACTTCAGGTAGGAATACTCCGTCCTGAGGAACCCTCAACACTAAATCCTGTTCGAAGGTTATTGAGGATGTACCAGTGATTTTGCATCCCGCCAGTGTTGTTGCTTCAACAATAATTGGTACCGTTAAGTTGTATCTTACTCTAGAACATGGACTTCCTGATATTGGTGTTACGCTCGTACATGAGATTACGCCCGGGCCAGAGTTTGTTACGCTGGTAACAGTCGCACCTGTTGGGTCACCACAGAAAGAGACATTAAGTGTACTAGAGATACTTTTTTGCTGCATACAAACATCAAACACTTTGTTGACTTCTATGCAGGTTTTTTCGGCAACATTATTAGCACAACCTATTGCGGGAGAATTTTTGTGATTGTAAGCCATATTAATATCTCCCTTTTTTTAGTATCTATTACATAATATGGGAGAATTATATTTTATGTGCAATCAAAAACTTGCTATAAAATTTACTCTTATAATTGACTATTTCTAACGATATCGCTAATTCTTGTTAAAATTTCTTCCTTTCCTTGTCTGTTTTGAGAAGAATATACATAAAGATTGTCTATGCCTAGTGCTAGACAATTGGCAATTTGATTTTTGCGTCTTAGCCCTGCGCTACGGCTTAGCTTGTCGCTCTTGGTAGCAATTACTATAAAAGGTATCCTATAATGATATAGGTATCTTATCATAAGCTTGTCATCTTCGGTAGGGTCATGCCTTATATCCACAAGCATAAAAATACATTTAAGCCCATGAGAATTTTGCAAATAATTTTCAATGAGTTTGCCCCATTTGATTTTTTCTTCTTTAGACACCTTGGCATAGCCATATCCTGGCAAATCCACTAAACAAAACTCACCATTATTGATACTAAAATAATTTATCAGTCTTGTTCTACCAGGCTCTTTAGAAGTTCTTGCAAGGTTTTTGTTGTTGCAAATACTGTTTATAAAACTAGATTTACCTACATTAGACTTGCCAACAACGGCTATCTCTATGGCATAGTTTTTCATTTGCGTTAAGTTGCTTGCGCTAGTTACAAATTCTGCATTGGTTATCATAACAGTTTATCCTTTACTTCAAAAATGGTGACAAGCGCCACCATTTTTATTTATGCTATTTCGTCAAGCGTCTTTCTTATCACTGTGGGCGGAGCAACTTTTTGGATACTCTCTTTGGTGACTATTACCTTAGTTACGCTCTTATCAGACGGTATGTCATACATAATATCAAGCATGACATCTTCAACGATATTGCGAAGTCCCCTTGCTCCTGTTTTTAAGCGTATTGACTTTTGGGCTATTTCTTTTAGCGCTTCAGGTTCAAATTCAAGCTCTACATCATTTAGCTTAAGCATTTTGGTATATTGCTTGACAATAGAGTTTTTAGGCTCAATAAGAATTCTAACAAGGTCATCTTCAGTAAGTGGGTCTAGCGCGGCCACAATAGGAATCCTGCCTACAAACTCTGGTATAAGACCATATTTAATAAGGTCATCAGGTTGTAAGTCGCGAATATTTTCGCTATATATATTTTCTCGTTCTTTAAGCATACCGCCAAAGCCTAAGTTTGACTTATCCTTGCGCTTATCTACTACTTTTTCCAAATCTACAAACGCTCCGCCACATATAAACAAAATATTGGTGGTATCTATTTGGATACACTCTTCTTGAGGGTGCTTTCTGCCACCGTGGGGCGGCACATTGGCAACAGTGGACTCTAATATCTTTAATAAAGCTTGTTGCACGCCTTCACCGCTGACATCTCTTGTTATGCTGACATTTTCGCTTTTTCTGCAAATTTTGTCAATTTCGTCAATATAAACAATGCCAACTTCGGCTTTTTTAACATCGCCCTTAGCTGCTTGAATAAGTTTAAGCAAGATATTTTCCACATCTTCGCCTACATATCCAGCTTCTGTTAAAGTGGTTGCGTCCGCAACGCAAAAAGGAACTTTTAGTATCTCGGCAAGCGTTTTTGCTAGCAAGGTTTTACCGCTTCCAGTAGGACCTAGCATAAGCACATTACTTTTTTCTAGCTTGACATCTGACTTGTCATTTCTCAAGTTGTCATTAATGCGTTTGTAGTGGTTATAGACAGCGACGCTAAGAATTTTCTTGGCGTTGTCCTGTCCTACAATGCTTTCGTCAAGCATGGCTTTGATTTCTTTAGGCGTGGGCAAATCGTCGCTAATTTCACGACTTTCCTTAACGCTTATATCTTCTTCAAAAGCAATTTCCGCCAGCAATTTATGCGCTCTGTCTATACAGACATTGCAAAGCGATACGCCTTTTGCGCCAGCTATTAAAATAACAGCGTCGCTAGCAGAGCGTCCGCAAAATATGCATCTATTGCTATCTACATCAATTGTCGTTATCATTAAATACTCTCCTCTCTTGAGATATAAACTTTGTCCACGATACCGTATTCTAAGGCTTCTTGAGCTGTCATATAATAATCTCTTTCCACATCTCTTTTTATTTTTTCAAGCGGTTGTGAAGTGTTCTTTGCCAAAATTTCATTCATCTTTTCTCTAATTCTTATTATGCGTTCGGCAGCTATGGCTATCTCGGTAGCTTGGCCTTGAACACCGCCAGATGGTTGATGAATCATAATTTCGCTGTTAGCAAGCGCAAATCTTTTACCCTTTGTTCCCGAACTTAACAAAAATGCTCCCATGCTTGCCGCAAGACCTATACATATAGTACTTACATCGCATTTGACATAATTCATAGTATCATAAATTGCCATGCCGTCGGACACAGAGCCACCTGGGCTATTAATATACAAATATATGTCTTTGTTAGGGTCTTTTGTTTCCAAATATAGCATTTGTCCTACAATACTGTTGGCAGTACGGGAATTAACTTCGCCAGATAGAAAAATTATTCTGTCTTCTAACAACCTAGAATATAGGTCGTAAGTGCGTTCTCCTCTGCCGTCTTTTTCGATAACATAAGGTATTGTCATATTTTGCTCCTTAACAATTATATTATTTCGTTGTTGCTCTTAAGAAAATCAAATAGCCTATCTACTATCATTTGATTGGCAATATAGCTCATTTGTTGCGCATTTTTTTGCTCGTCAGGCAATTTGTTAACTTCAGCGTTCAACTCTTCAGGCGTTACATTAATATTTTCTGCTTTCATTATCTCTTCCATAACTAAGCGGTATTTTATATTTTTAAGCGCCTCTTCTCTCTTTTCTTCCTTAATCTTTTCTACCGTAGTGTTTGTATATTTTAAATAATCATCAAACTTTAATCCATAACTTTGCATACTTCTTTCCAATTCTTGAATACGATAGTCAAGCTCCTCTTCCACCATACACTCGGGAATATCTATTTCTGTGTTATTTACAATAGTTTCCATAATGGTGTTTTCTAATTCAGCTTCAGCTTGTTTCTTTTTGTCTTCTCTTATTTTTTCCTTAATTTCTTTTTTCCATTCTTCTACTGTGTTTAGCGTTTCGCTAATATCTTTTACAAACTCATCATCAAGCGTTGGCATTTCTTTAGATTTTATTGTTTTAATTGTTACTGCAAACACTGCGTCTTTACCGGCAAGCTCTTCAGTATATTCTTTAGGGAAAGTGACATTAATATCTTTGCTTTCGCCTGCTTTTAAGCCAACTAATTGTGATTCAAAGCCTGGAATAAAGGTGTTACTGCCAATCTCTAGCATTTGGTCTTGCGCCGTTCCGCCATCAAATTTGATGCCGTCAATACTGCCTGAATAGTCAAGAGTGATGATATCGCCCATAGCAACTTCTGCGACTTCTTCTTTTTCTACAAGTCTACTTCTAGACTCAAGCTCTTTATTTATAACTTCTTCTACTTCTGCTTGAGTTACTCTAACTTTGGTCTTTTTTATCTCTAGTCCTTTATATTGTCCTAGTGTAAAACTTGGTTTTACTGCAGTGGTTATAACAGCTTTTACGCCCTCTTGACTCACTTCCTTTACATCAACATCAGGTCTGCCTATAACTTCTAGATTATCTTTTTCAATTATTGAATTATAATGCTTGCTAAGAGCAATATCTAGAGCATCTTCATAAAAGATTTCTACGCCATAACGCTTTATTAAAACATTCATTGGCACTTTGCCCTTTCTAAAACCCTCAATGGAATATTGATGTTTAGTTTTGTTATATGCCTCTTTTATAGCTTCGTTCCAATCGTCTTTGTTGATGTCAATAGCAATTTCAATTTTTGACTTGCTCAACTCTTGTACTGAGTATTCCATATGCAATTCTTCCTCCAGTGTTCATTTTATATTTAATAATAAAGTTTATACATAATAACATATTTATTGCACATTTGCAAATTTATAAGTACCAAACTTAAGTGTTTTTTGTCGAATATTATTCGTTATCGTCAACTTTCTTTTTTTCTTTGGCTTTCTTTCTGCTTAAAAATTTGCTTTGATCTTGGCTTTCCACAAAGCGCATATATTCCCCCTGCCAGTTAAAGCGAATATCTCTAAGCTCGCCGTTACGGTGCTTGGCTATAGTAAGTTTAATAGGAGAATTTTGTTTATCTTCTTCTATCTCTCTACTCAAAAACAATACTATATCGGCATCTTGCTCTATGCTTCCAGACTCTCTTAAGTCGCTTAGCATTGGCGTATTATCTTCTCTACTTTCGATACCGCGCGACATCTGCGATAACAAGATAACAGGACAATCCAATTCTTTGGCCATTATTTTCATCATTCTGGACATTGACGCTACTTCTTCTTGACGGTTGCCAGGTCCGCGTCCTTTAAAGCTGTCAGGAAGCATTAACTGTAAGTAGTCAACTATGACAAGGTCCAATTTTTTAGTGCCAGCAATGCTTGGCAGACGCCTACACTGTGAAAGCACTTCGCTAGGCGGAATTAGTGAGCGGTCATCTACGTAAATTTTGCTGTCGCTAAGCGCTTGGTTTACTTTCCAAATATTTTTGGAGCTTTGTCCTTTTACATCGCCTTTGCTTACATCGGTCATCTTGACTTCGCCCATATTGCACACCAGTCTTTGCGCAAGCTGAACAGCAGGCATTTCCAATGAAAAGATAGCAATAGTTTTAGGTTCGCCTATTTTTATGGTATTTGCCACAATATTAAAGGCAAAAGCCGTTTTTCCCACTGAGGGACGGGCAGCAAGTATTATTAGGTCACCATTTTGCAATCCATTTGTAACTGAATCAAATATCTTAAAGCCAGTGGGCAAGCCACGCAACATACCATTGTTTTTACAAAGCATATCAATTCTTTCCATAAGTTCGCTAGTGGCTTTAGATATATGGGTAAGTCCGCCATTGTCAAGTCCTTTGGATATACCATATATAAGTTCTTCTGCATATCTTAGCGTTGCAATTTCGTCTGTGGACTTATAGCTTTGTTCTGTTATTTTGTTGCACGCTGTAATAATGGCTCTAAGCACATAATCCCTATGTAGTATTTTAGAATAAAAATTAAAATTTGCGCCCGATGGCAGCAAGCTTTGAATTTCCGTCAAATATGAAAGCGTACTATCATCGGACTTGCCAGATTTTTCTAGCATATCATTGACGGTAATTATATCAATAGCTGTACCAATTTGGTAAAGCGCTTGAATTGCTTCATATATAATTCTGTTTCTCTTATTATAAAAAGCTTCCGATTCCAGCGAAGGCACAACTTCTTCCACTGCGTTGCCATCAATAAGCAAACAACAAAGCAAAGACTGCTCTGCTTCATAATTGTTAGGAAATCTCCTTACATTATCAAGAGTATTCTTGGATTTATTGTCCATAGGTATTCTCCTTTTTCTTCTTGTTGTGTTTTACATAAAAGATAACTGGCGCGCTTATCACTGCTATGGAAATCAAAATTGCAAGCGCATACCAGTTAGCTGAATTTGGCAAATGCTGTACAAGGTTTATTTGTTTATTTGCCATATCCATATTCATATCGTAAGAGTGTAGATATATGTTTTGCCCCGCTGAAAAATTGATGCGGTCAGCGTCGCTATTTATTATGGAATAAGGTGTTCCGTAAGTGTAGTTAAGCAAAATTGTTTCTCTTTGTACGCCAAGTTCATAAAACTCATTTATTATTTTCTTTAATGCGCCTTGACTCTCTTCTACCCCTGTAAAAGGCGATGATTGCTTTATAAATGTATCGGTAAAAAAGAAACTTTTTTGTGTGATATAATCGTTTTTGCTAATTTTATACCCGTCTATACCCATATCGATATAAAGCGTGGCAAGGTCGTCATATTTTCTTTCTCCTATTATGGAATACTTATTTTTATCTATTTTAACGGCATATCCAAGCGAATTTAAATAAGGGGTAAAAACCGTCAAAAATTCAGGATTTTCATTTTCTGTTACTGCAGGAAGATTTTCTTTTGCAAAATTTTCATCAAAAACAATTTCTATTGCTCTATACGCGCCCGATGAATACAAAATATAATTTTTATAGCTTAATTTTACATCAAAGTCGTCTAATTCTGCCCCTTGAGGAACGCTGTTTTGCTCGCTAGCTTGCGCTGATATGCAAGATACAGGCACAGCTACTATGGCAAGGAGGCAAACAAGCGCTACAATAACAGGAATAATCTTTTTCATTACTCTCTCCCGATTAATAAATCAAGCTCTTCTTGCAAGCTTCTAAATTCTTTCATAGCCACTTCAAAAGGCGCTTTATTGGTTAGGTCAATACCCATAATTTTTATAATATCAAGGCTGTCCAAACTTCCGCCTGCGCTTAAAAACTCATTGTATTTTTCCACTATGCTATTGTCTTTAAGAATGGCATTTGCAATATTTATAGCGCAAGTGATACCAGTTGCATACTGATAGACATAAAAATCATTGTAAAAATGGGGAATGCGTGACCATTCATAGCCAATTAGGTCATCATTTACAACAGCTTTGCCATAATACGCGCTATTTAGATTATGATAAAACTTTGTAAGTTTTTCCGCGCTCAACGAACGCCCTTCTTCTATCTCATCATGGGCATATCTTTCAAACTCTGCAAACATTGTTTGTCTAAATAGTGTTGTTCTTATCATATCGATATAGTAGCTTAAAAGATAAATTCTTTCCTGCCCTTTGGCTTCCTTAAGAAGATGTTTTATTAATAGCACTTCGTTTACAGTACTGGCAATCTCTGCCACAAAAATGGTGTAACTTGCCTTTTCATAGCATTGGGCATTATTGCTCTTGTAGCTGTGAACAGCGTGGCCTAACTCGTGGGCTATGGTAAACATATCGCTAATTGTGCCTTTATGGTTAAGAAGTATATACGGATGTGTGCCATAGATACTTGATGAATACGCTCCGCTTCTCTTTGCCTTTGTTTCTTCTACATCAATCCAACCTTCATTTTTTGCTTTTAGTAAAATTTCTTTATACTCTTGTCCTAGCGGAGCAAGCCCTTCAATGACAATGTCATAGGCCTTGTCATAGGTTATAAGTTTATCAATATCCTTTACAATGGGCGTATACATATCGTACATATGCATACGGCTTAAATTAAGCGCTTTTTTGCGTAAAGCCACATACTTGTGCATAACAGGCGTGTACTTTTTGACGCTTGCAATAAGGTTATCGTAAACAATGGATGGAATGTTGCTACCAGAGAGCGCCATATCAAGACTACTTTTATATTTTCTTGTCTTAGCGTAAAAACAGGTAGCCTTTACATTGCCAATATAAGTTGCGGCAATGGTATTTATCATACTTTTATAAGCTTTATAGAGCGAATCAAAAGCTTTTTTACGCACCTTTTGGTCGCTATCTCTTAGCAATACAGCATAAGAACCATGGGTAAGTTTTACCTTTTCTCCCCTTACATTAATTGTGCCTAGGTCAATGTCCACATTGTCAAAAAATGAGAATATATCCTTAAAATCGCCTGCAAATGAGCCAACTTGAGATAATAACTTTTCTTCTTTTGCGCTTAAAATATGTTTTTTCTTGCGAATAATGTTTTCAAAGTATCTGCTATAATTGCTGTACTTTGGATTATTCTTTAATTTCTTAAGCGTATCAAGTGAAAAAGATGATATAGCAGGGCTTATAAATGATGTCGCTGTGGAAAACTCTACATAGAGTTGAATAGCTTGGTCATATAACTCTTGATACTTTGTGATAGACTTGTCTTCATCGTCTTTCATATTGACATAGACAATAAGTTTTTCAATTAAAAATAGTGTCTTTGAATGTAAGGTTAGACAGTCGATAGCATTATCTTCATTTAATTTCTTATTAAATGCCGTAATGGCAGGGATATTTTTTCTTACAGTTTCAAAAATACTTGGTATTTCCTCTTCATTGAGAATATCGTTCAGCGCCCATTTTCTGTCGCTAGAAACCTTGTCTCTTGTCAAAATTTTCATCGTGTACTCCATATATAAGTATTATTTTATTATATTAATATAATATACCCTTGTCAAGTTAATTAATTCTTGGTCAAAGTAATTAATTCTTTGCAATAAATGATTAAAAATGGGGAAATGGAAAAAAATAATGCACCCACTCCGATACACTTTACCGAATCGGCATAGAAACAGGTGACTCCCTTAAAGCTTCCTTATAACACACCCCGAAATTTGCTTAGTGCTGCTGCGTTCAAACTCTGACACGGTTCACAACACGAGATTGTATAAGACCTTAATATCAACATTCCTTATTCCTATCGGCTTTCCATAAAATGCACCTCGGTGGGCGGTCAACCCCGCTATAGCGGATTGCGGGTCACAGGGCACCGCTAGCTCCCCGTTTAGCATCAACAGTATTATACCCCAATGCAGAAATATAATCAAGTAAAAATTATTGCCAGTTAATAGATTCTCCAAACAGAATTTGGCAGATTTTGTCTTTCAAACAATCCATTCCTTCCCCAGTTTTTGCGCTAGTGTAAATAACATTTTCACCAGTAGGAATGACATCGCTATCGGCAATATCGTGCTTGTTAAGAAGAGTAATTATAGGAATGTCGCCAGCGCCTATGCTTTGCAAAACATCTATTACAACATCGTATTCTTTAAGGATATCTTTGCTCTCTAAATTGACTACATGTAAGATAAGGTCAGCGTATTTGGTCTCTTCTAGTGTGCTTTTAAAAGCTTCAATAAATGAATGAGGCAACCTTGATATAAATCCTACTGTGTCAGTCAAAATTAGCACTTTATTTGGCGCAAGCCACAGTTTTCTAGATACAGGGTCTAGAGTGGCAAAAAGCTTGTTTTCTTCTAGCACATTGGCTTTGACAAGGTTGTTCATAAGAGCGGATTTGCCAGCGTTAGTATAACCTACAATACAGACGGATTTTACTCTGCTGTTTTTTCTTTTTTGACGCCTAAGTTCTCTCTCTTCCCCCATTTTTTTAAGCTTTTGTTGCAATGCCCTAATTTCTTCGCGAATGGTGCGCCTATCTAATTCTAGCATTTGTTCGCCGCCGCCCCTACGCGCGCCACCACCGCCGCCTCCACCGCCGCCTTGGCGGGAAAGCTGAATGGCCTTGTTCATTGCCCTTGGCATATTCTGTTTTTTGAGAGCAAGCTCTACTTGCAATTTGCCTTCATTACTGGTAGCGTGCTTAGCAAATATTTGTAAAATTAAAGTTGCTCTATCTATAACATCAACTTGCAAAATGTCTTCTAAGTTATTAAAGTGAGAGCCATTGGGTTCATTGTCAAAAATGACTATTTCAGCTTCTGTAGCTTCTAATAATTGCTTAAGCTCATGCACCTTGCCTGAACCTAGATAATATGTCTTGTCTGGTAGCCCTCTAGCTTGTGTAAGAGTACCTAAAACTTCATAGTCGGCAGTATTGGCAAGAAGCTCTAGCTCTTCTAAATCCACGCTGTTGTCTTGATTTGTTATTACTGCTACAAGTATTGCTTTCATACATATAGTATAACAAATTTTAGCGTCTGATTACAAGCAAAAAGCGACCTAATAACCTTAGGTCGCTTTTTATTTTAAGGCATGGCTTTTAATCTATAAGAGAATACAAAGTACTCCGCCTTTACCTTCGTTGACAATACGGGATATGGTTTTGCGCAATTTGTTTTGAGCGTCTATGGGCATATTGTTGAGCTTATTGTTAAGGTCTTCTTTGACAAGGGAGTTTAGGCTTTTGCCAAACATATTTGTGTCCCAAATGCCTTGCTTATTTGTTTCAAATTCGCTAAGCAAATATTTTACCAAGTCTTCGCTTTGTTGCTCACTGCCAATAACGGGGCTAAGCTCAGTTTGCACATCCACTCTGACAATATGAAAACTTGGCGCTGACGCTTTTAATTTTACGCCGTACTGACCTCCTTTTTTAACAAGCTCCGGCTCTTCTAGTTGCATATCTTCAACATTTGGATTTACTACGCCATAGCCATCACTCTTTACGCTTTCCATTGCCTTTCTTATACTTTCATAATCGGCATAAGATTGGCTCAATTTTTTAACAAAAGCAAGCAGTTTGTAGTCGTCGTCTATATTGTTGTTGCACTCTTCGCTAAGCACCTTGAAGTACAAACCTTCCTTTGCTTTGCAAGTAATCAATATTTCGCCGTTGCTTGCGTCTATGGATAAGTCTATATCGCTTTCAATATATTCGGAATTAACAAACATATCTAGCATCTTTTCAAAGTCGCACATTTTGCTTGCGTCTTGACCTTTTGCTTTTAAAGCTGCAATTATGCTAGCAATTATCTTGTTGTTAATACCAAGCGTGCGCATCCATCTAGGCACATTTATTTTTATACTTGTGATGGGAAACTGGAACAATATATTGTGCATAATTTCATATAAAGTATCTTTAGTTAAATTTAATACATCGCATAGAATAACTGGCACATTGTGTTTTTTCTCTATGCTTTGCTTTAACGCTTTTGCTTCTTTTGATGTTGGCTTTCTAGAGTTAAGTACAATAGCAAAGGGCTTTCCTAAATGTTTTAACTCATTAATTACCCTTTCTTCGCTTGCTACATATTTTTCCCTAGCAATTTCTGTTATCGTGCCGTCCGTTGTCACCAAAATTCCTACGGTAGAATGTTCCTTTATTACCTTAGTCGTGCCTATTTCGGCTGCTTGTTGAAAAGTTACTTCTTCGTTTAGCCAAGGCGTTTTTACCAGTCTTGACTTTCCGCCTTCCATTTGTCCTAAAGCGTCTTCTACCATATATCCAACGCAATCAATAAGGCGGACATTGGCAGTCATTCTGTCAAATGTCACGGGTATTGCTTCGTTTGGAACAAATTTTGGCTCAGTAGTCATAATTGTTTTGCCATCTGCCGATTGCGGCAACTCATCAATAGCTCTTGCAAGCTTGTTTTTATCGGTGATTTTATCCAAAACTAATAGTTCCATAAACCTTTTTATAAATGTGGACTTGCCCGTTCTCACCGGACCTACTACACCTAAATAAATATCGCCCCCTGTTCTAAGAGCAATGTCGTCATATATGTCGTATCCTAGCATTTTAGCCTCCAAATAAAGTTTTTACTTTAATTTATGATAGCTTTTGCTTAAATATGCTATTACTTTTGAAAATGAAAAAAAATAGGACAGGTTTATCTGCCCTATAACTATTGATATCGCTTTTTTATCAAATTATGCTAAATGTTTTTCACAAAAAGCTATTTTTGCTGCGCAACAAAATACATCCATAGCTGGATTTAATTCCTCGATTGGCGGAAAACTTGGCGCAATGCGTAAATTGCTATCATTTGGGTCTTTTCTGTAAGGGAAAGTCGCTCCTGCTCCAGTAAAAACAACTCCTGCTTCTCTTGCAAGCTCAACTGTGCGTTTTGCTGTGCCTTCAGCAAGGTCTACACTGACAAAATATCCCCCTTTAGGCTCTATCCAAGTGGCAAAATCATATAATTCTTTTTGTAAACTTTCTAAGACAATTTTGAATTTTGGACGCATAAGTTCTGCGTGTTTTTGCATATGGTTTTTTATATTTTGAGTATTTTTAAAGTAAAGCACATGGGCTAGCTGTGTTAGTTTATTACTGCCGATTGTTTGTTTGGACATTAAATTAGCAATGCTTTCAATATTATTTTTATTAGCTATAAAGTAGCTTATTCCGCCTCCTGCAAAGCTAATTTTAGATGTTGAACCAAACATATAAACAATGTCGGAATTATTGAATTTTTTTGCTTCGTTAAGTAAGTTTAATAGCTCTACATCTTGGCTAAAAGAATGCACCATGTAGGCATTATCCCAGTATATTCTAAAATCCTTTGCTTTAGGCTGTAATTTTGCAAAGCGGGTAACTGTTTGGTCGCTGTATACAATACCTTGCGGATTGCTAAATTTAGGCACGCACCAAATACCTTTTATAGACTCATCGCTTGCCACTAACTGTTCCACCATATCCATATCAGGCCCGTCCTTTGTCATAGGGATATTAATCATTTCTATACCAAAAAGCTCAGTGATAGCAAAGTGTCTATCATAGCCTGGAACAGGGCATAACCACTTTATTTTTCCTTGTTTGTTAAAGGATATTCCGCCGTTTACTCCAAACTGCATTGCTCTTTGCAAGTTATCATACATTATGTTCAAGCTGGAATTGCCTGATATTATAATTTCACTCTCATCAACCTCACAAAGTGATGAAAAAAGTTTTTTTGCTTGAGGCAAGCCATCTAGTAAGCCATAATTTCTACAATCAAAATTATCTATAGAATAAGTTATGGAATTTACTATATCTAAAAGACCATTAGATAAGTCTAGTTGCGCTTTGCTGGGCTTTCCCCTACTCATATCTAAATTTAATTTAAGCTTCTTAAATTCTTCTAAACGGGCTCTTTCAATAAGCAGTATCTCTTGTAACTTTTGTCTATCAAAAAATGTCATCTTGGGCTAGAATTCTCCTGAGTTTCTATTTCGTGTTCTTAATCTTATTGGTGTTCCGCTAAAATCAAATGCTTTACGCAAAGAGTTTTCCAAATATCTTTTGTAAGAAAAATGCATAACTGCTTCATCGTTTACAAAAAGCACAAATGTCGGCGGATTTGTTGCAGTTTGGGTGGTATAGTATACCTTTAGTTTTTTGCCCTTATGCGTGGGCGGTTCGTTTATGGACATAGCGTCTTGCATAACTTCATTAAGAAGTCCAGTAGATATTCTTTGCGAAGCATTGTCATAGACTTCTTTAAGCCTATTTAGCACTTTATTAGTACGCTGGCCTGTCAGTGCGCTAATATAAAGCGTCTTAAAATAATCCATAAACTTTAATTCTTCTTTTAAAACGGCATTATATTTATTTATTGTGAAAGTATCCTTTTCCACAGCATCCCATTTATTTATAACAATTAGTGAAGGCTTACCGCTCTCATGCACCAGTCCACATATCTTTATATCTTGCTCAGTTATTTGTTCTGTTGCGTCTATAACAATAGCAACAACATCTGCTCTTCTAATTGCGTCTATTGCCCTAACTACGCTATAATACTCCACATCTTCGGTAACTTTGCTTTTGCGCCGTATGCCAGCCGTATCAACAATTCTATACTTTTGCCCATCTACTTCAAAGGGCGTATCAATGGCATCGCGTGTAGTGCCTGCAATGTCGCTAACTATAACTCTTTCAAAGCCCAAAATACAATTTACAAGGGAGGACTTACCAGCATTTGGCTTGCCCACAACTGCAATCTTTATGGCATTTTCTTCTTCTTCAGTTTGAGTTTTTTCAGGGAAATGTTTTACTATCTCATCTAGCAAATCTCCAAGATTAAGGCTGTTTTCTGCGCTTATTGGTATAGGTTCGCCCAAGCTTAGGCTATAAAAATCATAAAAATTTTGATTCTTTTGATTATCTACTTTGTTTACCACAAGCACAATAGGTTTATTTGACTTACGCAAAAAACTTGCTACATCATAGTCATCGGGCATTATGCCTGTTTTGCCGTCCACCATAAAAAGTATAACATCGGCAAGGTCAACAGCAAGCTCTGCCTGTTTTTTAATGTGCATCCACATCTGGTCTTGAGAGTTTATCTCAATACCGCCAGTGTCCACCATGGTAAAATAATGTCCGCACCAATCGGCATCGGCATATATGCGGTCGCGCGTAACTCCAGGCGTGTTTTCCACAATGCTTATGCGCTTTCCTGCTATTTTGTTAAAAAAGGTGGATTTGCCGACATTAGGTCTACCCACTATTGCCACCAATGGCTTAATCATATATATAATCTCCGTCTATTATTGCGTACAAAAGCTCATCGCCATTTGGTTCGCAAACTACAATTTCTCTATTTAAAGCTTTGCTTAGGTCATCTATTGATTTATTGTCCAAAAATACAGTTTCAAACTCTTTTAACATAACAGAGGGCACTATTAGATAATCTTCGTCAAATTTATTATCACCATAGCTTTTGATAATGTCAGTAGCTGTAACCAATCCCGTAACGGTCACTGTTTCACCAAAAAATTCATTCTTAACAGGATAAATATTTACATTAACTGTGCCCCATTTGTTTTCTATCATTTGTTTAGCTTTTTCCATAGTGTCAACAGCGCTTAGTCCTGTAAATATACCTACATTTTTGATACAGCTTCTTGGAGCAGATTCTAGCGCTTCTTCAAGCTCATAAAGGAATTTTACTATAAGTCCAACACCGTTTTCTATCTGCTCAAAACCATTATAATATTCGTAGCTTGGCAGTTCCATTTTTGCTATTTGATAAAGTTCGTCAGAACAATAAGAAAAAAATTCGTGCTCTATATTATATTCTTCAACCTGTTTTACAGTATATTTTGCCAATTCTTCACTGATAGGCGATATATCATATAAGCCTTCTCTAAAGCGTGTAAGTCCTACTGGCACGATGGCAACTGTGGCAACATTGGCTTGCCATAGGTCATCTAAAGTCTTTGTTAAGATGGCTTTGTCATTTATTCCTTCAACAAGCACCACTTGCGCGTGAATGCGTATACCGCCATCTGTTAGCCTTTTTATGATATCTAGCTGATTGTCCATAGCCTTAACGCCTAATATACGCTTTCTAATGTCAGCATCGGTTGCGTGAACGGAAACATACAAAGGAGATAACTTGTAATCAAGTATTCTTTGAATATCTTCTTCTTGCAAATTGGTACAAGTGATATAGCTGCCACTTATAAAAGACAACCTATAATCATCATCTCTAACATAAAGGGTTTGGCGCAAGTTTTTTGGTAATTGTTCAACAAAACAGAAAATACAATTATTGTGGCACTCTTTGGGCGTTATTTCTATGCTGTCGTCAAATTCAAGCCCCAAAGTGTAAAAATCGCTTTCTTTTCTGACTTGCTCCACTCTTTTTTGTCCATCAGCGCCGATTACTTCCAGCTGTACCGAATCTAAGCTGTCCGCATAAATGTAGTCCAAAATATCTACAAAAGGTCTATCATTAAAGGAAATAATATCTTCCCCTACGCTAACCTGTTCTTTGACTATGCTTTCATCTAAAATGTTAATTATTTTTGCCATATTGTTATTATCTTATATTTTTAGCCTGTTGTCAAATTATTCCCTTGTATTTATTAGGTATAATGTTATAATAATGCTAATTACAGCAAAAGTAGTTTTAGGAGATATAATGCCCAACGATGTCATAACGCTAAATGCCCTTTCAAAAGAGCTAAATGAGCTATTAGAAAATGCGCGTATAGAAAAAATCTATCAGCCTGAAAAAGATGAGATAACTTTTGCTATGAGAAAAAATGGCATAGAGCGCACGCTGGTAATAAGCGCAAATTCAACACACCCAAGAATGCATATAACGACAGAAAAAAAGGAAAATGCATCTACTGCGCCTGCTTTTTGTATGCTACTTAGAAAACACCTAAACGGCGGTAGTATAACTTCCATAAAGCTATTAAATTGTGACAGAATAATACAGATTGCCATAGACGCGCGCAATGAACTTTTTGACACCAATAGCTATTTTTTATTAGCTGAACTTATGGGCAGACAATCAAATATTATCATTACCGATAGCAATTATAAGATTTTAGATGCAATAAAGCGTGTGCATTTAGACCAAAATACTGCTAGACATATTTTGCCTAATCTTGCTTATCCTTTTTTGTCCCAACCTAAAATTAGGTTAGACGATATCAAATCTTTAGGGAAGTTTTTTGCAAATAATGAGCATTTTACTAAAGAAATTCTTATTGCCAATATAGGCGGTATAGGTAAAGAAACAGCTAAAGAGATATTATCAAGCAATAAACCTTTTAATAAGCTTATAGAACTTTATAATATATATGAAAGTAAGCAATATGCTCCTTGTATTTTGCACAAAGGCGATACTGTGGTAGATTATTTTATAACTCCTTATAAAAGCATTAGTGGCGAATATAAAAAAATGCCATCATTAAATCATTGTTTTGATTATTTTTATAGGATTTATGATAATATAGAGCGTAAAAAAACGCATACAAGAAAATTATATCAACTATTAAAGCGTTTACAAAACAAAAACCAAAACAGAATAAAGCATTGTAATCTTAAGATAGCTGAAAGCGAAAAAGCTCAACGAATAAATGAAAAAGGTCAGCTTCTTTTGGCAAATATTTATAAGATAAAACAAGGTGACAAATCTATTGTGTGTTACGATTATTACAATGATGCCGAAGTGGAGATAGAACTTGATGCAAGTCTTTCTCCCAGTCAAAATGTGCAAAAATATTTTAAACGGTACGCAAAACTAAAAAGAGCAAAGGAAATTGCTGAAGGCCAAATAAAGCCGTTATATGTTCAAAAAGAATACCTTAGCAGTATTGAATCTAGTATAGAGAATTGTCAAACCAAACAAGAGTTTGATGAAATCTTGCATGAGCTTGAGAATTTAAGCGGTATTAATAATAAAAAACCTGCAAAAAAGAAAATCAAACCATCACAGCCTATGCACATAAAAATAGACGGCTTTGATGTTTTTATAGGCAAAAACAGCAGGCAAAATGTGGAGGTTACGTTTAAAATAGCAAGTAGTAATGATTTATGGCTACACACAAAAAATTATCATGGAAGTCATGTCATAATTAAGGGCAATCCTAAAAAAGACACCTTAGTTAAAGCGGCCGCAATAGCCGCATATTATAGCGCAGGTAGGTCAAGCGATAAAGTAGAAGTAGATTATACTCTTAGAAAATATGTCAAAAAAATAGCTAATTCTTATATGGGGCTAGTGACTTATATAAATTACAAAACTATTGTGGTAAAGCCAAAACAACCTGACGAATTACAGCAATATTAAAAAGTCATATAAGCAGAACTTCCGCATGGCAAGGTTATTCCGTCACAGCCTAAAATACCTATTTCATCAGCGTCTACTTGATGTTTCAAATAGTTAAAGTTTATATCCAAAATGTTTTTCATAACAGTTGGTTGCAAACCTGTTGTATATGAATTTACAAGATAAAACAGCGGCTTGTCGCTCAATATTTTTGTTGTAGCCTTGACTAGCTTAAAAATGCTATTTTCTATCTTCCACATTTGTCCGCCAGCTCCCCTGCCATAGCTTGGCGGGTCCATAATGATAGCATCATAGGTGTTGCCTCGTCTTGCTTCCCTTTCTACAAATTTTAAACAGTCGTCTACAATAAATCTAGCTTTTGTTTGATTAAGATTATTAATTTGCACATTTCTCTTTGCCATTTCGCACATTGATTTTGCCGCATCCACATGACAAACACTTGCTCCAGCCCATAGGCAAGCCACAGTTGCTCCGCCCGTATAGGCAAAGAGATTAAGGACTTTTATAGGACGGTTAGCGCTTTTGATGCTATCTATCATTCTCGCCCAATTTACAGCTTGCTCAGGGAATATTCCTATATGCTTAAAGCCCATAAGCTTTAACTCAAACTTTAGTTGACGCCAATTTATATTAAAAGTATCGGGAATAGTGTTGTTAAATTGCCATTTTCCGCCGTTTTGCTTTCTTACATAGCATGCATCTAGGTTATGATACTCCGACAATGTGTAGGGCGGTTCCCAAATAACTACGGGGTCAGGCCGCAAAAGAGTGTATTTGCCAAATGTTTCTAGTTTTTCTCCTGTGCCTGTTGCGATTAGTTTATAGTCTTTCCATTCTGTATTTGCTTTCATTTATAAAAATTCCTTAGTCTAATAACGCCATATCACGATATCTACCACCATCGTCAATTCTTGTCAAAGCATTTTGGAACTTGTTAGCGTCTATAACTCTACCTTTTTCCATTAGCGTTCTGATAAACTCCACAAGCATTAGACAAATATTGTGCTTAAGAGTAATTCTAGTTTCTTTAAATTCAGCATTGACAAGCTCTGGCGCAAAACCATCGCCATACATTTCCACAATATCAAGCATTAGATTAATTTTTTCCGATAACATAACTTCGGAATTAAATCGGTCAATGTAGTTTTGATATTTTGTATAATCAAACTCACAGTTTGATATTGTTAGAAAATATTTGCCATTTTTATAGCTAAGTTTGTGCTTTATGTTATACTGCGATAGCGTTCTTCTAATGATATTATTAGTGGTTTTGAGATTGTTTATTGCGCTTTCATAAATATATTCGCCCCAAAGCAATGAAAAGATTTTGTTACGGTCAATGCCTTGCGCTCCCTTAAAAATATACAGTAAGAAAAGCTCTCTGGCTTTTTTGGTTTTCCATTGAATCTCTTCTCCGTTGACAGTAACAGATACTGAACTCATAACTTGGGCTTTAACTTTTACTGTATGTTCCAATTTTATAGCCTTGTTCTTTATAGCGGTTATAATCTTCTCTATGTAAGGTGTAGTAAGATTGCGCTCTGTTGCAAATTTAATTATGTTAGAAGTCAAGTCATCATAGTCAATGAGTGTCATATCCATTGCGTACTGCTCTGCCGTATAGAAAAATTTGGACACAATCTGTTTCATTTCTTGATTGTTCTCATCTTCTAAGGCATAATTTATAGCCACCCCTGAAGCGATGAGCCACATTTCGTTGCGCGCATTGCCTTTAAGGGCTTTCATAGAATAATACAACGCTTCTTCCTTGCGACGATTTTTCCAGTACCAATACGCTACGCCACTATAGAGCATAACTGCATACTTTGGATTGCTTTGTTCACACAACTTTGCGTATATAAGCGCAATGTCTTTTGCACACTCATTTTTGGGAAAACGCGCATAGCAGAGCGCTCTTAAAGAGATGGCATAGTACTTTATAAAATCGCAAGAGTCTTCGCATCTTATTGCTTTTTCTATGTTGGTTATGGCTTCTTTTTCCATATTCCAAAAAGAATATACTCTAAAAAGCAAACAATATATACTAGCTACATCGGTGGTAATTTTGTACTCTTTGGCCTTGCGTAAAGCCGATAGCGCTACTTTTTCGGCATACGCTAAGTCATTCATATAATAAAAATACTGCAAAAGTTTATGTTGTACTAAATAATATGGCACAATATCCTTTATCTTTTTAACCATAGCTATGGCTTTTCTATAATTACCTAAATCAAAAAAAGCTTCGCTAAGACTTTGCAACATCTTTAAATACAGATGTGACTGGGAAAAATCGTGACTTTGCATTATCTTTTCGCATATTTTCAAATGCTCAATCTTTACCTTTTGTTGAGTGCTATGCATAAGCTGAGGTATACAGCATACCACACAATCATATTTTTTAAGACTGTCGTATGAATAACCTTCGGCAAACATAAATCGGATAAAATCAACGGCTTTTTCTTGTTCTCCCATTTTAGTTAGTATCTTAATCTTTAGAAAACTGCATTTTTTTAATGTTTCTTCCGATACTTTTCCACTTGCCATTAGCATTTCTAGTTTTTCTAGCGCTTGGGTATATCTCTTTTGCCCATAATCACAAAAAATAGAATATGTAAAACAATCGGGATACTCAAGACTAATATATTTAGCATCTATTGAATTGCATTTGTATCTTGCCATTTCAATTACCTGATAGATAAGCCCCCAATCAGGTTCAATATAAGCTAGTGATTTTCTAATAAAATCTATGTTGTTAAGGTCTATACCGTATTTTAACGCGTTTATATGCTTACCTTGTTCTGTTAGGTAATTATAATACAAATTTTCAAGCCTATCGGTAAATATGCTCTCCCCTAGACTTTTTGATTTTTCTGTCGCCCACTTATGAAAAACACGGCTTATCTTAAAACAGCATTGATTTTTGCTTACAACAAGGCTTTTATGCTTTATAGAACAGTACCTTAATACTGCTATGCCTTTTTGGTAAATGCTTTGGGCAAAGTCTGTTGGTACTTCTTCTAACTCACTTATATACGCTAAAAAATGTATATCGTCAGGTGTCAAGTCTTTAGTGTCAAGCTCTATCTCTTCAGCATCATTACTTTTGCCTAGAGCAAACTCATCTACTATTCTAGGCACAGACTCTTCTAACTTACTGTAATCTAAATTTATAAGTTTTTCGCTTATAAAAATAAGTTTTAAGTTTTTGGGACAATTGGTAATAAGAAGCTCTATTAAAGAAAAATCAAAATTTTTTGGCAGTGTTTCCAGATGGTCAAATACAAACAAGCAATCCCCTTGCTTTTTTTTGATTTCATCTAGCATAACTTTCAAAATAATGTTATCAACTTTATCGTTTTCGCAGAATTTTAGCTGTAAAAACTTAAAAATTGTATCTTCGTCTGGGAAAACTTTCCTTGCCACTTCTAAAGCAAAGGAAGAGGGATTATCTAGCTTTGCGTTATACCAATATGCAGTTGGATATCTATTGCTTAATTCGCTTAAAAAGGAAGTATGTTCACAATCGGAAGATGATAGCACAATTATCGAAGATGACGCATTTGCCATTATCTCATTGATTACCCGATAGTTTCTATTTTCCATATAATTTCTCCTATGTTTTAACTAAACAAAGCTCTTTGATTAGTTTTTAAACTCTCTATTTATTGCATAAAAACAAATATAAATATGTTGAGCTTTCCTTTAATTATTTTATTATACATTAATTAATAAAAGATTTCAATATATAAGGTGTTTCTTGTTATTACTTATAATACAACAACTATTAATTCCGTTGACACATAAAACTTATTTTGCTAGTATTATTTATATTATAAGTGAAACAAACCTTCAAAGGAGAATTATATGAAAAAATACAATATAGCCATTGTTGGCGCAACGGGAATGGTAGGAAACAAGTTTTTAGAAGTTTTGACGGAAAGACAACTACCTGTTGAAAACTATTATCTATACGCTAGCGCAAGGAGTGCAGGAAGTGTTATTAATTTTATGGGGAAAGATCATACCGTAATTGAACTTAAAAAAGAAAATATTACTAATAAGAAAATAGATTTTGCTCTTTTAAGCGCAGGCGGAGGCACATCTCGTGACTTTGCGCCTATTTTTGCAAAGCATGGCGCAATTGTTGTGGACAATTCTAGCTATTGGCGCATGAATCCTAATGTTCCGTTAGTTGTGCCTGAAGTAAACGCTAGTGACGCATTAAAACACAATAATATTATTGCAAATCCCAACTGTTCTACTACTCAAGCTGTTGTTGCATTAAAGCCTTTATATGAAAAGTATGGCATAAAAAGGGTTATTTACAGCACTTATCAAGCAGTTAGCGGCGCAGGTGTAGCTGGATATAATGACTTGGTAAATCAAGCAAAAGAAGGCGAAACTAAAAAGTTTGCTTATCCTATATTTAATAACCTTATCCCCCAAATCGATGATTTCTTGCCTTCAGGGTACACCAAGGAAGAGCAAAAAATGATTGACGAAACCAAAAAGATTTTTAACAACTACAATATAAAAGTAACGGCAACAACAGTGCGTGTGCCTGTTGTGCATGGTCATAGCGAATCAATTAATATTGAGTTTGAAAAACCTTGTACGCTGGAAGGTATCAAAGAAGCTTTAGCTAACACCAAAGGAATTGTTGTTATCGACGATATTCAAAACTGCAAGTATCCAATGCCAATTTATGCCGAAGATAAAGATGAAGTTTTTGTAGGCAGAATAAGATTAGATGATACCATTGAGTCAGGGTGCAACATTTGGGTTGTGGCAGACAACATTCGTAAAGGCGCTGCAACAAATGCTGTACAAATTGTCGAATACCTAATTTCGCAAGATAAGTAATATAATAATTGCAAACAAAAATAAAAACAGTAGGATTATGTCCTGCTGTTTTTTTGTAAAAATTTTTTCGTTATTACTCAGGCTGTGACTCTTTGCGAGTAAAGGTATATAGCGGTTCAGCTTGCGCCATACGCTCTATGGCATTTACAATAAGCTGGTTGCCATCTTCCATCATACTTAAAAATTTATCTTCAAAAACAAAATTTGCTATTGTGTCATCTTCGGTAAGGAAGCTTAAAAACTCACCAAGCTTATATTCTGAGCTAAATATATCTTCTTCAAAGAGTGAATTTACATAGTTTAACATAGGTTGATAATTAAACCAAATATCTTCAAATAGTTTTTTGTTAATGTTAAATAAGAAACCGCTGGTGTCCATTTTTAGTACGCCTAGCACATAAGATATGGTGTCAAACAAATTAAATGAGCCGTTGCTTTCCACACCGTTAAAGTTATTTTTATATACAGAGTCTGCCAATTCACTTATATCCATTTCACCTTTAGTTGTGCAAACAAGTTCATTAGCTATTGTGTCAAAAGTGTAGAAGTGTTTGTCATAAAAATATAAGACTTCTTCTAAATTGCTTGTATTTTTGTCGTAAAACTCTAAGAGCAAGAAATTGTTATTGGAGTCTTCTTGGAAAATCTTTGCCGCAAGCACCATTTGATAATCCTTAAAATTATTTCCATCTAGCATTTTACGCACATCTAGAGCCAGCTTGAAAGAATAATCCCCCCTTAAATAATCAATAAACTTGCTTTGCTTTTCTTCAGAATTAACAAAGTCGATGGAAATATTGCTTTTTGATGTGGAAAACTTTACAAGCTCTATATCAAGATTTATATCTTCACCTTTAAATAGGGTGTTAGCGTATTCGCCTGACTGGTCTATATGGATATTAGAGCTAAAAGCGCTTAGCTTGTTGTTTGAAATGGTAAAATCAATATCAAGCTGTGACTCTGGCACATTGCCGGCTTCAATATGTTTTACGCTAAGTCCAAGCACATTGGCAAAAATTTTGTTAATTTTAGAGATAAGGTCGACATCGCCTTGATTGTTAATTAGATGAATTTGCACCTTGCTCAAAGTGCCTGCAAGGTCTAAGCTAAAGTTATAATTATATTCTTCAATAAGACCGTTAAGCCTAGTTTTCCCATTGATTTTGTCATCTTTCACTGCTAGCACCATATGCAAAAGCATTGACACACGATTTATCATTTGAGAATTGTCAAGCGCCATATTAAATGGGAATGCGTTTTCCCAGCGCTCACTTGGCATATTAAACTTAAACTTGGTGTCGCCTAGCGTGATATACATCACTTCTTTACATAAATAAACTGCTATTACAACATCGTCATAGCTGTCTTCTACAGTGGTTATCTCCAAACAGAGCATTGTATTTTCTCTATTTCTATGGTCATAATTCCCTTTTAGAGTGAGCCATAAATCAGCATCATTCATAGTAAGCTTTAACTTTGCGTCTGTACCTAAAACTGGGGAACTTTCCAAATTTTTTAGCGAAAAATCAGTAGTTACATTCATAACACCTGCTAATAGCTGTTTATATACATCTGTGGGCGTTGGAGATTCTATGTTTTGCCACAAGTTTTCATCTTCATTCGGTGGGGTTGGTTTAGGGTCTTTGCCAAAAAAATCACAGCCTGACACTAATAGTGCCACAACAAATAACATTAATAGAACTGCTAATATTGGTCTTTTTTTCATTTTTAACCTTCTTGCGAGGTTATTATTTGCCCATTATCTCCTTTAATTTACCTATAGCATCCTCGCATTTATAATTTTCTTTTAAAGTTTTATCCCTTAGCTGTATTTCTACTTCTCCATTAGCTAGCGACCTAGGACTTACCACTACTCTAATTGGTATTCCCATAAGGTCACAATCTGAAAATTTAACTCCAGGCGATGTATCTCTATCGTCAAAAATTACTTCTATACCGTTTTTTATCATTTGGGCATACAATTCATTTGCCTTTTGATAAACTTCACTGTTATCCATTCTTATACCGCACAAATACACTTGCCACGGCGCTATTGCCATAGGCCAAATTAGACCGTCTTTATCGTGACTTTCTTGCGCAACTGACGCAAGCGCTCTGCCTATGCCTATACCATAGCATCCCATAATAGGGTGAAATGGTTTGCCGTCAGAACCAAGTACTGTCATATTCATAGATTCTGTGTACTTTGTGCCAAGTTGGAATATATTACCTACTTCTATACCGTTTTCTACATCAAGCGGCGCATTGCATATAGGGCACATTTCGCCTTTGGCTACTTTGGCGATATCTACAAATTCTATATCCTTAAAGTCCCTTGCCATATCAATACCTGTTAGGTGGTATTCTGCTTTGTTTGCGCCAGTTACAAGGTTGTTTTGGTTTTCAAGCGACTTATCAAATAATATAATAGTATTAGTTACATTTAAATTATATGCTCCTATGTTGCCTGCTTGCAACTCTTGAGACGCATTTAGATTGGCAGGAGCTATATCTTTTTGCACAGCTCTTTTCAGCTTTGCTTCATTTATCTCTAAGTCGCCCCTAATAAAGCATAAAACAAGTTCTTCACTGCCTTTTACGCAGTAGCAAACAGCTTTCATAGTTTTGCTTTCGCTAACGCCAAGTCTTTTAGCTACAGCGGCAATATCGGTAGCTTCTGCTGTGTAAACTTCTTTTATTTCTTCGCTTATTTCATCTCTTTTAGAAATTCTGTTGCTTACAGCTACTTCCATATTAGCTTTATAGTCGCATTTAGGACAAATAACAATAGCGTCTTCGCCAACATCGGTAAGTAGCATATATTCATGCGCAACACTTCCGCCCATCATACCAGTGTCAGACTTGACAGCAACCACTCTTTTCATGCCCATTCTGTTAAAGATATTGATATAAGCGTCATAAACTTTGGCATAATACTTTTCCAAATCATCATTGTCTATATGGAATGAGTAGGCGTCTTTCATAATAAACTCTCTCACTCTTATCAGACCGCCGCGACATCTTGCTTCATCGCGGAATTTGGTTTGGAACTGGTACACCATAACTGGTAGCTGCTGATAGCTGTTTACGGCATCTCTAACAAAATGCACCGCCGCTTCTTCATGAGTCATGCCAAGCACAAGGTCGCGGCCTGTTCTGTCCTTAAAACGCACCATTTCACTTCCAATGGAAGTATATCTGCCGCTTTGTTCCCACAACTCTCTAGGCATGACAACGGGGAAAGATGCTTCTTGTCCCCCAATTGCGTCCATTTCATCCCTAATAATTTTTTCTATCTTTTGGCATATTCTTTTAGCTGGTGTAGCTAGTGACCATATGCCGTTGCTTACTAACTTAATAAAGCCTGCTCTCACCAAAAGCGCATGGCTTGCAATCATTGCATCGGAGGGATTTTCTTTAGTCCTTTCTCCGATTAGTTTTGACATTAACATATATCTATCGTCCTTAATAGTTTCAAGTTATTTTTTTGCTTTTACCACAAGCTCCCATTCTCCTAAAAAGAATCTGTTATCCTCTCTGTTGTCATCAACTAAAAAGAATACATTAACTTTATAAGTGCCAGGCGTGGTAAATTTATTTTCGTCGTCAAGCTTTAGACTCTCTTTGTCATGGCCTGAGAAAAACAAATTATTAGTGACCTTTTTGGTGGTGTCGTCACTCATTTTTGCCGCAATGCTTACTTTAGAAGTGTCAAATGCATCGCCTACAAAGTAATTACTTGGCTCAATCTCATAGCTTACTACGCTAAGAGCGTCTGAGTCGTTAGCGCAAGCTGTAAGCAAAGTAACGCTTAGAGCTATTGCAACAATCAATAATGCAAAAGTAGTTAGTCTTTTCATAAATCTCCTGTATGTATCTAGTTAAAATAATTATATAATATACACTTTTTTTTGTCAATAAACAAGTTTTTTAGGTGCATTTATCTATTTGTATGTCAGAAACATGCTTGACTGCGCCTACAGAGCCTACGCTTAGCGCAAGCGGTTTGCCTTTGCTTAGTCTGTTTCTGTCTATCAAAATGTCTTCGGTATTAATTGCGCTAATTTTGTCATTTTTGTCTATCATCACCACATCATAGGGCATGGTGACAGTTTGCGCAAATATTAGCTTACCTTTGCCTAAGTCAATGACCTTAACTCCTTTTCTTGCGCGTGTGCCTATTCCCATACTGCAAAGAAGTACTCGCTTAGCATATCCGCCACTACTTATAAGTACAAGTTCGCCAATGGCTTCGTCATATTCTAAGTCGCAAAGCTCGGCATAAACGACTTCTTGGTTATCGTTCAAATTAATGCCAATAACACCTGACGCTCTTCTGCCTTGCGCCGGAAATTCGTCCAAAGACGCAATTACACACATACCGTCGCTAGTGACAAATGTACAAGCAACTTCATCTCTTTCCACTTGGGCGTTTATAATTTCGTCGCCTTCCTTTAGTGTGCAAACAGAGTAGAAATCTTTGTTGACAATATACTCTTTAATTGCTGTACGCTTAACCATACCTTGCTTGGTAAAAAACAGCATATCTTTTTCCATATTACTTTCGTTAATTGTCAATGACATTATAGCTTTTTCTTGCATGGTCGCATCACTTACAAGTTTGCACAAGTCATAGCCTTCGTCATTCCAGTTATTTTCCATAATATTGTCAGGATTGAAGCGATATGCGTTGCCTAGGCTACCAAATATAATAGTTTGTTCACCTTTTTCCAAAAACTGAATTTGCTTTGCAACTTCATTTTTCCCTTCAGGTGTTTCGCGGTCTGCAGAAAGATAAATTCTTGGCGTAATGAATTTTACCTTGCCGTTTGCGCCAATTACCACATAGCCGCGCTTACCGCCGTTTTGGGTAACATCAAAGGGCTTAATATCGATATCGTCAAGGCTGTCTACTATGACGCTAAGCCTTTTTGTTTTGTACCTTGCCTTGATGTCTAAAAGCTCTTCCTTAACAACTTCAAGCTGTTTTCTTTTGGAGTTTACTATGCTTTCAAGCTCTGAAATAAGTATCTTTAATTCTTTTAGTTCTTTTTCTATTTTGTTTATTTCAAGTCTTGTCAAATTGACTAATTTCAAATCCAAAATAGCATCGGCTTGTCTTTCGGTAAGAGTAAATCTTTCTCTTAAATTTTCTCTTGCTTCTGTGCGGGAATTGCTACCTTTGATTAACGCAATAACTTCATCAATATCGGGGAAAATTAGCGCAAATCCATCTAGGATATGCTCTCTCTTTTTTGCATTGTTTAGCTCAAAATTACTGCGTTTGTAAATTACTTCCCTTTGGAATTCTATATAATATTTTAGTATGGGAATTAATCCAAGCTGTTGCGGTCTGCCATCGGCAATTGCTGTCATATTGACATTAAAATTGCACTGAAGGTCAGTCTTTTTATATAGAAAATCAAGCACTTTTATGGCGTCTTCGCCTTTTTTAAGTCTTATTACTACCCTTGTTCCATTACGGTCGCTTTCATCTACTATCTCTTGTATGCCGTTAAGCAAGTTTTCTTCTTTGTTCTTACTTCCTTTTTTGGCATTATAACTATCTCTCATATCCCTTATTTTTATTTGCAAATCTGCCTTGTTTACATTATAAGGGAATTCCGTAATTACAATGTTTTGACGGTCATTTTCACAGTTTTCTATCTCAACGCGGGCGCGCATAATTATCCTGCCCCTGCCCGTTGTGTATATACTTTCTAAACTATCATCGGCGACTAAAAAACCGCCTGTTGGGAAGTCGGGCCCTTTTATGTAATTTAGCATTTCGCAAATATCCATATTGGGCTTATCGATTAGCGCTACTGTGCCGTCTATAACTTCGTCCAAGTTGTGTGGCGGAATTTTGGTAGCAAGACCAATGGCTATACCCATACCGCCGTTTACAAGCAAGTTAGGGAATCTTCCGGGAAGCACATCAGGCTCTTCTAAGGTATCATCAAAGTTCTTAACCCATTTTACTGTATCTTTTTCTAAATCTCTTAAAAGCTCGCAAGCTAGCGGCTCTAGCTTAACTTCGGTATAACGCATTGCTGCTGGAGGGTCTTCCAGCGTACCAAAGTTACCATGGCCTTTTACCAAGGTGTTGCGCATATTAAAGTCTTGCGCCATATTTACCATAGCAGAATAAATGGAAGTATCACCATGCGGATGGTATTTACCCAAGCAATCGCCGACTACCCTGGCGCTTTTTTTATAAGGGCCATCAGGTTTTAGGTTAAGCTCTTTCATAGAATAAAGTATTCGTCTTTGAACGGGTTTTAATCCATCTTCCACTCTAGGTAAAGCCCTTTCCATAATAACATACTCAGCATAGGGCATCATATAATTATGGATAGCTTTTTCTAAAGGATATTCTATAATCTTTTCTTCTAATATATTTTCAGCTTCCGCTTGTTTTTTCTTTGCGCACATATTGCTTACTTGCCTCCATATTTTACAGCAAAATTATCTACTTTGTTGAAGTTTGCGTGTTTGTGAATATAGCTTTTTCTCTTTGCAGCGCCTTCATACATAAATGTACCTATCATTTCGTCGGCTGCCATGGCATTTTCAATAGTAACTCTTGTCAGCATTCTTGTCTTAGGGTTAAGAGTGGTTTGCCAAAGCTGGTCAGGATTCATTTCGCCAAGACCTTTATATCTTTGAATACTATACCCAGACTTTAGTTTACTTGTAATTTTGTCTAATTCTTCGTCGTTATAGGCATATTCAATGATATCTTTTTTTTCCACCTTATAAAGCGGTGGCATTCCTACATAAATTTTGCCTTCGTGAATAAGCTGGGGCATAAGATGATAAAACAACGCCAGCATAAGCGTTCTGATGTGAAAACCGTCTTGGTCTGCGTCCGATAGAATAATAATTTTGTGGAATTTTAGATTATCTATATTAAAATCTTGCTCCGTATCTGTGCCAATGGCTGCAATGATGGTACGGATTTCTTCATTTTCATAAATTCTGGAACGCTTATTTACCTTTAGAACATTAAGCGGCTTGCCCCTTAATGGCAAAACGGCTTGCGTTCTTCTATCTCTGCCTTGTTTTGCGCTGCCTCCAGCTGAATCGCCTTCCACTATAAATAGCTCGTTCTTTAATGGGTCTCTAGATATGCAAGCAGCAAATTTTCCCACAAGGGCAGCTCCTGTAATTGCGTTTTTAGTGCGTTGCGCTTGCTTAGCTTTTCTTGCAGCTTCCCTTGTCTTTGCTGCATCAATAGCTTGCTTTATAATGTATTCCGCTGTTGACTTATTTTTCTTTACTTTTAAAAACTCTTCTAGCTTTTCAACAACAATACTCTCTACAATAGTTCTAACTTCTTGGTTGCCAAGCCTTGCTTTAGTTTGCCCTTCAAACTGCGCATCTTGCATTTTTATTGACAAAATTGCCGTCATTCCCTCTCTAAAGTCTTCGCCTAAGAGATTTTCATCTTTGGGCTTTAAGTAGTTATTGTTTCTTGCGTAATCGTTAAAACACTTGGTAAAAGCAGACTTAAAACCCGTTTCGTGAAAGCCACCGTCAATAGTTTTGATATTATTTACAAAAGAGTAAGTTTTTTCAGTGAATGATTTTACATGCTGAATAGCAACTTGCAATTCAAAATTTTCGCATTGTCCTTCCAGATAAATAATTTTATTTTTTTCTTCTGCGCCATCATTTATGTAGTCGATAAAATCGATAAGTCCGCCTTCATAGCAAAAGCAGAGCCGCTCACTGTTTGCATTTGTTCTAAGGTCTTGCAATGTTATGTTTACGCCTTTATTTAGAAAGGCTAATTCACGAAGCTTGCTCTCCATTTCGTCAGCGTCAAAGACAATAGTGTCAAACACCCTTTTATCTGGCATAAAAGTTACTTTTGTGCCATGCTTTTTGGTTTTGCCAATTTCTTGTAAAGGTGTTTTAAGAGCGCCGCTTTTTATAGTTCTACCAATTTTGGGAGAATGGAATTCTATTCTATAAATTTTGCCGTCGCGATAGACTTCTACCGTAAGCCATTCGCTAAGCGCATTAGTTACGCTTGCGCCTACGCCGTGAAGTCCGCCGCTAAATTGATAATTAGAATTATTAAACTTGCCGCCTGCGTGCAGCTTAGTAAAGACTACTTCAACGCCTGAAATCCCTAGCGTTGGGTGCTTATCTACGGGGATTCCCCTGCCGTTATCTTCTACTGTTACAGACCCGTCTGGGTTAAGAGTGATATCGATTTGATTTGCGTATTTGCTGGCAGCTTCATCAATGGCATTGTCTACAATTTCCCATACTATGTGGTGCAGACCGCGTACATCGGTAGTACCAATATACATTCCCGGTCTTTTGCGAACTGGCTCTAAACCTTCTAATATAGATAGGTCGCTCGCATCATAAGTTTTTGTTGCCATCTTGCCTCCAAAACTCTATATATATTATACTAAAAATTAAAGTACACAATATATAGTACCATATCATAGCAACGATGTCAATTATAGCTAGAATTTTTGGGCTGTGATTTACACTCCAATTTTGTGCATTAAAGTCATAAATTCGTTAGAAAATTCTTCTTTTTTCAATATGATAATTTCAGTGGGGCTGTTTGCTAAAATTGTAGCAATGGCATCCATTTCGGGATCGGAAAACAGACGGGGTAATTTTATCTTTTCTCCATTTTTCTTTATAGTTATTTTGCCTTTTTTGTCTACTGTAACAGTAGATTCTGATTCGTTTTCTACTCCCAGCATAAAAGAAGTAAGAGAGTACATATCCTTTTCCGTTTTGCATTGAGATATTAGCTTTTCACATAATATAGCTAAACTTTGCCAACTTTCTCGTATTTCTGTAAGGCAAAAATTATAAATACCGTCGATGTTTATAAAGTTATCATTTGGAATCATATTAATAATTTGCTTGCGCTCTAGTTCAGCATCTATACTAAGTATTGAGCCAATATAGGCGCAATATGGATATGAACAACTGCCATCAGGCATAAGTAGTTTTGATATTTCGTTAAACTTATAATAAAGCACAATAACTTCACTTATGAGAGATGATATGTCTTCATCAAACTCTTTTATAACAAACAATACTTGGTTGTCATCGCACTCTTTTGCATATTTTATTTCTCTTTCCGCTAAACAGTCGCATATATAATCTATTGCCTTGCTATCTTTGTTGATTCCTACTATTTTTTCTCTCATAGTAAATAGTATATGATGGAGATATTAAAATATCAAAAAAAGACTGCTTTTTATTGCAGTCTTTTTTAGGCTATTTTTGGCTTATTTTAATTTATACTTCTACAACTGAGCTTTTACCATTATCGATATTAAAAGACATTTTATATTTTTTGCCGTTTTCAATATAATCTATCTCTACATCGTCTGTCGAAGTATAGTTTACATCTAGTATTTCTTTAGTACTCTTTGTAAAGGTCTTTAACAAAAGTTCTCTTTGTTTTTCATCAAAGTCTCCTACATTGTCACTTTCAAATAGCACGCTTCCAAACATATTGTTTATAGTAGCTAGAAGCTCTTTTTGTTCCTCTGTAAAGTTTAGCTTTGACCTGTTAGTAGTAAGCGGGTCGATTCCTTTTAAGTTGCTCTTTCTCACATAGAATACATCAGGGTCGTTTACAAAGGCTCTTCCGTCAAGGTGACGGCGGAACATAGAGTTATTCATTGCGTTTCTAGTAGAAAATGCTTCTTGGTTACCGTTTTTAACAATGAAATTATCGGTAAAGTAAGGCGCAACATCACAGCTTATACGGCAAAAGTCTACTTTGCCAAAGGCGGGGAATAGCGGTACGCCACAACCTAGTAAAAGCTTGTCGCCAACGCACTCTCTCAAAAAGTCCATACCTTCACACATAATTTGTCCACGGCTTTTGCCATAACGCGGAGTACGGCATATAGAGTATAAAAAGTCTAGTTTTACCATGTCGAATCCCCATTCGTTTAGTACAACATTGAAAAAGTTTTTGATATACTCACGCGCGCCCTCTTTGTAAAAATCTAAAGTGTACGCTCCGCCCCATGCTATACAGCCTAATTGCGGTCTGTTAGTTCTTGGGTCTATCACAAGCCAATCTCTATGCTCTTTGGCAACTTTAGAGCTCCTTTGAGCGCTAAATGGCCCAAGCCATAAACCTGCTTTATAACCTTTAGAATGAATTTTATCGGCAAGGAATTTCATACCATTTGGGAACTTGTCTTTCTTTACAGTTGTCCAATCGCCTACTGCGCTTTGGTAGCCGTCATCTATTTGGAATATATCTGCTTTATCACCTATTGTGGCAAGGCCGTCTATATCTCTAGACAAAATTTCTTCTGTGATTTTGCCATAATAGTTATACCAAGAAGTATATCCTGTCATATAATCGTATTTTAGTTCAGGCAAATTAAGCATAGCAAAATACTTGTCAAATGCTTTTTCATAGCTATCTTCTACAAGCGCTATATCAAATATGCTGTACGCTTCATCAGCTTGCACACCCTCTACATCTTTTTGCACTGTTAGCTTGCCTGCTGTGGTGTCGTGATGGAAAACAGTAAAGCCTGTTCTTTCAGTCAAAGAACCTAGAAGTTTTATTTTATCGTCTTTTTTGATATAGGTATAAGAGTAGCTATGGAATCTGCCTTTTTTAAGAGAATAATGTTGAAAATCATAGTCTCCGAAAATGGTTAGTAGCTTGTTAGCTGGCACTAGGTATTTCATTACGCCACGCAAGCCTTCTTGCACTTCGTCTATGGCAAACTCTCTAGATGTTGTCCAAGACTGATAGCCATTTACAAACACCTTGTCAGATTTTGCATAGCTTTGGTCATACTCTAAATAGGCGTTTAGCAAATATAGCTTTGTCTTTGGTATTAGCTTTACCGAAAGAGTATTATCTTTTTCTTCCAGCTCTATCTTATAGTAGCCTGTATCATTACCGCTGGTCACAACTTTTTTGCCGTATAGGCTTAATTTATATTCTAAGGTGAATTTGAAGTTACTTAACATAGATTTCCTCCTAAAAATTTTCCTTATAAAATTATACCATGAATTTTTGCCAACTTCAATAGCAACCTATCTCTTAATTGACATTAGCTAGCTTTTTATTTATAATTATTATAATACTTTTTTACTATACTATTACTAGCTAAATGGGGTCTATATGAATATTGCTTTAAGAAAATTTTATCTAAAACACAAGACGTTAACTTTAACGCTGTTGCCTATTTTATTGATTATAATAATTTTGGCGATTGTTTTTTTGACTGCATATATCCCCAGAACTAATAGTACCAATTATCACTCGCAAGAAGTTATAGACAATAACTTTATAAATTCTTCCTCTTATCTTGGCATAAATACCTACGGAAATGGTGCGCCAGCTGACACAATGACATATTTTAAGTCAGTTTTTGAAAACAATAATAGCTATAGAGTAAACCTTGTTGAGCTTAATATTCACATTACCGCTGATGATAAACTTGTGGTTTTTAGCGATACCACGCTTGATAGTGTGAGCGACGCAAAAGCAATCTATAAAAAGAGAAATTTGCGTCCTCAAGATGCTAGCTATGAACAACTTACGCGGTATAATTTAGCATACAATTTTGCTGTTGATGGCAATTATCCTTATCGTGATACAAAACATTTAGATGAACTCTCCATAATGTCTTTAGAAAATGCAATCATCTATCTTGAGACACGCGGTAAAGACACTTGGAAAACTCATTTTTTATATATAATCTCAATAAAAAGCACTAAGAATAACCAAAAAGCTGTTGATATTTTATATGATACTGCAGTTACTTCTAACATCTTACCAAGAGTGCTTGTAAAGACAACAGATTCTAAGACAGCAAACTATATAGACGGCAAATATCCTAATTTGAAAAGGACTGCCACAACTAGTGAAATTTGGCAATTCTATACCAACTTTACTTTGGGAATTAATATGTCAAAGAAAGCGCCTAGATATTCAGCTTTGCTTATTCCTAAAAACGCTTTTGTAGTAAAACTAGATAAAAAATCTATCGTTGATTATGCCCATAAACACGGCATTGCGGTAATGTATCATACCATTGACAATGCTAAGGTTATTAAGCATTTAAATGAAATTGGAGCAGACGCAATCCTTACAAATAATCCATACGATGCTTTTCTTGCAATCAATAATATAATTTAATTAATTTATAATCCTGCAGCTGATAGTATTATGCCTAGAATTACGCTTGCAATATAAATGCAAAGCATAAGTAAAAGAACACCAAGCTTATTAGAACTTTTCTTAAACAGCACAGCAGCCGCTATGCCAGAATTTACGCTAAGACCTGTTATGCAAGCTCCCATACTTATACCGCCTAATACATACATTTGTGTTATTATTACTGATGATGCGCAATTTGGAATGAGTCCAACTATGCCCACTAAAAATGGCTGATACCAACTTGTTTGGGACAAAAAGCTCATAAGGTTTGCTTCTCCTATCCATTCTATAAGCAAGCCAAATATAAAGGTAACTAACAATATAAACACAAATACTTTTAGCGCGTGAACAAGCGGATGTAAAACTAAACTTTTTATCCAATCAGAGCCAGTTTTTTTATTGTTTTCTGGACTAATTTTATGATTGCAACAGCCTATTATTTCTTCTTTATGCTTTATGGCAACTTCTTGGCTGTGCATAAGGTGGTTATGCTCATCTTTTTTATCTTGCTTATGGTCAACAAGCGCATTTTGGTTTGCAACATATACAAGATAGTCTTTTTTTTGCTGTTTTATAGTGATAAAATCTGTAAAATAGCCTGCGGCTATGGCAAAAACAAGCTTTATACCAAGTATAGGCAGTATATCGCCTGCGCTGTCAAAATTGGAAATAAGAATGGGGATAGCTTCGTCGCTGGTGGCAATAAATACAGCTACCAGAGTGCCTAGCGTTATGTTCTTGGTAAGGTAAAGGTTGGTTGCCATTACGGAAAATCCACATTGCGGCACCAACCCTACTCCTGCTCCAAATATTGGCGCGAACTTGCCTTTTAGCAGTCTTTTTGCCTTTACTCCAAAGATATACTTTTGTTCAATAAATTCAATAATGATATAGACTACAAACAAGAACGGCAATATTATTAGCGATTCTTTTAAAGCGTGTAAGAAAACATGTCCTAGCAAATTGAAAGCTCCTCTACCAGAATTGTGCTGTTAAGAGTAATTATACCTGAATATACAACATTTGATACAAAATTCATATCCCTGTTGCCATCGTCTGCTTCTTCGTCTTTCAAAGGCGAGTCAGTAACCAAAGTCCAAGCGCTCATATTGTTACCTACAGGATAGTAGGCATAGTTTCTGCTATATACTGGTTTATCTTCTTCATCATAGTAACCGACATCGACATACATTCTGTAACAGCTTATTGCGCCTTCTACATAGTGTGAGAAAATTTCAGTGTGAGACATATCTATTTGAATGAAGTGTTCTTTGCCGTTTAATAAGTCATCTTCTTGACCTATGTTAAAAGTAAAGAGTACTTGGTCTTTGTATATCTTGTCATACTTGTACATATACATACGCAATTCCCTTTGCGTCTTGGATTTATTGACAATGCTTAGGTAAATACCCCTATCGCTAGTGAGCGTACTTGCATTATAGGGTTCGTTAGGCATTAACCTTGCGGTATTATTTACTACAACAAAGCGCAGAAATTCTTCTCCCTCAATAAAGTTATAACCTTCTAAGGCAGAAGCCTTAAACTTAATATAGAAGCTCTTTGCTGTGCTTGTATAGGCTGTGCCGTCTCCGCTTGAAACTAATACCTTTGTATTGCTTTCTATGTTGCTTACGCCACTTATAAATGAATTATCGCTGTTATCCACAAAGTCAACTGGGCCAAGCATTCTGTACCCTACTTCGTACTTATAGATGTTAAGCATAGCATTATGTAGATGTACTGCGGTATAGGACCTATCGGTATTTATAATATTGGAAATATCGGCTCTAGATACATTGGGCACGCCGATTGGGCAGTTGTTATAAATCTTTTGGCTAAAGATTCTAGTAGTGCCACGGCTAAGCGTTAGTATGAGATAGCCGTTATTTTCTACATACAACACTTCAAACACATTGCGACTGCCTATCCAAGCATCTGTATCGCCTAATAGCATTTCGCCTATATCAAATACCCAAAGGGTTTCGCCATTGCGCATATATAGCTTGGTGCTGTTACCTACGCCCAATGTTCCGCTGTGCTCTAGCATAAGTCCATAATACTCATCTTGGGGAATATCATTTAACATATCTATTGCATAATCCGATGTCTTTAGAATAAAGCGCAAATAATAATCTGTATAATTAGAGTTTGGCTCAAAGTCAAACACAATTTTGTTATAAGTTATGTCCGTTGTGCCCTGTGAGATAAATTTTTCATAATTATGTTCGCCTGCGCTGTACACAATAGGCTCAGCTACGCTAGGCGCTCTAAAAGTAGATTGACCTTGCTCAGGCAACGCAATTCTGCTATAATTTTGCGATACGCTAAGCTTAATTGTTTTACTAGCCTGTTCATAATAGGTCAAAGTGGGGTCATTTGTGTACTTTATGTACATTTTTATTGTGAGATTATAAATTCCCCTTGCAAAACCGTATTTGGGAAGTCCAACAGGTTTTGTTTTTGATGTGGAGTGAATAAGCTCATCATTTACATAGTAATCAAAGTAATAGTTGTCGGGGTTATATCCAAACACGCTATTTATACTGCCTAAATCAAATAGCTTAGTTACATCTATCTCTATTTCTTCCATGCTAGCTGATGGAATGGTTATGTGATAGCTGTAATTTTTAAAGCTATCGTCTCTTTCCGCGCTTGGCAATAATAAGATATCGCCAATATAGTTGCTGGAGCTAAATGTGCTTATGCCCATCGCTATGGTTTCAAACTTGGTAAAGGTTATGTTAATCTCGTTAGTTACTACCTTTGCATAGCTTAGCGTTTGACCAAACTCTATATTAGCATATCCTGTTTCTAGCTTTAGATAATAGCAATCGTCAATAATAATAATGACATAATAATTGCGTAATTCAGCAATTCTGTCATAATACCCTATTTTATCAATATAGAAAGTGACGCTATGGCTAAAGCTATCAAACAAATCCAATTCATCAATGCTTGCTTGGCTGTCTAGAATATCAGTGCCAAGGTATAGATAATATCCTTGATTGTTTATCCTTATAAACAAATCTTTGTCTTGATAATTAAATATGACAATATCTAAATAATAATTGGTTATATTGCTATTGGGGTCCATTCTGAACCTTGTATCAAGCACATCATAAGAGCCTACAAAGTCAGCTTTTTCATATCTCTTTTCATCGGTTATTGTCTCATAATAAATATTAGAGTAAATATCAACCTTTAGATAGTCGCCTGAGTCAGATTGCTTATACAAGGTATAAATATTATCGCTCTTTAACTCTACTTCAAAGTCCAAGCCGTTTATTTCGATAAGCATAAATTGACCATTGGGATTATACACTATGTTTCTTGTGCGCCTCATAGCCGCCGTAATTAACAGAGCATGGTCATGTCCTTGAGGACAGGTGTATTTTAGATAGTTGCCGTACTCATCAGGCTGGGTAAGCTGTTCATCTATATATCGCAATTCATTTTTGATTTCTACATATTGCGGCACACAGTCACCTGCGCCCACCACTTCAAGATATTGACCGTTTTGATATCCGCTATAATGTGCATCATATCTGTCTTTTGCCACTATCAAATAGTAGTCATCGCCCACCTTTACATATTGTCCATTTGCATCTAAATATGGCTCATAGTTATATCTAAGTGAGGGCAAAATTTGGGTATAATAATTTGTACCACGCCAATTCTTTACTAAGTAGTCGCCATTGGGATTAGGAACATAAGTGCCTAAAGTGTAGGTATGGTTACCGCTAATTTCATCACCATAGTTTATGGTATTATTTAGGTAAGTAAAATAGCTGTTTCCGTCAATCAAATTGACATCTTGAGCGCCATAAAGTCTTACATTAAACTCATTTGAAGTAATGGTATTTATTTTTTCTCCAGCAGTATTCATAAAGAATATTTCTTCATATGTAAGCTGTAATCTAATCTCATTTCCTACCACAATTTCGCTAGCGTCGCTAAGCACAATAATAGTCCAGCTTCTATAATAATTATTATAATACTTTTCGTCGCTAACTCCAGGTATTTTGATATCTACATATTCCCACTCCATATCGGGATTGCCTAAATAATTAAGCTTGACATACACACTTAGGTTTTCTTTAAAGTTTTCTTCATCTTGCGGAATACCGACAAGCGCCACTCCAGAATAAGGTATTTGGAAAGTTGTGGCTTCCCTGTCGCCTAGACCTTCAACTTCAGGGTAAACAATGAGGTCAGACGGATTGCAAATAATATTATACCCTAAGCAGAAATACCATTTGTTAGTAGCTTCGTTGGTAAGAGCAAGCTTGGCAGGTCCTGCCGATGTCTTTACGCCATCTGTTGCCTTTTTGCCTGTGCTGCCTACAATTGTGTTGTATACATAAAAGTTAGAGCCATTTTGCGTAATGACATACTCTATGTTTTCTGCAAGCATTGTTAAATCAATAATTGGCTCACCAAGCTCAGTACATAAATTCATTAGCATAAACAAGTCAATTAATGAATATGTTTGTTGAGCATCGTATCCTATTATATCTGCTTTGTTAACTATCTCTATATCCATATCAAGCCTAGTCGGATTATAATTATTATCAGAATAAACAAAGCTTTCTAGTTCTGTATATGTAGCTTCAAATGGGGAGTTTTCATTGCTCAGATTTATAAGGTTTAGATAAATGTCTATCTTATTTATTACATAATAAACCTTATCCAAATCTATAGTATAGTTTGTAAAATAATCTTGTAGAGAATACGATGTATCATAGTATTCTGATAAATTTAGTGTATCCAACTGTCCAAAATTATAGGGCATGATACTCATTCTTGCAAATAACTCTGACAGCCTTAAAATATCGCTAATAATAAATGTTCTTACGCTAAATTGCGCAGCTTCTTCTTCACTATATATATATTCTATAGCGTCTTGGTCTAGCGTTGCAAAACCGCTAATATAAATTTCATACCTATTAACGCTGCCTGATAGGTTTTCACCAAAAGTCATACTTATGCTGTCAGCAATGTTTACACTTTCGCCTAGCGTGGTATCAGGCTTGGCTATTCTTACCTTTAGCGATTGTTTTTTGATAGTTAAACCCATATATGTATATGCTGAATTGCCGCTTTCGATAAGGTCGCAAATGTCATTTGCAAGATAATTTATAGCATAGTTAATGTACCTTGCTTGCACCAAAATAGTATCTATATCATTTTTAAGCGCTCTTAAGAAATATCTGCCATAATAGGCATCTCCTTGCACAAATGTTCCTGCATTAGATGCAATGCCCACGCCGGAGATATCTATAAATTTAGCCATAACTTCAGAAAGCAAACCGTTTACTGTGGTCTGTTCGCTTGGCGACAGTTGATTAGATACTTGATAAGAGAATTTTTTGTCATCTCTAAAGTAAGTGCGCTCAATTCCCTGCAAGGTAATTACCTTAGGCTTAACTGTAAAGATAGTTGGCACAAAGGTAAAATAGAAGTTTTGTGAATATTCTGCCATGTATAAGACATTAGGAGTGTATTCGCCTTTAGGAATGGCGGGATTATTGCTATTGCTGGTGCTATATACAGCCACTTGTGACGCATTTAGCAATTGATAAACATTGTTGTTTATGAAAAATCTAAGCGGGTCGCCATCAGGTCTATTTGTATAATCGGATATATTTAATTGATGTGGAGCAATATCTAGTCCAAGGGCGGCGATAAAGGCTTCCTCATCAAAGAAGTCAAGCTCAAATGTAAGGTTATCATAACCTGTTCCATATACCATTGATGAGCCTTCCGTGCCGTTTACAGCCACAATAGACAACTCTACAGTGAGCTTAGATATCTCATAAATTACATTAGGATATAAGATATTAAAGTTGGGGTTAGCCTCAGCAATATCCGATACATCAAGCATATAGTATTCTTGAGTATTAATAATACTTGGCGGTGTTGGCTCACAGGTCATATCGATATGATTAAATCCAAGTTCTGCGCCAATTGGCATTGCTGTATCATCTAGCGCAATATAGCTATTCATAAACGCTAAAACTTCGGTATATGTGATTGCTTTTGCGCTATAAGGTTTATAATACACATAGACATCGGTTGGTGTGTTATCAATTCGTCTAGATTCAACAACTCCGCCAGGTACACTCAAAGTGACATTTCTAGGATTTATTTTATAAATACCTTCAGCTCGCTGATGCATGTTGGTTATGCCATATGACGATAGCGTTGAAGACATAATATCTGATACTGTGTAGGTATGATTCCAGTCAATAAGCTTTCTGCCAGTAAAGCTATCGTATTGGTGGTCAGGTGCAAAAGATATATAATCTTCCCCTGCCTTTATCTTTGGCGTGATGGTATAGGCATAATATCCGACAGGATAATTTGACGGAATTGTCTCTGTCCAAGCATTTGTTTGGCTATTCCAAAACGCCATAACATTTATGTCTAGATATACTCCATCGACATCAAAGTAATAGCTTGATGCTGTGCCGCCGATGAGATTTAGGTTTGACGCGCTAGCAGTAGGCTTTAGCGTATCGAACTGCTTATTAAGAATATCCGTACTTGTATTTAACAATACTTCTATGTTTTTGCGTCTAATTATATAATGTTGTACATCTAATAGGTCAAACTCATAGTTATTTGACTTGCTATAGTTAACGGTAATTGTAAAATAGCCTGCGCTTATACGGTCTTGCTCATTAATATAATCGCGCAAATATTCTGGCACAGAAGACATATCCCTTTCAAATGTAAAGGTGATATCAGTAGCCACATTTATAAGCTCATTTTGTACATCATTATCAACAAAGATAACGGCATTGGACGGAATGCTGGGCGCAGTTTCATTATATTCATGGCTGTTATACTTTTCTAAATTAAGAATTTGAACAACGCGCTTTTCAATAATATACCTATATTCTGCTGGTTGGTCATAATCGGTAGGAGATACAAACTTAACGGTATAGTTTTTGTAAGTTTCGCTAATATTTACCATCAGCATATATTCGCCTGCATTTATGGGATAGACATTATTTCCATTTGTATCTATTGTATAAGGATATATAGTAAGGCTATTAGGCGCGCCAGCTAGTCCGCTGCTTACTATCTTATAATCTTCTGTATAATAATACCCTTCGCCTGCAATTTTTTCTTGCCCGTTTTCATCAATATTGCTTACCCAAAGAGTATCATATGGGTTTTTGCTATTGCCATCATAAACAGAACTTGTATAATAATACTCTCCTTCTTTTAGCTTGGCGCCTTTTATAACTACCTTTATCTCAATTGGCATAATCTTAATGATTTTGGTATAATCCACATTGTTTATAATGTAGTTAAAGTTGCCAATATCGGCTATTTTAATAGTGTATTCGCCAGCGTTATAGAGAGAAGTAGCGCTAACGGATTGGCTTTGTCCTTCATAAACTGCCGTAATCTCAGGCGTAATTGTAATAGTGTCGCCAGCAAATAACTCACTTGACAAATCGTTATAGCTTAGCGCAATGATGTGATTGTCAAAATTATAGGTAGATAAATTAGTTACTTCTATATCTAGCGGTTTTGGCGTTACGGCATAAACAAAGCTGTCTTTTTGCTTAAACACTTCATCTGCTGTAAAGTCAATATCATCAAAAATATACCTATCTACAAGATAATAAAATCTATCTATTTCACTTTGCGCAAGACTCATAAGCATATCATAGTCATAAAAGTTGATATTGCTTAAATAGTCATAGGTCATTACTCCATCATAGGTATCCACAACAACAAAGCCTGTGCCTTGCACTCTATCTGTTCTACCCTTAAAGCTAAATGATATAGCTTGCTCTATACCGCTTATGTCATCAGGCAATATAGTATAGTGCTGGTCTTTTGCAGAAATTGTATAAGGCGCGGCAAACTCACTCATAGCCTTTTTAGCGTAAGTTTCTTGGTCTGCTGTGCGATTTATACTAATAGGTCTTGGATAGATATAAATATAAGAGTAAGGGCTTTCTATATCTTGTCCGCATAAAGTGATATTATAGTTTGTATTTAGCCCATAGGTTTGCGCTGTAAGCTGTAGCTTATATTTTCCTATATCTTTACCCGTTTCTCTAGTAAAATTACAAATTAAATCGCTTTCGTCAAGTAAAAAACCTTCGCTAAACTCATACCAATAATATGGTCCATATTGTATGTCTTGCTCTATGTCATAAGGCGCTTCAGCATTGTACTGATATACAGGATCGCTGTCGCCATAATTTATAAGCATATTAAAGGCAAATACTTTCACATCGGTTTTTACAATGGTAAGAGTGAGCGGTTCAACAGTGACATTATAATTTTCAATTAGTTCATTGTCTATTATCAAATAAACTAAATATTCACCAATAGCAGTATTGTAAGGCACTCCCTTTCCGTCCATACCTAAAGCAAGGTTATTGTTTTTTTCTACATCGTTTAGACTGTATATCTCTAGAACATAATTTTCTGGTTTTGCGTATGCGCCAAATACACTGTCAAAAGTGTCTAAAATGCCTAAGTTTGCGCTATTTATTAGGTCATCTGCATTTTTAGTAGAAAAAGTAAAATGCGGTGTTGTGTGACCATATTCTTTAGATTCTGGTTGTCCTACAACAGTTATGTCCTTTTTCTTAATTGTTAGCTTGTTTGATTCAAAGCTAACTATGTTAAAGTTGCTTAATATATTGTCAGAACCTTTTAGTATATCGTGTTGTCCTACATTTTGTGCAGTAAGGTTACGGGTAAGGTTGTAGCTGTTAATGTCTATTTGGTGACCATTAATATTTATGCTGGCAACGACACTGCCATTTATGCGTTCTTTACCACCTATCTTAGCCCCTTTACTTCCATTTTCTGATAAAAATACATCATATCTATACGCTGGTTCAGGCTGTCCATAAATCTTTTCTTCAGCAAGCGCACTTATGATTATAGGTAGAGGATTAACAGTATAAACAGCTTCCACATACTCTAAAATTTGATAATTGTCATACTGCGTACTAGGCATATCAAGCCTTGGCCTAATCTTGTATTCTGTCAAAGCGCTTGATATATTAAAGGACACTACACCATTTTCAAAAACTTGTTTTATGTCATTTAAGTAAACATCGTACGCAACGCTTAGAACATCGCTATCAGTTTGTCCAAACACTAGCACATTGTCGTCGATTTCTCCCGATGTTATGTTAAATGAAAATTCTGGTTTTATATCGCCATAGGTCGATTGGTAAGCGTTTGCGTTAATGTAGATTTTGCGCTTATTTATATGTATTTTCATACTTTCGTCTATAAGCGCGTTAAATTTACTATCGCCATCGTACCTAATGACAATAGTGTATATTCCTGCGTTTATAGGGAATTCTGCGCTCTCAAATCCAAAACCATCTCTGTACATAACGGTAAAGCCACTATTTTCCGCTATCTTTTCATCAATATTTTCATTGGAAATAAAGCGCTCTGCGCCATGCATTACATAAAAATGCGGACGGGAGCTAGCTGTTGCGCCATAAATTAATTGATAAGCTCCATCTCTAACTGTTGATTTGTCGCTAAATTCAACAGTGAGATACTCCCTATCTTTAATTGTTACTATATATGAAGTGGTTTTTTCCACGCCGTTTACTGTATAAGAGATATAAATATTTTTGGAAACTTCGTTGCCGTTATTAAGTTCTACGCTCAAGCTATTTATAAAATCGTGGCTATCAATACTTAAACTGCTCAAACCGCTTTCAAGGTCGATAAGCTCACTGGTGTTGTTGTTATAAAAAGCCATTAGTTTGCCGCCGCTTAGGCTAAGTCCTTCGGTGTGGAATTCATAATATACTTGCTTAGGATATTCTATAAGCGCAATGCTAGACAATGTCTTTTGATATATCATAAGCTCTAGCTCTACAAATTTTCCGCCAAAGGAAAAAGTAACAGTGGTAATAAATTGTCCATTAGTAAAGGTAACTGGAGCTGTATGGTCATAGGTTGATTCTAGGTCTGCAAGCTCTATCTTGATTTGGCCATAGTCATTATTAAATTCTCGCCCTTCAGCGTCCACATAATGCGCTGTTATTGTCACTGCTTCAGAATCTAATTGCATACCTTCAATTACGCTTATGGAAGTTTTGTCTGCACTAAGGCCAACTAATACTTTAGGTTTGACATCAACGGAAAAAGTACATTGATACAGCAAATAGCTAAATATAACTGTTTGATTGTGAACAGAGTTACTATCAAAACCGATAAGCTGATACATATCGGAAGAAAGATAATTTGGCTCGTCTTTATAATATTCGTTTAAGTAATAATTATCGGTTTGTCCATTTTCATAAATTATGCTTAACATTGCATCTTTAGGGAAAATTATTTCGTCCACGCTTTCACACGCTGATATTGTGGGCAAAGTCTGGTCGTTTTCCATAAGCATAATACGCTCGGGCAACTTATCAAACCAATATGTTGTATAAGCTATGCTGTCTTGTCCACCGTCTAAAGTATCGTTTATGAGCAAGTTTATAGTAAGGGTAATCTCCTTTTCCATAAAGCTTACGCCATCTTGCCATGTATTGTCATAGCTTGCGGTAAAGGTGAATCTCTCAGTTCCCATATTCTTGTTTATATCATAAATGGTTTGATCGTCTTTAAGAGATATGTACGATACCGCGCCATTGTCATAAGTAATAGCTACGCGTATTCCGTCAAGCGATAAGCTATCTTCTTTAGCGTATCTAAGTTTAGTTGCTTGCTCAACTAGCCTTACGCTTCCTATTTTTCTATCCAAGACATTCACATAAGCGGTAAGAGATAGTCCGTCATAAGTTATAACTACTTCGCGTTGACCTACGCTTAGGTTATAGCTCATAGCCTCTGGCAACATACTAGGCGTAACCTTTACCCTTAACAATGACTGGTCTACCATGTCGTTGTTTTCATATTCTACCAAGATATAAGCATTTTCTTTAATACTAACGGTTTGGCCTTCTATAATGTCATCAAAACCATAACCATTTTCGTCTAAATAGCCATCTTCAAACTTTATTCTAATTATATTATTTGTTACAGTTACTGGAATGGTTATGAATTTGTCATTAGAAACATCGTTGGCATCACCATAATATACCTTGACTTCTTGTATACCTATTTCGGCAAAATAATCGTTTACAATAGTCCACTCGTCGCTGTCAAAATCTTGTACGCTTATATTTGTGCCGTTGGGATATGTCACATCTAATACAAGATTGCTATAATCAAAATATCTGCCTTGCACTCCTGTGGTTTTGTGAGTAGAAGAGGAGCTTATTGCTACTTTTTCTATTCTTTGCAACACTTTAATGTCAAAGCTGTGATATATTGAAGTTTGGAAAGTTACATCTTTATAGGTTAATGTAATAGTTTTGCTTAGAGTAGGTTGGCTTGTAGCATTTTCCCAAACGCTATCTTCAAACATATCGCGAGTAAGCGGAATAATGGGCGTTAGCTCTCCGCTGTTATAGCTAAACTGTATCTCTCCGCCTTCAAGCTTTAGCGTATCGTCTTGCATATATGTGGTGACATTAGGCGCTTTGAAATACTCTACTTTAACTAGCTCTTTTTTTACGACATTAACACTGACAGTTTTAGTTAATTCTGTCCTTCTATCAGCGCTTAAATAAACAAATTTGTAAGTTTTGATTCCAACTTCTGCAGTGGAAAAATTATTATTAAAATCTTTATCTAATTTGACAAAACTATCTTCGTTGTTTGTTAAGAAAGCTTCTGTGTTGCCTTGATGGTCAAGCGCTAAACAACTTCCGTTTGTAAGCCTTATTGAATACTTCCATGTAGTATAATTGATATCTCCAGTCGCTTGGTAATATATAACATCGGGAAGTATAATTATAAGCTCATCTTCTTTAGCTTCAATAACATTAATATCAACATCAAGGGATACCCCTTGCATCTCAAACCTTACTTTATATGTGCCAACTTTATTTATGTCAAATAGAGAACTATCAATATAATTTGTAACTCTTGAGTCATTTAATGCTACATTTTCGGTATCTCCATTGTTATAGATAACACGCATTATGCCCGAACTTAAATCCAAAGTGGCATTTTTTATCTGGTCATTAGGCGCTTTTACAAGCTCAAGTTGTTTTACCCTAACTTCTTCTACGATTACTCCAAAAACTTTTTCCCAGTCGTAATAATTTACAGTAATTTGCACCGCTGAAGCTTGTGTAAATTCCAGATCGTCACTTCCAGGTACTTTTATCTTAAAGTTATTATCCTTGCCATAAATGTCGCTAAATAAAACTTGCGTATTTGTATTGTCGTTATAATAAAGCTTTAATGCTCCGCCTGTAAGGTCTAAACTTTGGCCTACCACATAATTAATTTTATCAGGAGCTATAAGCTCTACTTTTTCAATCTCTTTGCGAATAACTGTTAAAGTTAGCGTTTTGTTTACAGTTTGACCATTTTTTGTATAAGACAAGGTTACTTCTTGTTCGCCTAGGATATTAGGATTAAATCCAGTTATCATATCTTCTGTCACGCTAACTGTTTCTGTAAAGCCATTTGTGTATGTGACATTTATGGTCATGTTAGATGTATCAAGCGTTTGACCTTGCACATATTGCGCTTTATGCTCACTGCCTAGTTCTATTGTTTGAATGGGAGCGTCGGTAACTGTAATTTTTAAGTATCTAGTTTTACCGCCATAAGAAATGGTAAGAATTTGATCACCTACTAATTGAGCGTCAAAGTTGGAAACCATGGTAAATTCAAGCGGTATAATCTCGCTTCTGCCATTTTGATAATAAACTGTAAGCTCGGCATCGTCTAAAATAAAGGCGTCGCCTTTGTAATATGTAGTCTTAGGCAAAGTGCTAATTACAATGCTTTCAACGGGAGACACCCCATCGCTACAGCTTGCCAAGACAAACATACTGGCGATGATTAAGATAATCATGACAATTATCGGGAGTCTTTTTTTCATTTAGGACTGTTCCTCCAAAAGGGCATAATTCACCCTATTTTACTACATATGTTATATTATAACATAGCATAAGGGAAAATTCAATATATAAAAGGGTATAATTAGGTTAAAAAATAATACATTTTTGCCCTATTTTACATAGCTTTTAACTCCCAAAAGGACAAAAAAAACTACACCTAAAAACTTTATTGTTTGCCTCAAATTTTTGCAAAAGTTTTAGTATTTTCTTCTAAAGACGGCAAACAAAATAATACATAATGCAATGCCTGCAAACAAGCTTAAAGATATTATTGCAGATTGTGTTGTATTAATGCCTTTTATGGGGGCAAGCACCACAAAATCACCTAAATCTGTTGTATCAAAGGACAAGTATCCATCTTTTTCCGTAGCTGAAATAACTTGATATACGCCGTCATTAGTTAGTGCCGCCACTACATACTGGTCATGCCCTTTTAAGCTATCGTCCATCTTTATGCTGACATGACTTTCCATAAGCTCTTCTTTTTGTTCATTTATTTTGAGATTAATACGATATGCGCCTATTGGCTTATACTTATCAAGCAGACCAGTGTTGGAATAGTGTTTTTGCAAAGTGTTATTTATTTCTGTAAAAGTAACGCTAGCTAAACTCACTCCTACATTTATAAATTCTAGCTTACAATAAGGACTATAACTGCCTTTAAGGATGAGCAAATTCTCTTTTCCTGATGTAAAGGTAAATTCTAGCACAGGGTTTGGAGTTATGGTAATATAAGAAGAGATATAATTCATCTCATAATATTTACTTACAGCGCCTTCCGCCCTTATCTCATAGTTGGTTGTAGGACGCTTAGGCTCGTTGGGGATAAGCGCAGGATATATTAAAGAATTTTTTTCGTTGTCGTTGCCTAAAAACCCAGAATAAACTATCCTTGGGGTATAGTCTTCCCCTTCTTTTAGAGTAAGGTTATGCTCTCCGTTTAATAGCACGCTAACATCAAGTATACTTTTTTTCAGTTCAAGCGTTACATTCTTAACTAAATAGCTATTGCCTAAATAATCAAAAAGCACATTAAATTGATAGTTTTTAGGTTCAAAAACCTTGTTTATTTTTTCAAAATTTGTATTGTAAAAGAAAATTTGTGACGGGTCAAGAATTGCTGTAATATCAACATCGTTAACAGTGAATTTTAAAGCAGCTAAAACCGCATTATAAAAAGGCTGGTCTTCATTGGCAAAATCAATTAAAAGACCATTTGAGATATATGACATAGCATTGTACCTAACTTCGCTTGTCTGCTCAATCGTGGGTACTTTATCAAGGTTTTTTTCTTCTACTTTACATTGAATATTTTTAACTTGGTATTCCTGGCCACCATACGATATCCAAAAGTTAACCAAATATGTTTTAGGCGTCATTATTTCGTTATGATTGGTGATAACAATATTCTCAGGGTCTACCGTAACGATTTCATCGCCAATCTTAACATCAATAGAGTTATAAAAAGCGTTGTAAAACTCCTCTTCTGCAGTAGCAAAATTGTTAAATCTGCCTTGACTGTCTATATAACTTTTAGTAGAATACTCCACTATATAATTGTTTTGAAAAACACTTATTGAGTCCAATGCATAACAAGTATGCATACTTTTAATGCCTGATAATCCAAGTGCTACTATGCACAGCGATAAAATCAATAAAAGTATTGGGAACTTCTTTGCATTTATTGTCATCTGTTATGCTCTCTTTTTTATGATTAATAGCGCTACAGCTATAAACATTATGCCCACAGCTATGGACACATAGAGTATCCACATGTTTTCTTTTGATTGATTAGCATCTTCAATTATTATGCTAAATGCGTCTAGGCTTGTCGTTTCAAACACCAAATATTCGCCCTCTCTGCGCGCTTCAATAGGGTCAATTGTGCCATCTGACTTAAAGTGCGCCACATAATACTTTGGCTCGCTTGCGGCCTTTATGTCAGCTATATCGCCATAAGACATATTTTCAGCTTTTACAAGTTTATTTTTCAAAACTTCTGATAATAGTAGCTTTACTCGTATTTTGCTGTCATCTACAAGTTCTACTGTGCCACTGCTAAATTGAATATGGTATATAGTGGAAAGTTGGAAGTTTGAATATTCAGGATTGTTTATTTTGAATGTCTCAAACATTGTCTTATAAGGCGTATACTCTACATTTGTGATTTCCTTTACCACAATACTTGTGTCAGAAGAGAAGTTTCCTTCTAAAGTAACATTTGTACCGCCGCTAGGAGCTGAATATGTTAAAATCGCCTTATTTATTGTCAACATTCCAAAGGTATAACTTATATTGTAGTTAGTGGAAGATGCGCCAGTAGGAAGCACTTTATAAATGCCAGCTTTTGTGGGGGCATTACTTAGCTCTGTTCCATCATTATCAAAATATCTTACAGTAGGCTTAGTGTCCAAGCTATCTAGCGTATCGCCTGCGACATTGCCAGTTAAAGTAAAGCTAAATGCTATCTTTTCATTTTCCTTTACCTTGATATCTTTTATGCCAATTACAAGGTCAATAGGTATTATTTCATATTCTAGCGTATCATTGCTAAGAATTCGGAAGTTGCCAAAATCAGGAGCGGCTTTGGCTCTATAATTTCCAGCTGTGATAGGCGCTGTGACCGCTGTTCCTTGTCCATAATTATAAGGCATATATTGTTTTTTGCCACTTGAGTTTTCTATAATTGTATCAAAATACAAATTAGGATAATAGGTAATATTGTTAAACTCAAACCAGAATTGTGGCTTAATGGGCTCGCCTGTATATTGATATGTTTTGACATCGTCAGCATTGAGAGAATAAATTTCTCTTGGAATAATAATAAAATCTGTTTCCCCTTCCATATACTTAAAGTTAGTCGTTTCAAAATGCTCGGCATAAGCTATATAAGAGCCTACATTTGCTTTTACAATGTCAACTATTAAATTACCTTTATTGTCATAATACTTTACAATCAAATCTTGCCGATAATCTTCTACAACTTCAGAATACGCATAAGCTGTAAGCCCCATTCTGTTGTCTGCATAAAATGGTGTTGCGTCGCCATTAAACTTTATAAGCACAGGAGCTTTTTCTATTACAAGCACATGAGTAAATATATCATTGCGATAGTTAGTATCTATTATTGTAACTACTACCCTATATTCTCCTGCTTCGCTGGGCGCTTTTGTATCGCTATAATTATTGCTTTCAAAAATTAAATTAAAGCCCACTCCTATCTCCAAAACTTCATTATTTACACCTTCCACAACAGGTGTTAAATAGTGCGGTTTTGAATCATAAACAACTGAGGTTCTGGGGTCTGCTACTTCCCCTTGTTCATTCAAAAATATAACTTTTGCTCTTGCTGGATTTATAATACCTCTTAAATAGAAATACGCATTATCGTCTTGGTCTAACAAAAGGTTAGTTATATCCAATCGATAGTTTTCGTTATCGATATCAAATCCATATATCCTAACTTTGATTTCGGTGCGGCTACCGTTTGAATCATAGACATCTTTTCGCTCATAATAGCTCATACCATAGTCGATAAATAAATTGATATAATCTTCATCGCCTGCAATTACGCCGCTTTCTTCCACACCTTGCTTAGCAATAAAGCTATAATGGTCTTTTGTGACAGAGTCAATTATTAAGCTTGTTGTTCCATCATAAGTTTTCATTATGCTATTTTCGGCTTTAATGTCAATTACTCTCTTGTCTATCAAAAGCACTGGCAATAGCAGTTCTCCGTCTTGCTCTAGGTACACAGGGTTAATGTAATAATTATTTGAAATGCCATAAATTTCGTCTATATAAAGGCGTATAAAATATGCTCTGGAATCGTATGGCAAGATGTCTTGGCTTGCCTCTAAGGAGTCGTATATCTTATATGTGGGGTGAGTAAGACCTAACCCTTCTATTTGCGTGGTATTTAGCCTTAGGTTATAGCTATAAATCTCAAAAGGATTGCGATACTCTGACGGAAGCGCATCTCTGCCCACAAATCCTGAGTACTTTACTGTAAAGGTAGGATAATCTGTTGTTCTGTTGTATATCATAGATGCAAATCCGCGCTCTTGACCTTGATACTCCCCTTGAACTATAATATCAAGCTTGGCAGGTTTTACTTCCATAAAAAAGTATGATGGCGGTAGCGCATTATAGTTGCTGCTAGCTTCAACTTCAACAGTAAAAACATATTTTCCTACATCAATACAATCTTTTCCAGCAGGCGCAATGTCGTTTTCTGTTATGTTATAGATATCTGTACCTATAAACCTACCTTCAAATGTTATTCTAATTCCATCACTGCCCAAATGTTCATCATTGTCATCAATAATGTTATTGCCGTATTTACGCTTAATTTTGGGCTCTAACGCTTGACCTTGATAGATATAATATGGTAGATATTCGTCGTTTTCTTCGTCGTATATGCCGTATACAATAAGGCTTGGATTGGCTTTTTCAATTTCAAAAGCA
>JAAYOD010000032.1 GCA_012520515.1 Clostridiales bacterium
GCGTTTTGCTTTGCGATAAAAGCATTGTCATCATATTCTACATCACCCTCTTTTTAGGCCCATTATACCACTAAAAAACCAGAAAAGCAACACTTTTCGACCATTTTCAATTTTGCCAAAGCATAGTATGACACAGTTATGATTTAAGGCAAAAATTAAGGATTTATATTGATTTTGCTAGCTAATAAATGTTAATATAAACATAAAGGTAAAAAGCATTATGAGTTTTAGACAAAAAGTAAAAATTTTACAGCGTAATATTGTAAATAAAAGGTTGCAAAAACTGTATCTAAGACAAGAATACAGTAATATAATTGCAAAAAAAATTCTTTCGCTGGAAAACTACTTACAAGCAAAAAGCATAATGGTATATCTTGCTTTGCCTAAAGAAGTAGACACAAAGCTAATTTTAGCTGATGCATTTAATAAAAAAGAAACTATTTGCGTGCCTGTCACTAAAGAAAAACTACACCTTGTAAAGATAGATAAAGAAACAGAGCTTAAAAAAGGTAAATTTAATGTATTAGAGCCAGGGTATGGCGATGAAATCGATGATGTAGATATTGCAATTATCCCTATGGTTGCATTTGATGCAAAATGTAATCGTCTAGGGCATGGCAAAGGGTATTTTGATAAATTTTTACAAGATAAAAAGTGTTTTAAGATCGGAATTGCATTTGAAAAGCAAAAGTTTTTTAGATTAAGCATAATGCCAAACGATATAAAGATGGATATGGTTGTTACGGAAAAGAAAATATATTATAAGGATAAGTAAAACGGCATATGGAGATTTATTTTGCATTTGGAAGGAATACCAATCCTTATATAAACCTTGCAACTGAATGGGACAAGGTGCAAAACAACGCAAAAAATTCTATATGCTTATTTTTATGGCAAAATCAAAATACTGTAGTAATTGGCGCAAATCAAAATCCTTATAGGGAGTTGAATTTAGATGCAATAAAAGAAAACGGCACTAGTATAGCTAGACGACGCACAGGTGGCGGGGCGGTTTATCATGATTTAGGCAACCTTAACTTTTCTTTTATAGCAGACAAAAGTTTGTATGATGCAAAAAAGCAACTTTCTGTTGTGCAAATGGCGCTAAAAACTTTTGGACTTAAAGCGGAGATTTCAGGTAGAAATGACATAACGCTAAATGGGCGAAAGTTTTCAGGGAATGCATACTATAAAGATAAAAATAATTGTTTACACCATGGCACACTGCTTATAAATACTGATTTTAACACTATGAAAAACTATTTATCGCCAAGGGAGTCTAAGCTTAAAAAATATGGTGTAAGCTCAGTAAAAAGTAGAGTAATTAATTTAGCGGATATTGCTAAAAATGTTACGCCTAAAGATATAGCATTTAGTCTTAAAACTGCTTTTGAACAAGTATATGGACAAAAAAGCAAAGAGCTTGACATAAATACAAATGACAATATCATAGCTTTAGCGGAGGCGTGGCAAAATGATAACTATATTTTTGGCAAGTGGAAAGATTTTGACGCTAAGATAGAGCAAAGTTTTGAGTGGGGAACGGTGGAGATAGACTTAAATTTGGCAAATGATACAATTGAAGAAATTTTTATATCATCAGACAGCTTGTATCCTAAGTCTATTGAAAAAGCAAAAGAGCTATTAACGGGTAAAAAGTCTAATGATATCAATTTTTTGGCAACAAATGACACCGTTATGATGGATATAATAAACTTAGTAAGGAGTAAGATATGCTTAAATTAGCCGTAATAGGCGCAGGCCCAGCTGGGTATAATGCAGCATTATATGCGTCCAGTCTAGGCCTTAGCACAGTACTTATAGAAAAAGAGGCGCTTGGCGGAACTTGCCTTAATTTAGGGTGTATTCCAACAAAAAGCTTGTTGCAGTCAGCTAGTGTTTTTCAAACGGCAAAAAATTGTGATACTTTTGGCATATTGTCAGGCGAAGTAAGCTATGATTTAGAAAAAATGTATGCCAGAAAAAATCAAGTGGTAGAGAAATTAAAAAAAGGTATAGAGTACCTTATTAAAAAAAGTTCTTTAGACTTTGTTTATGGGCAAGCGGAATTTTTAGATAGTAATACCTTAAAGGTAGGAGATAAAATTATAAAGGCTGAAAACATACTTATAGCAACTGGTTCGCGCCCTACTAGTTTACCAATAAATGGCAAAGAGTTTGCAATAGATTCTGATAAGGTATTAACTGACAGCGTTACAGAAAACGACATAGTTATTGTGGGCGGCGGTGTAATTGGAGTAGAATTTGCATCGTTTTTTTCTGCTTTAGGTAAAAATGTAACCATAATAGAGTGCGCAGAGCGAATATTGCCTTATTTTGATATAGATGCGGCCAATGCTTTAACTATGGCGCTTAAAAGAAATAAAGTAAAGATTTTGACAAATGCTAAAGTATTAAAAATAGAAAAGAATGATGATTTGACAGCATTTGTTAAGGTGGGGCAAGAAGAAATAAAGTACACTTGCCAAAAGGTAATTATTTGCGCAGGGCGGCAGGCAAACATTGAATCACTGCAATTAGATAGAGCCAATGTTTTACATGATAAAAGCATATTTGTAGATGAAAATTTTGCTACCAATATTCCAAATATTTATTGTGTTGGCGACGCAATTGGCAAAATTCAATTAGCGCATATGGCAGAAGCGCAAGGCATCGTTGCTGTGGATAAGATAGTGGGAAAACCTGCCAGTATCAACTTAAATATTGTGCCTAACGTGGTATATTCCACACCTGAAATTGCTGTCGTAGGTAAAATTATTAGCCAAGATGAAAAGCTATACACCTCTAAAGTTTTTATGACAGCAAACGGCAAGGCAAGCGTAGAAAACCAAACTAGCGGTTTTGTAAAGATTGCGGCAAACGCAGATGGCGTTATTGTAGGCGCAACGCTTGTAAATTCCCGTGCGTCAGAGCTTATTGGAGAGCTAAGTTTGGCGATAACAAACCGCCTTACCGTAGACGATATAATAAAAACCATTCACCCGCACCCTACTTTGTCAGAAGCAATAAGGTTATGCGCAGCGGAAGCTAAAAAATTAATTTAAGGAGTATGAAATGACAAAACAAACACCTTTGTATAATACCCATATAAACCTTGGTGGCAAGATGGTAACATTTGCTGGATACCAATTACCTATACAGTACTCTAAAGGTATTGTGTTTGAGCATAAAGCAGTAAGAAACAATGTAGGCTTGTTTGATGTATCTCATATGGGTGAGATACTCATTCAAGGAAAAGGCGCAAGCTTACAGCTGCAAAAACTTATGACAAACAGAGTAGACACCATAAAGGATAATCAGTGCAGATATAGCCTAATGCTATATGAAAATGGCACAATAGTAGATGATTTGCTCATTTATAAAATTGACAATGAGAATTATCTATTGGTAGTAAACGCGGCCAATACTCAAAAAGATTATGAACATATACTAAAATACATTGATAAAGAAGGCGCAAGCGTAACTAATATATCGGACGACATTGCACAGCTTGCTTTGCAAGGACCAAACGCATATAAGGTATTATCTAAACTTACCGATATTGAAAAACTTGCTAATAAAAGCTATTATTTTACTTGTGATGTGTTAGTTGGCGGCATAAAATGCTTGGTTTCAACCACAGGGTACACAGGGGAAAGCGGTTATGAACTTTATTGCAAAGCTAGCGAAGTAGAAAGTTTATATGACAAGATAATGGAAGCAGGGCGTGAACATGACATTGAGCCAATTGGGCTTGGGGCAAGAGATACTTTGCGCTTTGAATGCTCTATGCCCCTTTACGGGCATGAGTTGTCGGATAAGATTATGGCAAATGAAGTAGGCCTTGATATGTTTATCAAAATGGAACTAGACTTCATAGGCAAACAAGCGCTTAAAAACCATACTCCGCAATATGAAAGAATAGGACTAAAACTTTTAGATAAAGGCATAGCTAGAGAAAACAATGAAGTATTTGATGAAAACGGGCAAAGCATAGGGTACACAACCTCAGGCGGTGTTTGTATCACGCTTGGCGGCGCATACGCTATGGCAAGAGTAAAAAAAGGCTTTGAAGGCAGGGCGTATATCGATGTAAGGGGCAGAAAATTGCTGGCAGAAAAGATAGCAATGCCTTTTTATAAAAAAGAAAAATAAAAATCAAGGAGAATTTGACTTATGAAATTCACATCAACTCATGAATGGGTAAAAAAAGAGGGCAACTTATCAGCAGTTGGAATTACAGAATATGCAGCTGGCGAACTTGGCGACATTGTCTTTGTGCAACTGCCTGAAGTTGGAGACAATGTGGTGGCGGGGGAAGCTTTTGCTGAGGTGGAATCAGTAAAGGCAGTAGAGTCTGTTTTATCACCCGTAACTGGCATTGTAAAGGCAATAAATGAAGAAATTATTGACAGCCCAGAACTTATAAACGAAGACGCTTACAGCGCTTGGTTTGTAAAGGTTCAAGTAGAGCAAGAAGGGGAGCTTATTTCACAACAAGAATATCTAGACCTTATTAAATAGGAGAAAATATGTCAACATATACACCGCACACCCAAAAGGAAGTGCAAGAGATGCTAAAGGAGTTAAACTTAACTTCCTTGCATGAACTTTACAAGCCTATCCCCAAAGAGTGTTTGCTACAAAAACTTGATTTGCCTAGTGGCTTATCGCAGTTTGAAGTGGAAAAGATGGTAAAAAGCCTAGCGCAAAAAAATAGGCTATATCCTATTATTTTGCGGGGAGCAGGCGCATACCATCACTACATTCCGCCAGTGGTTAGAGAAATGTCCAAAAGATCTGAGTTTGTAACTGCCTATACGCCGTATCAGGCAGAAATGAGCCAAGGTATTTTGCAGTCTATTTTTGAGTATCAAACTATGATATGCGAACTAACTGGCCTTGATGTCAGCAACGCTTCACACTATGATGGCGCAACAGCCGCAGCTGAAGCGTATTTTATGTGCAAAGACAAAAAACGCTCCAAACTCATTGTATCGCCCTTTATAAAAGAAAGTACGCTTGAAGTTTTGCAAACCTATATAAATAATAGCGACATAGTTGTTGCGCCACAAAATGATTTTGGCAAAATTGATTTAGAAAAGCTTACTAAATTATTTGACGACACCACAGCGGCTATTTATATAGAACAGCCTGCAAAAAATGGCGTTATTGAAGATGCAAAAAAGGTGGGAGAGCTTGCTAAAGATTATGGCGTAAAATTCATTATGGGCGTATATCCTATTGCTATGGGGCTTATAAAAAAACCGTCAGAATGTTTGGCAGATATTGCAGTTGGCGAAGGACAAAGTTTAGGTCTAAACCTTGCTTTTGGCGGTCCATATCTTGGCTTTATGGCAACCAAAACGGCATTGCAAAGAAAATTGCCAGGCAGAATTGTGGGAGAAACTGTGGATGCAAAAGGAAGTAAGGCGTATGTGCTTACCTTACAAGCTAGAGAGCAGCATATTAGGCGGGAAAAAGCAAGCAGCAATATTTGTTCCAATCAAGCGCATTGTGCGCTAACTGCTGCTATGTACTTAGCCACCATGGGGCAAAAGGGACTTAAAGATGTGGCTTTAGCTTGCGTTAGCAATGCCCACTATTTAAAAGACCAGCTTTTGAGTTTAGGCTTTAGCTTAAAGTACAAAGGGGAGTTTTTTAACGAATTTGTTACAGTTTCAGATATTGATTCTAAAATGCTGCTATATGAATTAGAAAAAAATGATATATTAGGCGGTTTGCCGCTTAGCAGTAAAGAAATTTTATGGTGCGTTACCGAAACTGTGACAAGAAAAGATTTGGATAGAGTTGTGGAAATAATAAAGGGGGGTGTATGCTGACCATTTATCAAAGAAGCAAAATAGGCGCTAAGTCTTTTGAAGCGCCCTTTATTACTGTGCCAAAATATGCGCTAGACGATAAGTATTTGGGCAAAGAAGAAACTATATTGCCAAGCGTTAGCGAAATAGACATTGTAAGGCATTATACCAAGCTATCTCAAAATGCTTTTGGCGTAGATAACGGCTTTTATCCGCTTGGCTCATGCACAATGAAGTATAACCCAAAGCTTAATGAGATTACGGCGTCATTAGATGGGTTTACTAGCGTTCACCCATTGCAAGAAGAAAAAAGCGTTCAAGGCTGTTTGTGTCTTATGTATGAGTTAAGTCAGCAGCTTAAGGCAATCACGGGAATGAACTTTAGCTTGCAGCCGGCTGCTGGCGCGCATGGTGAACTTGCAGGACTTATGATAATGAAAGCCTATCATGAAAGCCGTAATGATTTTAAGCGCACAAAAATAATTATTCCTAATTCAGCGCATGGCACAAATCCTGCTAGCGCAGCGCTTGCAGGCATGGAAATTATTAATATTCCTTCCCTTGATGATGGCAGTGTTGACATTATCGCCCTTAAAAATGCTTGCGGCGACGATACCGCTGGTTTTATGCTAACCAATCCTAACACTTTAGGACTGTTTGAAGAAAAGATAATGGAAATTAATAAAATTGTGCATAAGTGTGGTGGGCTTATGTATTATGACGGCGCAAATCTAAATGCTATTATGGGTATTGCAAGGCCGCTTGACATGGGCTTTGATATAATGCATATTAACTTGCACAAAACCTTTTCTACGCCGCACGGCGGTGGCGGACCTGGCTCTGGACCAGTAGGTTGCGCTGATTTTTTGCAACAATTTTTGCCGTCGCCTATCGTTATTAAAGAAAATGATAATTATATTTTCCATAAACCTAGTAAAAGTATTGGCAAAGTCAAAAACTTTTATGGAAATTTTCTTGTTATGGTAAAAGCCTATACCTATATACTTACGCTGGGCGCAGAGGGCATAGTAGGCGCTGCCCAAAAAGCTGTGCTTAATGCAAATTATCTAAAGGAAAAGCTTAGAGAAATTTATTATACAAAGGGCAGCTGTATGCATGAGTTTGTATTGTCTATGCAAAAAGTAAAAGAAGATACCAAAGTTACGGCGCTAGATATTGCAAAAGCTATGATAGATAAAAATATTCATCCGCCCACTATGTATTTTCCAGCTATTGTACAAGAAGCGCTTATGTTTGAGCCTACAGAAACGGAAAGCAAAACAACTTTAGATAATGCTGCAAAAGTTATAATAGATATAGTAAAGAAAGCATATGTCAGTGCTGATGAACTTCACAGTGCACCTAAAAAAGCTTATATAACTAGGCCTGATGAAACTTTAGCTGCAAGAAATCCAAAGCTTAGAATTGATTTAGCAAAAGGGTAAATTATTCAATAATTGATATTGAAAGGTAAAATTCTATGTGCTATAATGTCTAGGTATTATTAAAATTTTATAGGAGTGAAATATGGGATTTAACACTATTAAAGAAAAAAAAGCTGAAAGTGCTAAGTTTATGACACAAGAGATTACCAATATAATTAAAACTTTCGGCAAGCGCGCTCCTGGTAGTGAAGGAGAAAAAAAGGCGTGCTATTATATGGCTGAACAACTTAAAGAATTTGGCTGTGATGATGTTAAGGTAGAGCCGTTTACTCTGCATCCAAAATCTTTTTATGGCTGGATTTATATATCAGTAACACTGTTGCTTGCTGCTTTTGGCTTGTATTTTTTAGGCGCTTACCTTGACCACGCAATTTGGGCAAAAGCTGTGGCTTTAGGCTTTATCGTTTTAGCAATGGCGCTTATGGTAGGACAATTTATTATGTATAGACAAGTAGTAGACAAGCTGTTTCCAAAAGAAACTTCTTACAATGTCACTGCAATAAAAAAACCAACAGGCGAAATAAAAAGAAGAATATTTTTTAATGGACACCCCGATGCCGCTAGCGAATGGACATTTAACTATCTATTTGGCGGAGTAGGCTTTGCCATACACTTTTTGACATCTATGGTGGGCATGGGATACCTTATAGCTGTACTGATTGCAGCATTTTTCCCAGCAGTGCAACAAGCACAAGGAATTAATTTGCCGCTAATTACAGAACTTGGCTTAGGCAGTTTATTCTTTTTGCCTTTCTGGCTAGGTCTATTTATTTTGTGGAATGAAAAGAAAGTTGTAGACGGCGCTAACGACAACCTTTCAGGTTGCTATATGGGCATAGCTGTAATGAAAGCGTTAAAGGATAACAATGTAGAATTGGAAAACACTGAAGTTGGCGTAATTCTTTCAGGCAGCGAAGAAGCTGGTCTGCGTGGCGCAAAAGCTTGGTGTAAAGCGCACGCTGATGAATATAAAGATGTAGAAACGCTAATTTATGCGTTTGACACCATTCGGGAAAGCAAATTTTTATCTGTCAATGTAAAGGACCTAAACTCTTCTGTTAAAGCTGACCCGCACGCGTGCGAACTATTTAAAAACGCTGCCGATAAACTTGGCATAACTTGCAGCTTAGGCACTGTTCCACTAGGTTCAACTGACGCTGCGGCATTTGTGCAAGGCGGTCTAAAATCAGTAGGAATAACAGCAATGGACCATAACTTAAAAGACTATTATCACACAAGACGGGATAGTTTTGACAATATGGACGAAGAATGTCTTGCCGACTGTTTTGCAGTAACTGTACAAACATTGGAAGACTTTGATAAAGGTCTATAAAATAATTTAAAAGATAAATAAAAAATGCAAGAGTGGTTATCTCTTGCATTTTTTTAATAAAATTTTTCTATATATTCAGTAATTGTGTTACGATTGCCTCTATAAGGCCCTATGTTCTCCATCTTGTGACTTACCGTCGCCGTTGCCCAAAGCAATGCGTCATTTACATTTTTTTGCAGCCTTTCGGTAATATAGGAGGCAAAAGTGGTGTCGCCCCGTCCGCTTCGACCTGACAAATTCCTTGCTTTTATAGGATATGAAGCCATTGTATTGCCGTCATAGGCAATAACTTCGGTGTTGTGAGTAATTACAATTTCTTTAGCTCCCCAGCTATGCAAAATCTTTGCTGCTTGGTATCTATCTGTTTGTCCAGTCAAAATTTCTGCTTCCACAGCGTCAGTTTTTAAGTAAGTAATGTAAGGCAGAAGCTCTTTTTTCTCTTTCCAATCTTGAAGCTCCATTGTAGAGTTATCGCCGTTAGCGTGTCGCAAAAAAGCTTGGACATCTACTGCAATGGCGCCTTTATTGGCAAGACTAGGTATGAGATTGTTGTCAAAATCACCATAAATTAGTCCGGCTAAATGATATATAGAGCTATTAACATCGGGAATATCATCTAATGTAAAAGCGTCTGCTTGAGATAGACAAACGCATAGCCTTCTTTCTTTATCCTTTGTAAAGTACTTATTTCTTATGGAAGTGGATTTTTGCGACGGCACAAAATAAATATCTTCTTTATCAATGACAAATTCTTGCAGCCTGCCTATATCGCTCTTTGCAAGTTTTGTCACAACACCTACCTTGTTGCCGCCAGCGTAAGCAGCTGCGCTTGAATACATTACCGCTCCGCCAAGCTCCACTACTAAATTATCTTTATAATCTATATTGTAATCTAAAGACAAATGACCAATTATCAATGTGTCATAATGCTTTCTCATAAAATTCCCTACCTAGTAATAATCCTCTTTGCTTTTTCTAGCAGTTTACTTGCATTGTCTGTAGTTATGTTAACAACAATTTCATGCTGCAACAGCCTGTCCATTTCTTTTTCAGAGTTTACCACAAAGGTAGAGACATTTACTTGATGCTTTTTGCATTCGGCTAAAAATTCATCAGACAAATAAGTATGCTTAAAGTTAATTCCGCTAATTCTTTGACAGTTAAGAGTTTTTATATATCTTGCTATCGTTTTAACATCTCTAGGTCTTGGAGAAAGCAACCTAAAAAAGCTTTTATTTAGGTAAACTTCGCCATGCTCTAAATGTTTTAAATCACCAGGCCATACGCTTCCTGTAAATATAATTTTATCTAGCACATCGTGTTTTTGCGCAAGATAAAGGACATCTTTAACAATACCTATTTGTTTAACATCGCAATTAATCTTAAAATTATGTTGTTTTATAAAATCAAATGCAAAAGTTAAAGGAAGCCTTAAGCTTGGAAAACTTGGCATATGTGATAAATAAAGGGTTTTGCCAAATTTATAAATATCCACTTCAATAGCATCTACATTGTATTTTGCAATGTCATCAAAATATTTTTTACTGTTGCGTCGCGTTTTGTGCGCCCCGCTGTGCGCTGTTATGAGCATATTTTTCTCCTTAAATATTATCTTTACTAGATTAATGGTAACACAAGCTAGCTATTTAATACAAGGCAAGTCGTTAAAAAATAAAGGCAAAATTTTATACGCTATTGAACTTCTTTATAAGTTATGATAAAATATTTAGAGTATATATAATATACATAAAGCGTCAAAAATGCTGTAAATCGGAGGCAGAGCTATGCAAAAGTCCAAGGCTTATGATAATGTAAAAAGCGTTATTCCTAAAAAAGAGTTTTGGATCTATGCAGTAGGCGCGCTTGGACAAGGAATGATATACTCTATAATGTCTAGTTACATATCCGATTTTTACATAAATGTTTTACAAGTTCCGCTATTATTTGTGCTGTTACTAATGCTTATAGCTAGGTTTTTTGATGCCATTTATGACCCTTTTATGGGTGCTATTGTAGATAGGTATACTACAAAATGGGGCAAAATGAAGCCATATATGCTCTTTACGGCAATTCCAATAGCTGTGCTTACCTTTTTTATGTTTTTTGCGCCGTCAGGACTTAGCGTTAGTGAAAAAATGGTATATGCCGCTGTCATTTATGTGCTTTGGGGCATAACTTATTCTGTATCCGATGTCCCTTTTTGGAGCTTGCCAAACGCAATGACACCCAATCCTAGCGAACGGGCAAAAACTCTTTCAGTGGGCCGCACGCTAAATGGCGTAGGTGCGGCAGTGCCCATGGGACTATTTTTATTGCTTGGGTTTATAATGCCAAGAGTATCAAGCGCAAAAGGCATAGAGATGGACAAAAAAATATATATGGCTATGGCAATAGTTTGCTCTGTTATAGGCATTATGCTTTTTGTTAATTCTTACTTCCACATAAGAGAAAGAGTGGTCTTGCCCCACAAAAAGCGGCAAAAAGGAGAGCCAAGCGCACTATCAAGAATTATAAAATGCAAGCCCCTTGTGCTAGTTGTTATAATGGGATTATTAAGCAGCGGCAGATATATGATGCAGGCAGCTGCCGTTCATGTGGCAAGATATGCTTTTTATATAGGTCCGTCGCTAGATGGACTAACGCAAGCCGCGCGCACAGCGGCAATTAAGGGCAGCGTTTCTACTGTAAGCACGCTGTTTTCTGTATGCTCTGCTGTCGGTATGTTTGGCGCAATGCTCTTTATGCCCTCGCTATATAAAAGATATAACTATAAACAAATTGTGCTTTTTACTTGCATAGCTGGGTTTTTAGCAAGCGTAGCTACTTCAGTTATTGGCGCGCTTGCCATATTTACGAAGGCAAGCTACCTTGTCTATGTGTGCATACCGTTTATTATTATCCAGTGCATACCGCTAGGCGCGCTTAACATAACATCGTATGCTATGATAGGCGACAGCTTAGATTATTTAGAATTAAAAACAGGATATAGAGATAACGGCCTTTGCTCTGCTTGCCAATCTTTTGTAAACCAATTTGGCAACGCCATAGCCACCACATTTATTGTGCTTATGTACATTATTATAAATATAAGTCCAAGCCAAATGTTAAACGCAGAAGTGGTAAAAGCCGCCACAGAATTATTGCCCATGCAAAGATTTGCGATGTTTTCTTTGGTATCTATCGTCCCTGGCATAAGTTTACTCCTCTGCGCAGTACCGATATTTTTCTATGACCTTACGGGCGCAAAAAAAGAACAAATAACTTTAGAGCTAGAAAAGATACGCAAAGAAAGGGGTATCAATATAGATTAGTTTTTAGGAGGCAAAAATGAAATATATACAATTTGACCAAAATAGACCGCTAGACCTTGTGCCTATGGGAAGAATTGCTATTGATTTTAATCCAGTAGATTACTTTAAGACGCTTGCAAAGAGCGATACCTACAAAAAATATGTGGGCGGTTCGCCTGCAAATATTGCAGTTGGTTTGCAAAGACTTGGAAAAAAAGTGGGGTTTATAGGCAAGGTGTCCGATGACCGTTTTGGCGAATATGTAATTGATTTTTTTAAGGAAGAAGGCATTGACTGTTCACACATAACCAAAGCTAAAAATGGAGAAAAACTAGGACTTACCTTTACTGAAATATTAAGCCCGACTGAAAGCAGTATTTTGATGTATCGTGATGGTGTCGCTGATCTAATGCTAGAAACTAACGATGTGGATAAAGAATATATTGCTAAGGCAAAAGCTATTTTAATTAGTGGTACAGCTTTGGCGTCCTCACCGTCAAGGGAAGCGTGCATAAAAGCCATGATGCTGGCAAAAGAAATGAATACTAAAATTATTTTTGATATAGATTATAGGCCATATACTTGGAAAAACAATGACGAAGTGGCAATTTATTATTCTTTAATAGCTGAAAACAGCGATATAGTTATGGGCTCTAGAGAAGAATATGACCTTACGCAAGCTATTACGAAAACTGGCGCAACGGACGCTCAAACAGCTGACTATTTTATTAGCAAAGGAAATAAAATTGTAGTTATAAAACATGGAAAGAAAGGCTCTACCGCTTATACTAACGACGGACAAAGCTATTCTATAAAACCTTTTCCTATTTCAGCTCTAAAGTCTTTTGGAGGGGGAGATGGGTACGCATCGGCGTTTATATATGGGCTTTTGGAAGGTTGGGACATAATAGATTGTTTAGAGATGGGCAGTGCGTCGGCGTCAATGCTGGTGGCGGCGCATGGCTGTTCGCTATTTATGCCAACCTTAGAAGAAGTTAAGGATTTTATAGCGCAGAGCAAAGCAAAACACGGCGAAATGGTGGCAAGGGAGTAAACTTATGTTTGGATATCCTGAATTTGATAAAAATGGAGAAAAAATCCTATCTAAGATAGATGGCATAAATAAAAATATGCTTATGGATATATCAGTTTATAAGCTAAAGAAAGGACAGAGCAAAACCTTTTATCAAGCCCATAAAGAAATTGCTATCTTGCTTGTGTTAGGCGATATAAAGTTTTGCGCAAAAAGCATTTGCGAAAAAGCCAAAAGAGATAGCTTGTTTGACGACTTGCCCACTTGTTTGCATGTGTGTAAAGATACTTTAATAACTATAGAAGCTAATTTAGATAGTGAAATTATTTATCAAGCAACCGATAATGACGCTAATTTTGATGAAAAGCTATATAGAAAAGAAGATATTATTCGTACAGTTGCGTGTGAAGGAATGTGGGAAAATACAGCCGTTAGAGATGTCAATACTATTTTTGATAAAGACAATGCACCTTATTCTAATATGGTTATTGGCGAAGTGTTAGCGCGGCAAGGTAGATGGTGGAGCTATGTTCCCCACAGCCACCCCCAGCCTGAAGTGTATTATTATAAGTTTGAAAGGCCAGAGGGTTTTGGCGCATGCTTTATTGGCGATAAAGCCTACACTATAAAAGATGGCAGTTATGGCTGCTTTGAGGGGGGCAAAACCCATGCGCAAGTGACAGCTCCTGGCTACCCTATGTATAATGTGTGGATGATAAGACACTTAGACGGCAATCCTTGGCTAAAAACAAGGAATGTTGACACTAGATATGCACATCTAGAATCAGAATGCAAATTTGTCCCGAAGGAGAGTTAATGATGACAAGAAAAACCATTAGACTTACAGTAGGTCAAGCAATAATTAAGTTTTTGGATAACCAATATGTCGCTATGGAGATAGATGGCAAAATACAGCAAAATAAATTTGTAGAATATATATACACTGTGTTTGGTCACGGCTGTGTGCTAGGTGTGGGGGAAGCCTTGTCGCATTCTAAGCATTCTATTAAGGTTATGCAAGGTAAAAATGAGCAAGGCATGGCGCAAGCTAGCATATCTTACGCTAAGATGACAAACCGTCTAAAAATTATACCGTGTATATCGTCTATTGGGCCAGGTTCGGCAAATATGGTAACAGCGGCGGCCACAGCTACTGTAAACAACTTACCTTTGCTACTTTTACTTGGCGACACTTTTGCAAGCAGGCAGCCAGACCCTGTTTTACAGCAAATAGAGCAGACAAATGACCTTACCATTACAACAAATGACGCATTTAAACCAGTATGCAGATTTTTTGATAGAATAACAAGACCAGAAATGATAATGTCGTCATTAGTAAACGCAATGAGAGTGCTTTTAGACCCGGCGCATACAGGCGCTGTTGCAATATCGTTATGTCAAGATGTGCAAGGTGAAAGCTATGATTTTGAGCAAGAATTTTTTGATAAGAGAGTGCATTTTATCCCAAGGCAAATTCCAAGCAATTATGAAGTAGAAAAAGCAGCTTTAGCTATAAGAGAAAGCAAAAAACCTATGGTTATTGTAGGTGGCGGAGTTAGGTATAGTCAAGCAGGTAAAGCTGTGGACGAATTTTGCAAAAAATATAATATTCCATTTGCTGAAACGCAAAGCGGCAAGAGCGCAATTTTAAGCAGTCATTCCCTTAATTTAGGCGGCATTGGCGTTACGGGCAATGCTTGCGCCAACGAAATTGCAAATGACGCGGACCTTATTATTGGGCTTGGCACACGCTTTACTGATTTTACCACTTCTTCTAAATGGCTGTATTCTAAAGCTAAAGTTGTTACCATAAACGCAAGTTCATTTCATGCAAACAAGCTAAACAGCATAGCTATGGTTGCTGATGTTTTGGAAGGGATAAAGGCGCTTGATAAAGTTTTAGGGGGTTATACTACTTCTTACTTAAATGAAATTGCCCACGCTAAAGAGGCTTGGCAAAAAGAAATGCAAAGATTAAGCTCAATAAGTTATGATAATGCTAATTTTGAGCCTGAAAATAAAGCAAGAATGCCAGATAGCTTAGCAGAGTTTTATAAGGCAACAGGGGGCAATATTTGTCAAACTACAGCCATTAGCGTTATAAGAAAGCTAATTGATGATGATGCAATAATTGTGGGCGCGTCTGGCTCATTGCCTGGGTGCTTGCAAAGAATGTGGACAACGGACAGTATAAATAGCTATAACATGGAGTATGGATATTCCTGCATGGGCTATGAAATTGCTGGCGCTTTTGGTGCAAAGCTTGCTTGCCCCAGTAAAGAAGTTTATGCCTTTGCAGGCGATGGAAGTTATAATATGATGCATTCAGAAATGCTTACTGCCATACAAGAGGGCAAAAAGATAAATGTTCTTTTGTTTGATAACGCCTCCTTTGGCTGTATCAACAATTTACAAATGGGACAAGGCGTAGATGCGCTTTGCACAGAGTTTAGATACCGCAGTGGCGATAAGGCAATAAGAGAGGGTGAGTTTATTTGTATAGATTATGCTTTAAGCGCGCGCGGATATGGTTTTGTCACTTACACAGCGAGGACAATTGAACAGTTAAAAGAAGCGATTGTAGATAGCAAAAAACAGTCAAAGCCTACCTTAATAGATATAAAGGTGCTGCCAAAAACTATGACGGACGGCTATAACAGCTGGTGGAATGTAGGGTGTATAGATAACCCTGTAACTGATAGCGGAAAGGCTGCTTTGCAAACAAGAAAAACCAACTTAAATAGCGCAAGGAAGTACTAAAAAAGGAGTTTTATGAATAAAGAAAAAATTAAATTAGGAATTGCTCCTATTGGTTGGACTAATGACGATATGCCAGACCTTGGCGGAGAAATCACTTTTGAGCAATGTATTAGTGAAATGGCGCTAGCTGGCTTTGAAGGATGCGAAATAGGCAATAAGTTTCCAAAAGATATAGAAAAGCTAAAAAAAGCGCTTAAACTTAGAAATTTACAGATAGCAAACCGCTGGTTTTCATCTTACATACTGACAAAGCAATTTGATGAAGTGGAAAAGGATTTTAGACAAAACTGCAAGTTTTTAACTACATTAGGCGCTGAAATAATTGGCGTTTCTGAACAGAGTTATAGCATTCAAGGGCAAATAAATACACCTGTTTTTGAAAATAAATATGAGCTAAATGATGAGCAGTGGAAAGCGCTTTGTCAAGGTTTGTGCAAGCTGGGTAAAATAGCTAAAGAGTATGGGATTACCCTTACTTATCATCACCATATGGGCACAGTTGTGCAAACGGTTGAAGAAATAGATAAGTTGATGGAAGGCACAGACAGTGAGCTTATTTTTTTGCTGTATGATAGCGGTCACCTTGCTTACTGTCAAGAAGATTATATTGGCGTACTTAAAAAATACGCAAACAGGATTAAGCATGTTCACCTTAAGGATATAAGAGATAGTGTTGTTGAAAAAGTAAGAGCGGAGCGGCTTAGCTTTTTACAAGGTGTAAGACTGGGGACTTTTACTGTGCCTGGCGACGGAACAGTAGATTTTGAGAGCATATTTAATATACTTGACAAAACAAATTATACAGGCTGGTTGATTGTGGAAGCTGAACAAGACCCATCGATTGCCAACCCTTTAGAATACGCCCTAAAAACAAGAGCGTATATAAAAGAAAAAACTAAAATATAAAGGAGGATACAATGGAAGTATTAAAATATTTTACAAATAATCAATTTTTAGCATCGGGAAGCAATAATTTTTATAAAGTTTATGACCCAAGCTTAGGAGAGCATATAGCAAATATGCCCAAGCTTACCGTAAAAGAAGTTAGGCAAGTTATAGATAATGCCCATAAAGGTTATTTAGAGTGGTCAAAAACCCCAATAATGAAAAGAGTGCAAGTTTTGTACAAAGTAAGAGAGTTGCTTGTAGAAAAAATGGAAGAACTTACTTATATTTGTGCTAGAGAGCATGGTAAAAACTGGAATGAAGCTGAAGGCGATGTGCTAAAGGCAAAAGAAGGTCTAGAGCTTGCAATAAGCATGCCGTCACTAATTACTGGCGAATCGCTAATGGACGCATCAGTTGGCTATGATACCGTTTCTTATAGAGAACCGCTTGGCGTGTTTGCTGGCATTGCGCCTTTTAATTTTCCCGCTATGATTCCTATGGGCTGGATGGCGCCTGTATGTATAGCTTGCGGCAACAGCATTGTTATAAAGGTGTCGGGAGCAACGCCAATGACTTCACTAAAGATAGCAGAGCTTTATCGCCAAGTAGGATTGCCTGACGGCGTGCTAAACATAGTTTGCTGTGATAGAAATGATACGCAAGAACTGCTAAGCAACGATAAAATAAAAGGCGTTACATTTGTAGGTTCAACTAAGGTAGGACGAATTGTATATGAAAAAGCAGCTAAGCACGGCAAGAGAGTGCAGTGCTTATGCGAAGCTAAAAATCATGCTCTTGTGTTAAATGACGCTGCCCTAGATAGAACGGCGGCAGGCATCATTAATTCAGCTTTTGGTTGCGCTGGGCAAAGGTGCATGGCTCTGCCTGTTGTAGTTGCAGAAGAGCAAATAGCAGACGCGCTTGTTGCAAAAATTAAGGAGCTTGCAAGTAAAATTAAGATAGGCAAAGCATACGATAGAGACACGCAATTAGGGCCTGTTTATTCCAAAGAGCATAAGCAAAAGGTGCTAGAGTGGATATCCAAAGGCCTAGATGAAGGTGCCGAAATGGTGTTGGACGGGCGTGATGTCGTTGTTAAAGGCAGTGAAAACGGCTTTTATATTGGACCTACAATTTTAGATAAAGTTACTCCTGAAATGACGGTGGGACAAAAAGAAATTTTTGGGCCTGTGCTGTGCATAAAAAGAGTTAAGAACTTTGATGAAGGCTTAAAGGTTATGAATAGCAGTCCGTATGCAAACGGCTCAGTAATTTTTACTCAAAGCGGATATTTTGCTAGAGAGTTTGCGCGTAATACTCATGGCGGCATGGTGGGGATAAATGTAGGTATTCCTGTACCTATTGGAGTATTTTCTTTTACTGGACACAAGCAAAGCTTTTTTGGAGATTTGCATTGTCTTGGCAAAGATAGCTACCGCTTCTTTACAGAACAAAAAACGGTAACTACAAGGTGGTTTGACGAAGAAGAGAAAAAGATGACAACTGTATCGACTTGGGACGGCACAATTTAATAACTTAAGGAGAAAGTTTTTATGGTTAAGGTAGGTATAATAGGAGTAGGGCGCATAGGCAAAGTGCATTGCCAGTCTATAACAAGGTATGTTAAAAATGCTAAGGTAAAGGCAATTGCCGACCCGTACATAAACGACGATACAATAAAATGGGCGCAAGACCTAGGTATTTTTGAAATCTATACAGATTATAACAAAATTTTAGATGATAGCGACATTGATGCAGTATTAATTTGTTCATCGACAGATACTCATTCTCAAATATGCTTAGAGGCTATCAAAAAAGGCAAGCATATTTTTTGTGAAAAGCCAATAGACCATGATGTTGCAAAGATACTGGAAGTAAAAAGTGCGCTTAGAAACAGCAATGTAAAGTTTCAAGTGGGGTTTAACCGCCGCTTTGACAGCAATTTTAAAGCTGTAAGGCAAGCTGTAAAAGAGGGCAAGATAGGCCAGCTTAATATACTCAAGATTTGTTCGCGCGACCCTGGCGCGCCGCCAATTGATTATATAAAAGTTTCTGGCGGAATTTTCCTTGATATGACAATTCATGACTTTGATATGGTGCGGTTTATTTCTGGAGATGAAGTAGATGAAGTATTTGCCTATGGCGGAGTGCTTACAGATAAAAAAATAGGTGAAGCAGGCGACATAGATACCGCTATAATCTCTATGAAACTAAAGGGAGGAAGTTTAGCTGTTATTGACAATAGCCGACGCGCAACTTATGGCTATGACCAAAGAGCAGAAGCCTTTGGCAGTTTGGGACAGGTTGCTATTTCTAATAATATGCAAAGCACTGCTATAATTTCTGACGCTGACGGTGTGCACCAAGAAAAACCGTTATTGTTTTTCTTGGAAAGGTATATGCAAGCCTATGTTGAAGAGATAACAGAGTTTGTGGACTGTATTGTAAACGATAAAGAAGTTAGCGTTGGTGTAGATTGCGGCTTGCAGCCTGTGCTAATTGGGCTTGCCGCAAAAAAATCGCTTAGCCAAAATAGACCTGTCAAAATTGCAGAGATTGAAAGTGAGTTTGGTATTTGACGAAAAAATAAAAAAATTTATTCTTATGCAATAAGAGCGGGGTAAAACCGCTCTTTTTGCTATTGAAAAATAAAAGAAAATTTGGTATACTAATCTAGGTTGTAAAATAAGGTGTTAAATTTATGAATATTGCAAAATTAGTTATTGAAAAAGTTAATTGGATAAAAAAAGTGCTTAAAGAAGCCAACGCAAATGGCGTTGTGCTTGGTATGAGCGGGGGAAAGGACAGCGCGCTAGTAGGCATTTTGGCAAAAATGGCAACAGATAATGTCACAGGCATTATTATGCCTTGCCAAGCTAAAAGAAATTTTTATGAAGATAGAGAACATGCAATTTTATTAAACGATAAATATGGCATAAAAACGCTTGAAGTTGATTTAACAAGTATAAAAGAAGCGTTTTCCAACCTTTTAGAGCCGCTTGACTTTAGCCAACTGCCTATGGCGTATGCAAACATTAATCCGAGACTAAGAATGATAACTTTGTATAACTATGCCCAGCGCAAAGGATATCTTGTGGCAGGAACGGGAAATTTGAGTGAAATGACAATGGGGTATTTTACAAAATGGGGAGATGGCGCATTTGACTTCAACCCAATTGCGGACATGACAGCTACCGAAGTATTAGAGATGCTAAGGTATCTAGATTGTCCTAAAGAAATAATAGACAAACCGCCATCTGCCGCCTTATTTGAAGGGCAGACCGATGAAGAAGATATGGGCATTAAGTATGTGGATTTAGATAGATATATAAAGACAGGACAGGGAAGTTTAGAGACAAAAGAAAAGGTAGAAAGAGCAAAAAGATTAACAGAACATAAAAGAAAAATGGGAAGAATTTATCCCGATTAAGGAGAGAATATGAAAATCAGAGAAATTGTTGAACTGTTAGAAGCAAAGATATACTACGGCGAAGATATGCTTGATGTTGATATCAAGTCAGCTTGCGCTGCTGATATGATGAGCGATGTGCTGGCGTTTTTAAAAGACCAAGCGCTGCTTATCTCAGGGCTATGCAATCCCCAAGTTGTGCGCACCGCGGACATGATGGATATTAAGTGCATTGCGTTAGTTAGGGGCAAAACGCCAACAGAAGATATGCTTGAGCTTGCTAAACAAAGAGAAATTGCAATAATATCTAGCAAAGCAAGAATGTATGCAGCTTGCGGCAAGCTGTATGAAGCTGGTCTTAAGCCTGGAGATTTTGAAGTATGAGTTCGCTGCATCTTGAGTTTGATGTGGCGGGGAATAACTTTGTATCTGCAGGCAGCGCGTCAAACGAAGTAAAATTGACGCTAAAAAAATTAGGCGTTGAGCCAGCTATTATAAGAAAGGTTGCCGTTGCTATGTATGAAGGCGAAATAAATATGGTCATTCACGCTGGCGGCGGTAAGGCAATTGTTGATATTTTTGGCGATAAGATAGACATAGAGTTAAAAGACTCAGGACCTGGCATTGCCGATATATCGCTTGCCATGAAAGAAGGCTATTCCACAGCGACAGATACTATTAGAGAACAAGGTTTTGGCGCAGGAATGGGATTGCCTAATATGAAAAGATATACCGATGAGTTTGAAATTGAAAGTACAGTTGGCGTAGGCACTACTGTTAGGCTAGCTGTTTACTTTTAATTAAGATAGGAGAAAAAATGGACAAAAGCTTAAATACGGTTATGCTGGACTCTAGCAAGTGCAAAGGTTGTGTTTCTTGTATGAAGAGATGTCCAACTGAAGCAATCCGTGTAAGAGATGGCAAAGCAAAGGTCATTTATGACCGCTGTATAGGTTGCGCTGAATGCGTAAGGGTGTGTCCGCACCAAGCAAAACTGCCAGCGTATGATAGTTTTGACATAATACATAACTACAAATACAAAATAGCTTTGCCAGCGCCGTCGCTTTATGGACAATTCCAAAACCTAGACAGCATAGACAGAGTGCTAAATGGTCTGCTTGCAATTGGCTTTGATGATGTATATGAAGTTTCATCGGCAGCTGAACTAGTAACTGAAGCGTCACATAAAATAATTGCCGAAGGCAAAATTGAAAAACCTATTATAAGTTCAGCGTGTCCTGCCGTTTTAGAGCTTATAATTATGGCGTATCACGGATTAAAAGACCACATTATAGACACTTTAGCTCCCGTAGATGTCGCAGCGCGGCTAGCAAGGGAAAGAGCCATAGCTAAAGGCATTCCAAGCAAAGACATAGGCGTATTTTTTATTTCACCTTGCCCTGCTAAAGTTTTTGCGTTAAAAATGGGGCTTGGACTAAAAGAGCCAAGCGTTGATGGCGTTCTTGCAACTAGTGAAATTTACTTTAAGCTAGCAAATGCCATGAGTACGCTAGATGAGATAAAACCAATAGCAAAGAGCGGATATTCAGGTGTTTATTGGGCAAGCAGCGGCGGAGAAGCAATAGGCACAGGGTTTAAAAACTACCTTGCGGCAGACGGCATGGAAAATGTTGTTACCGTGCTTAAAGATATGGAAGACGGCAAATTAAATTACATAGACTTTGTAGAGCTCAATGCCTGTCCAAGCGGTTGCGTCGGCGGAGTGCTAAATATAGAAAATCCCTTTGTTGCAAGGGCAAGGCTGCGTTTGCTTAGACAAAATTTGCCCAAAAGCGAAAACAGCTTAGCTAGCGTTGGCAAAGATATTGATTTTTACAGATGGGAAGAAATGCCCAAGACAAAAGATGTCTTTAAGCTGGACGAAAACCGCTTGCTTGCGTTGCAAAAACTAGATGAGATTGAAAAGCTGTTAGCTACATTGCCGCTTCTTGATTGCGGCAGTTGCGGCGCGCCATCTTGCCGCGCTTTTGCCGAAGATGTCATAAACGGCGTCATAGATAAAGACGGATGTGTAAGAAAAAATGAAAATCACTGAACTTATTAAGATTTTAGATGCTAAAGTTATATCCATGCCACAGCAAGATATAGAGATATCAGGAGGATATTGCGGGGATTTGCTTAGTTTTGTTATGGGCAGAGCTCCTGAAAAATGCGCTTGGTTTACCATTATGAATAATGCAAATGTGGCCGCTGTGGCCGCGCTTGCTGACATTGGCGTTGTAGTGCTTTGTGAAAATGTGCAGCCAGATGGACACCTTTTAAAAGCTGTAAAAAATAAAGAAATTGCGCTAATTGTAACGGCATTGCCCATTTTTGAGGCAGCAAGAAAGATATAAAAAATGAAATATTTGTACGACTTGCATATTCATAGCGGTTTGTCGCCTTGCGCCGACAATGATATGTCGCCAGAAAACATTGTGGCAATGGCTAGCTTAAAGGGGTTAAACATTATAGCTGTATCCGACCACAACAGCATAAAAAATGTCAAACTCACTATGGAACTTGGCAAGCTTATGGATATTTTGGTAGTGCCAGCTATAGAGCTGCAAACCAATGAAGATATACATATTTTGTGTCTGTTTGAAACATTTCAGGGGCTGCAAGATTTTTACAATTCTATTACTTTTACCAAACTAGAAAATAAAATAAAAGTATTTGGTAATCAGTATATTTATCACGCTGACGATAGCATTACTGAAGAAAAAACTTTGCTCTTTGCAAGCTGTGACATCAGCGAAAGTCAAGTAGCTAAAAGAGCGGCTTTTTATAATGGCATTGCAATACCTGCCCACATAGATAGAGATTCTTACGGCATACTTGCTGTGCTTGGCGGTGTGCCCAAAGGCTATCGCTGTTTGGAAATGACAAGAAATGCCCCTAAAGAAATGATAGAAAAATATCAAGATAATCACAAGCTTATTTTTAATAGCGACGCGCACAATTTACATGATATTGGCAAGGCGCAAGGCAGCATAGAATTAAATGAGCTGACTACAACTCACTTAATAAGTGAATTATATAATTTTTAATATACTTTTCCAAGAAAACTGTTTCCAAAATTTAAAAGATATGGTATAATGCTTTTGTGCGTCTTTAAGCGCGCGTAAAACTAGTACAAGAAATACATTTATTGGAGGAATAGATGGCTAAAATTAAACAAACAACTATACCGTTTGCAGGCACAAAAGAGCAAGAAGAAGCTCTTTACAAAAAGCTAGCTGAGTACAAAGATGTTCCTGGCGGTTTAATGCCTGTCATGCAAGCGGCGCAAGAAATTTATGGTTATTTACCAATTGAAGTGCAAAAGATTATTGCCGACGGTATGAAAGTGTCACTAGAAGATGTGTACGGTATTGCTACATTTTATTCTCTGTTTACACTTAATCCGCAAGGCAAGCATCAAGTTTCTATTTGTATGGGTACAGCTTGCTATGTTAAAGGCGCTGGCGAAATACTAGAAGCTATTGAAAAGAATCTAGGCATAAAAGGTGGGGAATGCACCGAAGACGGTAACTTTTCCATTTTGGAAACAAGATGTATAGGTTGCTGCGGATTAGCTCCAGTAATTACCGTTAATTCCAATGTGTACGGAAAAATCTCTGTTAAGGAAGTTGACGGCATACTAAAAAAATACAAATAAGCTATGAGAGAGCTGTCCCTACACATTCTTGATATTGTGCAAAATTCTGTCAAGGCAGAGGCATCAGTTATAGAGATTGATGTAAACATACATGATGGATATATAAATATCACAATAAAAGATAACGGCAAAGGCATGGATAAAGAGTTACTAAACTCAGTTACCAATCCTTTTACCACATCGCGAAAGACAAGAAAGGTAGGACTAGGTATACCGCTAATAAAAATGGCCGCGGAAAAAGCAGGCGGCAGCTTCAAAATAACATCGGAAAAAGGCGTAGGCACAGTTGTTTATTCTAGTTTTCAAATAGACCACATAGACAGAATGCCTTTAGGAGATATATCTGAAACCATAGTAACGCTATTAGATGACAAAACCGATTTTGTTTGGAAAGTGCGCCTTAATGAGAAAGAATTTGTATTTGACACTAGAGAAGTCAAAAATCAACTAAATCCAATACCTATTGACAGCGTTGAAGTGTTGGTATATTTGAAAAGTTACATTAAAGAAAATATTGAAAGTATAATCGGAGGTATTATTTTATGAAAACAATTGCTGACATTAAAGCGATAAGAGATAAAATGCAGGCGCAAATCATTAATCGTGACAACTTTGACGCCCAAGCAGAAACCCGTATCGTCGTCGGTATGGCAACATGCGGAATAGCCGCAGGCGCAAGACCGGTTTTTAATGAGTTTGTAGAGCAGGTGCAAAACCGTAACCTAAAAGGTGTTAAGGTTGTGCGTACCGGTTGTCTTGGTATGTGCAAAGTAGAACCTATTGTGGAAATTCTTGTGCCAGGAGAGCCCAAAGTAACTTATGTTAAGGTGGACCAAGAAAAAGCAAAAAACATTGTTGCAAAGCACATAGTGGCAGGTCAGGTTTGTACCGATTACCTTGTTGATGAAGAATAAATAGGAGGCATAAAATGTATAGAAGCACAGTACTAATTTGCGGCGGAACAGGTTGTCACTCAAATAACAGCAGTGTTATATATGATGAGTTTACCGCAAAAATAAAAGAAAATAACATGACTAATGATGTGCTAGTTGTAAAAACTGGTTGCTTTGGTCTTTGCGCGGTAGGCCCTATTGTTATAGTTTATCCTGAAGGGGCGTTTTATTCTCATGTTCAAAAAGATGATGTAGAGGAAATAATTTCTGAACATCTTATCAAGGGAAGATTGGTAAAGAGATTGATATATAAAGATGAAAACGCTCAAGATATGGTTCAAGCGCTTGCAGACACCAATTTTTATAAAAAGCAAAAAAGAGTGGCTCTTCGCAATTGCGGCGTTATAAACCCCGAAGACATAGACGAATACATTGCGTATGACGGATATCAAGCGCTAATTAAGGCGTTGACGGAAATGAGTCCGCAAGAAGTAATAGATGTAATTAAGGCGTCTGGCTTGCGCGGTCGCGGCGGCGGCGGATTCCCTACTGGATTAAAATGGCAATTTGCTAAAAACGCGCCTGGCGATATTAAGTATGTTTGCTGTAACGCTGACGAAGGCGATCCTGGCGCATTTATGGACAGGTCCATACTTGAAGGCGACCCCCACGCAGTAGTAGAAGCTATGGCGTTAGCGGGATATGCTATTGGCGCCCATCAAGGTTATGTATATGTAAGAGCTGAATATCCCATTGCAGTAGAAAGATTGCAAATAGCAATAAAAGAAGCAAAAGAATATGGCTTGCTTGGCAAGAACATACTACAAACAGGCTTTGATTTTGATTTGGAAATAAGGCTAGGAAGCGGCGCATTTGTGTGCGGAGAAGAAACGGCACTTATTACTTCTATTGAAGGAAACAGAGGAGAGCCCCGTCCCCGTCCCCCATTCCCAGCTGTTAAGGGTTTGTTTGGCAAACCTACCTTGCTTAACAATGTAGAAACTTATGCCAACATACCCCAAATTATTCTAAAGGGCGCTGATTGGTTTGCAAGCATGGGTACAGAAAAGAGTAAAGGAACTAAAGTTTTTGCTCTTGGCGGAAAGATTGTTAACACAGGACTAGTAGAAATCCCTATGGGAACTACTCTTCGCACCATAATTGAAGACATTGGCGGCGGAATACCGGGCGGCAAAAAGTTTAAGGCGGCGCAAACGGGCGGACCATCAGGGGGATGTTTGCCTGCAGAGCATTTGGATACTCCCATTGACTATGACAGCTTGCTTGCAGTAGGTAGCATGATGGGAAGCGGCGGACTTATCGTTTTAGACGAAGATAACTGTATGGTAGATATCGCTAAGTTCTATTTGCAATTTACACAAGATGAGTCTTGCGGAAAATGCACGCCATGCCGTGTTGGAACAAAGAGATTATTAGAGTATTTAGAGAGAATAACAGAAGGTAAAGCTACGGAAAAAGATTTAGACGATATGGAAAAACTATGCCACTACATAAAGGACAATTCCCTTTGCGGTTTGGGACAAACAGCGCCCAACCCAGTGCTTAGCACGCTAAACTTCTTCCGTGATGAGTATATAGCGCATGTTAGAGATAAAAAATGCCCAGCGGGCATATGCAAAGCGTTGCTTAGCTATCAAATTTTGGACAACTGTAAAGGTTGTACGCTATGCGCTAGGAAGTGCCCCACTAATGCAATATCAGGCGCGGTCAAAGAAGTTCATTCTATAGATCAAGCTAAATGCATTAAGTGCGGAGTTTGTATGGATGTCTGCAAGTTCAATGCGGTTGTTAAAAAGTAGGAGGACAAAATGGAAGTAAAAATGATAAATGTTAAGATAAACGGTCAGGCAGTAAGCGTTCCAGAAGGAACAACCATTTTAGACGCTGCCAAAAAAATAGGCATAAAAATTCCCACTCTTTGCTATCTCCGCGACATAAACGCTATCGGCGCTTGCCGCGTTTGCGTGGTGGAAGTGAAAGGAGCAAGAAGTCTTGTAGCTAGCTGTGTGTTCCCCGTAGCTGAAGGTATGGAGATAACCACAAATTCAAAGAGAGTATTAGATAGCCGCCGCACAACAGTAGAGTTGCTTTTGTCAGACCATGAGCAACATTGTTTAAGCTGTGTTAGAAACCGCAACTGCGAACTACAAACTCTTAGCGAAGAACTTAATTGTGATTCCTTTAGGTTTGAAGGGGCGACAAATACTTATGAATTAGACCAAAGCACGCCATATATAGTTAGAGATAACAACAAGTGTATACTTTGCCGTCGTTGCGTTGCGGCATGCAGAGACTATCAAGGTATATCAGTAATTGGCGCTAACGCTAGAGGATTTAGCACCCGTATTGGATGCGCTTTTGAAAAAGACCTTAACGATGTTCCTTGCGTAGGCTGCGGACAATGTATTACGGTATGCCCTGTTGGCGCACTTCGTGAAAGAGAAGAAATTGATGATGTAATTGACGCTCTAAACGATCCGACTAAGTACACAATAGTTGGTACCGCTCCATCAGTTAGAGTAGGACTTGGAGAAGAGTTTGGACTTCCTATCGGCACTAATGTTGAGGGCAAAATGGTATCAGCTCTTAGAAAGATGGGCTTTAATAATGTGTTTGATGTTGATTTTACCGCTGACCTTACCATAATGGAAGAGGGAGCAGAGTTTATAGATAGAGTTAAAAATGGCGGAAAATTGCCAATGCTAACTAGCTGTTCGCCAGCTTGGATAAAGTATGTTGAGCACTACTATCCTGACCTTATTGAAAATCTATCTAGTTGCAAATCACCGCAACAAATGTTTGGCGCAATTTGCAAAACTTATTACGCTGAGAAAATGGGTATTGACCCCAAAAATATTGTAGTGGTTTCTGTAATGCCTTGTACTGCAAAGAAATTTGAGAAAGGCAGAGAAGACCAAAGCGCAGCGGGAGTGCCTGATATTGATATTGCTATAACAGTAAGAGAGCTAGCTAAACTTATTAAGCTTCAAGGCATTATGTTTAATGAATTAGAAGATGGTGAGTTTGACGCGCCTCTTGGCATTGCTTCAAGCGCTGGATTATTGTTTGGCGCAACAGGCGGTGTTATGGAAGCTGCCCTACGTACAGTAGCTGAAGTGCTAGAAGGCAAAGAGCTAACTGATATAGACTATCACGCTGTGCGCGGTATGCAAGGAATTAAGGAAGCTACCTTAAATATTGCAGGAATGGATGTAAAGGTTGCAGTAGCTAGCGGACTTGCCAATGCTAAGATTTTGATGGAAAAGATACGCTCAGGCCAAGCTGATTATCACTTTATAGAGATTATGAGCTGCCCAGGCGGCTGTGTAAATGGCGGCGGACAACCAATAAAAGACTCCTACACACGCAATAATGTCGATTATAAGGCTTTACGCGCTAGCGCTATTTATGACACTGACGCTAAAACAAAGCTTAGAAAGTCACATGAGAATCCAATCATTAAGGAGTTGTATGATACCTATTTAGGCGAACCGAACAGCAAAAAAGCGCACAAAATACTTCATACATCATACAAAAAGAGAAATAATTACTAATCATTCTTTAATTACAAAAGCAAGGGGTTTTTGCTCAAAAAACCCCTTTTTTGTTACTTAGCGCCCTGCTAAAAGGCTCACAAAAGCTGGTTAAATTGAATATACTAAAGAAAAATATTTGACATTAGAGATAAGTTATTATACCATATAGATAATAATTTATTGACAAATGTAGAGGTGCGTTATCTAATAAGTAACAAAGGAAGTTAGAGTCGGCGGTGGACTTTTCCTTTGCCAAAGGTAGACATCGCCGAAAGTAACTAGCACATACCGATAACGGTTACTTGGTCGAGAGAAACAAGATTTTCTTGACTGTCGCAAAAAATTTGCGGAGAGCTACTTGTTTATGATATATGCGCTTTAGCTGAAGTGGCATATTTTGTTGCAAGAGTCGAAGCAAAGTTTCGACTTTTATTTTTGTTTGGAGGCTTTATATGAAAAAGACGATATTTCAAGGCGCGGCAACAGCAATAATCACACCTTTTAAAAATGGTGAAGTGGATTATGAAAGTTTTGGCAAAATGATTGATTGGCAAATCGATAGCGGTATCGATGGACTAGTTGTGTGCGGAACAACGGGAGAGGCGTCTACCCTTAATGATGAAGAACACAGAAATGTAATCGGTTTTGCTGTGCAAAAGGCAAATAAAAGAGTGCCGATTATAGCAGGCACTGGAAGCAATGACACAGTTTATGCCATTGACCTTACTAAAGAAGCTTGCAGTTTAGGCGCTGATGCTGTGCTATGCGTTACGCCTTATTATAATAAAGCAACTCAAAAAGGGCTTATCGATATGTATATAAAGATAGCTGACGCAAGTGAAAAGCCTGTTATCTTGTACAATGTGCCAAGCCGTACTTGTGTAAATATTGAGCCAAGCACTTACGCTGTTTTGGCAGACCATGAAAATATTGTGGCTATAAAAGAGGCAAATGGCAATATTTCTAAGATAGTAGAAACTATGTCGCTTGTTGGAGATAAGCTTGACTTATATTCTGGCAACGATGACCAAATACTACCTTTGCTTGCGCTTGGCGGAAAAGGAGTAATATCGGTAGTTAGCAATATTATGCCAAAAGAAACTAAGGAAATTTGCACAAGTTTTTTCAGTGGCGATATAAAAAGCAGCTGCCGTCTACAATTACAAATGCACAACTTTATAGATTCATTGTTTAGCGAAGTTAATCCAATACCTGTAAAGGCCGCTGCCGCAGCAATGGGCTTGTGCCTAAACGAACTAAGATTGCCGCTAACGACAATGGATGAAACAAAATATCAAAAGATGTTAGGTTATATGCGAGAGCTGGGACTTAATGTGTAGAAAGGAGAATCATGAAAGTAATTATACATGGCGCTAGCGGAAAGATGGGCGCCGAAGTAGTAAAACTTGTAAAATCGGGATACCAAAATTCAGAAATCTATGCCCTAGTAGATGAACAACTAAATAACAGCGACACAGACAAAACTTATAGTGACCTTGCTTTTTGCGTAAAAGGCGCTGATGTTATTATTGATTTTTCTCATCGCAGCCTGACAGCAAAATTATGCAAATATGCAGAAAAAACAAACACGCCGCTAATTATAGCAACAACAGGGCAGACGGCGGAAGAACTAGAGCTTATAAAAGAAACGGCTAAAGAAGTTCCTGTATTTTATTCTGGCAATATGTCTATAGGCATAGTGCTTCTTATAGAGCTTGCAAAGAAAGCTGTTAGTGTTATGCCTGACGCCGATGTTGAGATTGTGGAAACTCACCACAATAGAAAGCTAGATGCGCCAAGCGGCACTGCGCTTATGATAGCTGACGGCATAAAGGAAGTTAGGGAGAACGCCACCACTGTTTATGGCAGAAGCGGACACCAAAAGAGAGAGCTAAATGAGATAGGCATACACTCATTGCGACTTGGCGATGTCATAGGAGAGCATCAAGTAATTATTGCTACCGATACACAAACGCTTACACTAAAGCATAGAGCGCACGCTAGAAGTTTGTTTGCTGAGAGCGCCATTAAGGCGGCAAAATATTTGACAGAGCAAAAAGCAGGTTTATATAACATGAAGGATATGCTAAAGAATGAAAAAAATTAATTTTACTAAAATGCATGGTATAGGCAATGATTACATCTATATCAATTGTCTAGATAATGACATTAAAGACCCCTCAAAATTAGCTATTATGATGTCGTCAAGACGATATTCTGTTGGCGCAGATGGTGTTGTGCTAATTTGCAAATCAGAAGTAGCCGACGCCAAGATGCGAATGTTTAACGCCGATGGCAGTGAGGGCAAAATGTGCGGTAACGCTATAAGGTGCGTGGGGAAGTATCTTTACGATAACGGCATAACGGATAAAAAGAGTTTGTCTATAGAAACCTTGAGCGGCATTAAGTATTTAGAGCTTTTTGTGGTAAATGGAAAGGTAGACACAGTTAAGGTAGATATGGGACTTGCTATCATAGACCCCAAGGAAATTCCTGTAATAGCTTCTAAGTCTATGATAAATGAAAAAGTTATAGTTAATGACAAGCCATATTTTATTACGGCAGTTTCTATGGGAAATCCCCATGCTGTTATCTTTTTAGATGAAATAGATAATCTTAATTTAGAAAAGATTGGTCCAAGTTTTGAAAATCTTGACTTATTCCCTGAAAGAGTAAACACAGAGTTTGTAAAAGTGATAGACAGAAAAACGCTAAAAATGCGGGTGTGGGAAAGGGGTAGCGGCGAAACGCACGCTTGCGGTACAGGTTCTTGCGCCACAGTAGTTGCCGCTATACTAAATGGATATTGTGATTATGGTGAAAATGTAACGGTAAAACTAATTGGCGGAGAGCTTAACATAGTTTGTAACAAAGATATGAAAGTCTTTATGACAGGAAAAGCAACAAAAGTATATGATGGAGTGTATGAATATGAAGATAAAAATTAATGAAAATTACAAGAGCTTAAAAGAAAGTTATTTGTTTAGTGAAATAGCTAAGAGAGTAAACGCATATGTAAAGGAAAACCCTGACAAAAAGGTCATTAGACTAGGCATTGGAGATGTTACCCTTCCACTGCCAAAAACAGCGACGGACGCTATGCAAAAAGCTGTTCAAGAGATGACTGAAAAAGCTACTTTTCGCGGCTATGCGCCAGAATATGGATATGATTTTATTAGAGAAGCAATATCAAAACGCTACAAAAAATTTAATGTTGAAATAGAAAGTCAAGAAGTGTTTGTAAGCGATGGAGCAAAGAGCGATGTAGGCAACATTGTGGACATACTTGGCGACAACAAAATTCTAATTCCAAATCCTGTGTACCCTGTGTACTTAGACAGCAACATAATGAGCGGCAGAAAGGTGGAGTTTTTGGAAGCTAATATAGATAACCAATTTTTGCCTATGCCACCTAAAACAAGAGAAGAAGGACTTATTATTTACCTTTGCTCACCAAACAACCCAACGGGCGCTGTCTATAATTTTGAACAGTTGAAAAAATGGGTACAGTTTGCTAGACAAACAGGCTCTCTTATTATATTTGACGCAGCCTATGAGAGTTTTATTGTGGGCGAATATCCACACTCTATATATGAAATAGATGGCGCGAAAGAGTGCGCAATAGAAGTTTGCAGTTTTTCCAAAATGGCTGGCTTTACAGGTACAAGGTGCGCTTGGATGGTAGTGCCTAAGGCTTTGGAAAGCAGCGGAACTAGCCTTAACAAGCTGTGGGCAAGACGGCAAGCTACCAAGTTTAATGGAGTGCCTTATATGGTGCAAAGGGGGGCTGAAGCCGTTTTGACAGAACAAGGGGAAAAAGAATGCAACAAACTTATAGCATATTATATGCAAAACGCAAAAGTGCTTGCTGACCTGTTTACCAAGAAAGGCATATATTTTACTGGCGGAATTTCTTCGCCATATATCTGGCTAAAATGTCCAAAAGGTATGTCATCATGGGAATTTTTTGATTACTTATTACAAAACGCTCAAATAGTTGGCACCCCTGGAGCAGGCTTTGGCAGCGCAGGTGAAAGCTACTTTAGACTTTCATCATTTGGCGATAAAGATTTAACTGTTGAAGCGGCAGCAAGGCTAGATAATCTACTATAAAAAACATTAAAGGAAAACATAAAAGATGATACACGACAATCTAAAGATAAATGATAAAGGCAATCTAGCGTTTGCCAATTGCGATACAACAACTTTAGCTAAAAAATATGGCACACCTCTTATGGTAATGGATGAAGATAGAGTGCGCAGCCACATAAGGACATATAAAAATGCTATGGAAAAGAGTTTTGGCGCAAAAGCTATGCCCCTTTATGCTTCTAAGGCGCTTTGCTTTAAGGGTATGTATAAGATAGCTAAAGAAGAAGGAATTGGCATAGATGTGGTGTCATCAGGAGAGATTTATACCGCTGTTTTGGCTGGTTTTCCTATGGAAAAAGCTTTTTTTCACGGCAATAACAAAACCGACCAAGACATAAAGTACGCAATAAATAGCAAAGTTGGATTTTTTGTAGCCGATAATATAGAAGAGCTTGACGCAATTGATAATTATGCAAAAATAGCTAATATAAAGCAAAAAGTACTTTTAAGGCTTACGCCAGGCATTGACCCCGACACACATAAGGCAGTATGCACAGGCAATATTGACTCAAAATTCGGTCAAGCAATTGGCACAAACCAAGCTGATTTTATCACCACTTACGCGCTTAGTAAGAAAAACATTGAGCTTAAAGGTTTTCATTGCCATATAGGAAGTCAAATTTTTGATTGTCAGCCCTTTATAGACGCAGCCGATATTATGCTTAATTTTATAGCAGAAATTGATAAAAAATATGGCTATATGGCAGAATATCTAAATTTAGGCGGTGGATTTGGCGTAAGATACACTAAGGATAATCCACAAATAGACTATGAACAAAATATAATAAAAATTAGCGACCATATCAAAGAGCTATGCAAAAAGTATGACATCAAAATGCCCATTATATTAATGGAACCTGGTAGAAGTTTGGTAGCTGACGCTGGAATTACGCTGTATACAGTGGGAAGCGTTAAGGAAATACCTGGCTTTAAGAATTATGTTTCAATAGACGGCGGTATGACAGACAATCCAAGATATGCGCTATATCAGTCGCCTTATACTGTGCTTGTAGCAAACAAAGCTAGCAAAAAAGCAGATTATAAATGCACCATAGCTGGAAGATGCTGTGAAAGCGGAGACCTTATACAAGAAGATGTCACAATTACAAAGCCTCAAAGGGGAGATGTTTTGGCAGTGCTAGTAACGGGCGCATATAATTACGCTATGAGCTCTAATTATAATAAAATTCCCCGTCCGCCTATTGTGATGGTGTCAAATGGCAAAGATTCTTTGGCAGTAAGGCGCGAAACCATTGAAGATTTGGCAAGACTAGATGTATAATAGCTCTTGTATCATATTTTAGATTATGTTATGATTAGGTAGAAACTAAAGAAAAACCTTTTTACTAAACATTCGGGCAAAAATATATTAAAAATACTTAAGTATAAAATTACCTTGAGCGCTATTTTCCATAAAAGCTTATTATGGGGAATTAACTAATGAGGGAAAATTTTTTGCGAAGAGAAAGGACATCTTTTACATGAAAAAAATATTTTCAATATTACTTATAGTCATTATTGCGGCTTTACTTTGCTTGCCTTTGGTATCTTGTAACAACAAAATTAGCTATGATTATGCTTTTATAAGCGACCTGCATGTAGTTGCTAGCAGTAAATTCACCAAAGAAAACTTTGTTTCGTACACAAAACGGCAAAAGCTGTTACATATATCGGAAGCTATTTTGCATTCTTTGGTAGATGAGCTTATTCAAAAAAAATATAAATATGTTTTTGTGGGCGGAGATATCACAGAGTATGGCGATGAAGAATCTCACCTTGTAGCAGCGGCGGCCTTTGATAAGCTAAAAAGGGCAGGCTGTAAGGTGTTTGTAATAAACGGTAACCACGACTTGCCAGTAAATAAAGGCGAAGTGGGTAAAAAAATTAATCCTGCAAGGTTTAGGGAAATATATAAAGAGTTTGGCTATGAACAAGCAGTTGAAAAAAGCCCGAACACCTTAAGCTATGCGGCAAATGTAAATAAAAAGTATAGAGTTATTGGCGTAGATAATATGATACACTATGGCCAAGATGAAATAGATGTCAAGGCAAGCGAATTGAGTGACGCCCATATAAGATGGATAGAAGGGCAAGTTAACAAATGTATTGAAGACAAAGTTACTCCCATAATTTTTGCGCACGACACCATGCTAGACCATTATCCGCCTTTTGTGCAAGCGGCGCTTAACAGAAAAGCAGGGGCGCAATTTAACACACTTACCAAAAGCATAGCTGATAAAGGCGCAAAGTTTATCTTTTCTGGTCACGACCATATTCAAGATATAAGCTCATTAAAGACAGAAAACGATAATGAGCTTTATGAAGTGTCGGGAGCGTCTATGACACTTTATCCCCTAACTTATAGAGAAATGAGCTTTAACAAGAAAAAAGTGGTGATAAACACTTGCAGTTTTGATAACCTAAATGTCAAATATTTGCCTCCGTTTAGCGATGACAGCTTAAAAAAGGAACTGGAAAACGGCTTGCAAACTTATTGTTATAACCATTTTTATCACTATATAAATAATTTAGTCACTTCAGCTCCCGATGCGCTTAGGGGAATGTCTTTACCAACTGAAGCAAAGCAAACTATGCAAGTTTTTGCCGACGGCGTAGTTGATAAAATTATAAATAATCCATTTTATAAGAACAAAGAAAATGATAATATCTCTTTGCAAAGAATACTAGAAAACTATGATATTGACTTGCCAGAGTCCGAATATAAAAGCCTTGCCGACCTTGCACCAATAATGGTAATGAAATTGTTAGCAGGCGATGAAAATTTTGTAGGCGGTCCTGAGCTTAGCCTTATAAAGTACACAATTTTTAGCATTTTTTATTATATCCAGCAACAAAGTCAATATTTTGCAGAGCTATGGCCAGAATTGCTTATTAATATTGATTTGCCAAAATTATTTAATAAAGGAATTTTGGAAGCATATGACAGCAATTTAATGCCATTTTTATTAGAAGTAATAAAAAGTATTGATAAAACTATTGGCTCAGCATTGTCTATTTTTAGCCAGAATTTTGATAAAATAAGTGACAGTTTGGTGCTAGCTATAATAAGCGGATACACTAATGATATAGTTGATAACCTTGACGAATATTTTGTGGGACGCAATGTGCTTTTAGGAAAACTTATAGACCAAGGTCTATGGGAAAGATATGGTGCGGGGTTTGTGCAAGATATTGCGCCGTCTGACACTTATTTTGAAGTAGAATTAGAAAAATAAAATAGCTTAAAATTAGGACGGCTTCTAAGCCGTCCTGTAATTTATTTTCGGTAAAGTTTTTTGGTGGAGTATACAGGTTCGCTTGTCACATTAAGACCTAAACTTCTAAATACTCTTTCATCTACCGAACCTAAAATAGTTGTTGTATGTATCTCACAGCCGTTTAGGTATTTTAGTTGCGCCATAGCGTATTTAGCAAGCTGATTAGTTGCTGCGCTCATAGATAGCGCAATTAGCACTTCATCAGTATGCAGTCTTGGGTTTTTGCTGCCTAAATATTGTGTTTTGAGCGCTTGAATTGGCTCTATTGCCGATGGTGCTATAAGCTTTACGCTGTCGTCAATGTTGCCAAGCGCTTTAAGAGAGTTAAGCAAAACGGAGCTTGAACAGCCCATAAGGTCGGTGGTTTTTCCTGTTATTATTCTGCCGTCATTAAGCTGAATGGCAGCGCTAGGGGTGCGGGTGCGCTTTTGGCATTTTAATGCAGCTGGCACAACAAGCCTATCATTTACGCTTAGCCCAAGTCTATCCATCATAAGCTTAATTTTTTGCGTTTCTAAGCTGCTTGAGATATATTGTCTTTCTCCCACCATTGCTTTAAAATAACGCCTTATTATTTCTTGTCTTGCAGCTTCTTGGCAAAGTGCATCATCGCTTATGCAAAAACCTACCATATTAACGCCCATATCGGTCGGGGATTTGTAAGGGGATTCTCCCATAATTCTTTCAAAGAGCAAGTTAAGGATAGGGAATGTCTCCACATCTCTATTATAGTTTACTGCCTTTTCATTATAGGCGGCAAAGTGCCACGGGTCTAACAAGTTTACATCGTTAAGGTCTGCTGTGGCAGCTTCATATGCTATGTTTACTGGGTGGTCTAAAGGTAAATTCCAAATAGGGAAAGTTTCATACTTTGCATACCCTGCCTTAATGCCCCTTTTGTGTTCGTGATAAAGTTGGCTAAGACAAGTCGCCATCTTGCCACTGCACGGCCCTGGCGCAGTAACTACAATAAGCTGTCTTGAAGTTTCTACATAGTCATTTTTGCCATAGCCATCATCGCTTACAATATGAGAAACATCGTTGGGATAACCTTTTATGGTATAATGGCGATAGACGCGTAAATTAAGTTTTTCTAATTTTTTACCAAATGCAATAGCTGGCTGATTGTCTTTGCTAAATTGTGAGATGACAACGCTTCCTACATACAAGCCTTTGCTTCTAAAGATATCTATAAGCCTAAGCACATCATCATCGTATGTAATGCCAAGGTCAGATCGTAGTTTATTTTTAGCTATATCAATTGCGTTAATGGTTATTATTATTTCGGCTTTATCTTTTAAGTTTTGCAATAAAATTATTTTGTTGTCAGCTGCAAAACCTGGAAGGACACGGGAAGCGTGAAAATCATCAAATAACTTGCCGCCAAACTCTAAGTATAGCTTGCCACCAAATTCTTCTATGCGTTCTGATATTTTTTTGGATTGCATTTCTAAATATTTAGCGCTATCAAAACCAGTTTTTATCATTAAAATCACTTCCCTTTTGTAATCAAAATGTATTTTAGTTTTTGTTTTATTAAAAAATGTAATTCAAATGTAATTATAACCCGAAAGTCATTAAAGGTCAATACTTCTAAAAAGTAAAGCAAAGCGCTATTTTTTTAGAGCTTCAAGTGTTATCCATTTATCTTTGTATGATATGTTAGCTACTGTAAAACCTGCGTCTTTAAGGTGTTTTACCAATTCTTTCTCAGTATAAATTTTGAGATTTAACTTGTCTTCCAATTTTTTGCATTGGTCACAAGTTTGGTGATCTTTGCTTAATTCATTTATTATAATAAACCTGCCCCCGTCTGCTAGCACGCGGTAAACTTCTTTAAGCGCAACATTTATAGGGTTCCAAAAATATATAGTTTCTACTGCAGTCACTATATCAAATGAATTATCAAGGTATTTCATATTTAGCACATTGCCTAAATCAATCTTGGCTCTGTTTGCTCTTATGTTTTTAAAGTTTTTTCTAGTTGCCATTTTTACACACAACGGAGAATAGTCCATTCCAATTACTTTAGCGCAAGATTTTTGCAACAATAAGTCTATTGTTATACCGCCGCCGCAACCAATATCTAATATGGATGCCGCTTGACTAAAATTGTAATGAGAAAGTCCCCACTGTATTAATTCTAAATGGCGTTTATTCATACGCCTTATCATAAGATTGCCAAATATGCCTTTTGGCTTTCTGCAATTCTTTGTAACTCTTGACATATTCCGCTCCTATTATAATTTTGCGTAAGTTAACACTTATTTATGTGATTTTTTAGTCTTTTTATGTTTTGCTAAATACTTCTCCATATTAAGCGGCGCAAGCGTTGCGTAATTTGTATTTAGCATTTTTGCAAAAGCGCCAAGCGTGATGATAGATATGTTACTATCTTTAAGCGCTTTTGTAAGTCGGTCGCAACCGCCTTTTCCTCTAACAAAATAAAGGGCTGTGGTGACATCTGTTGTATAACTTCCGCCTAAGTCAATCACCTTTTGTATAAGTTTTGCCGCCTTGCCGTAGTTAAGCGATTCTACCTTTCTAGAAAAGCAAAAAACCTTGCCCTCTAGTGTATTGTCTTTATCATTTTGTCTTTTGGCTGCTTTAAGGTACTGTTTAAATAAAAAGTACTGTTTTCGCTCTTTGTGCTTTTTGATAAGGTGGCTCATTTTGTGGTTGCTGGTGGGATATTTTTTTAATAGTTCCGCAAGCTCTAAGCCTTGTTTTTTGCACATTGTTTTAACAACTTGCATTGTCATTTCTGCATCGTCGTCGCTTCGGTGGGCATTGCCAACAGCAATATCAAGCTCTTGACAAATTGCCGATAAGTTTTTGTGCAATGCGCTGTTTGTATACACTCTATAAAGCTCTTGACTGTCAAAAAAATCAAATTCTATTATGGGTAAGTTATATCTGTCGCAGTCGCCTAGCAAAAAGTTTACATCATTGTCTACCGCATGCCCTAAAACAATTTGGTTAGGTTTTGTTAAAATCTCCCTAATAAGCGGATACATTTCATCAAACTTTGGCTGTTTTAAAAATTCGCTTTGGGGATAGCCTAAGGTAATGTACTTTTTACTAAATACACCGTAGCTAAATTTTGCATCAGGGTTTATGAGCAAGTCTTTTTTTTCTATAATATTAAATGAAGAGTCGCAAAGCACATATCCAAAACTGCAAATTTTGCCCATGCCGTTATCGCAATTGGCGCATTCTATATCAAAAAATAAATAGTTCACCGTATATTATAAAGTCCTTTTTCTTGTTTAATGCCAGCTAATTTATATTATTTGCAAAAATTAATCATAGGTATAAATTATACCCGAAATTATGGTATTTTGCAACCTTTATAGCATATACCGTAAGGGTAATTCCATTGACAAAAAAGGATATTTTTCTTATAATGGGTAATGGTGTTTAAAAGCAAAATTAGGAGAAATGAATATGAAAACTGATATAGTAATAGTAGGAGCTGGGCCTTCTGGCATATTTACCGCGCTAGAGCTTATAAGGTGTGGCAGTAACAAAAAAATCACCATCATAGATAAAGGGCTTTCACTTAGGAAAAGGGCTTGCCCAAAACATAAGGTGGGACACTGCATAAACTGCCCATCATGCGCTATAACGACAGGTTTTGCGGGCGCTGGAGCATTTAGCGATGGCAAGCTTTCACTATGTACCGATGTTGGCGGAGATTTACCCAATCTTATTGGTCACGACCTTGCGCAAGAAACTATTGATTACACCGACAAAATTTATTTAGACTTTGGCGCAGACGGCGAAATAGAAGGCGTTGGCAATCCCGAAAAAATAAAGGAAATCCGTAAAAAAGCCATTCAAGCAGGACTAAAGCTTATAGACTGCCCCATAAGGCATTTGGGTACGGAAAAAGCGCAGGCCATTTATTTTTCCATAGAGCAATTTTTACAAGAGAAAGGTGTAGAGCTTATCTTTAATTGCGCCTGCAACGATTTAATTATTAAAGATAATGCTTGCGTGGGAGTAGAATGTAAAAAAGGCAAAGAAGAGTTTGTTATAGAAGCTGGCAAAACAATAGTTTGCACAGGCAGGCGTGGCGCCGACTGGCTAGAAAAAATTTGTAGCGAATACAATATAGAGCATCAGCCAAGCACAGTAGACATTGGCGTGCGTGTAGAAGTAAGAAATGAAATAATAGAAGAGATAAATGAAGTCTTATATGAAGGTAAGCTAGTTGGCTATCCCAATCCTTTTAAGGACAAGGTGCGCACATTTTGCCAAAATCCAGGCGGTTATGTAAGTCAAGAAAACTATGACAATGACCTAGCTGTCGTAAACGGGCATTCTTACAAGGGCAAAAAGAGCAACAACACCAACCTTAGCATACTTTGCTCTCATAATTTTACTACGCCCTTTAACCAGCCTATTGCCTATGCGCAAAAAGTGGGCGAAATCACCAATATGCTTGCAAACGGCAGAATACTTGTGCAAAGGTTTGGCGATATCCTAAACGGCAAACGCACATGGCAAAAAGAGCTTACTCAAAGCAATCTAAAACCTACTCTAACTGACGCTATTGCAGGCGACATAACTGCGGCAATGCCGTATAGAGCTATGACAAACATCATAAATTTTATTAAAGCAATGGACAAGGTAGTTCCTGGATTTGCAAGCCCTGAAACGCTATTGTATTCTCCAGAGCTTAAATTTTATAGCAACAAAATTACAATGGATAAAAACTTTAACACCAATGTTAAAAACTTGCATTGTTTAGGAGACTCTACAGGCTGGACTAGGGGACTTATGATGGCTTCTGCTATGGGTGTGCTTATGGCAAGACGCTTGCTAGAATTAAAATAAAATTCTTGTCTTAAATTCCTTGCCTAATAGTATATCTTTTAAGCGTTTACTAAATATAACTTATTGGTTATAATTATATCGCTTGAAAGTTGTATTTTATAATAAAAATAAAGGAATATAATAGTTGAAAGATTTACTTAGCAAGCTTTACGAATCATTTTTATCAGTGCTTCCTATTAGTATAATAGTTGTTGCGCTAGGTTTAGTCCTGCCTACAATAAAAGGTATAGACATAGGCCTTTTTTTGATGGGCGCTATACTTGTCATGATAGGTATGACGCTGTTTTCTTTGGGCGCTGATATTGCAATGCTGACTATTGGAAATTCTCTAGGTTCAGTTGTATCCAAAAACAAAAAACTAATTGCATCTATTGCTATCTGTCTTGTTATTGGACTTATAATAACGCTGGCAGAACCAGACTTGCATGTGCTTAGTGAACAGCTTGCAAGCAAAGCCGTCATTTATAGCGTGGCAATAGGCGTAGGAATGTTTTTAGTAATTAGCTTGCTAAGAGTGGTTTTTGCAATCAAATTAAAATATATACTACTTATAAGTTATAGCTTAATTTTTATTTTGGCTTTATTTGTGCCAAATGAATACCTAGGTATTGCGCTAGATAGCGGGGGAGTTACCACAGGCCCTATAACAGTTCCCTTTTTGGTGTCTTTTGGTATAGGTCTTGCGGCGGTGCGCGAAGGAAACTCTGACCACGATAACAGTTTTGGATTAATTGCACTTTGCTCAACAGGACCTATTCTTGCTATTTTGGTATTTGGCCTTATAAATAAATCACCTTTACCTTATGTCGTTGTAGAAATCCCCCCCGTTGACAATTTTGGCGAAATGATAATGGTTTTTCTAAATGGATTTTTGCCATATATAAAGGAAGTTGGAATAGCGCTTGCGCCCATTGTGGTGGTTTTCTTTATCTTTCAATTTGTAGTGCTAAAATTGCCCAAAATGCAAGTTATTAGAATAATAATTGGGCTATTATATACTTTTGTGGGACTTACCTTGTTTTTAACAGGGGTATATGTTGGATTTATGCCAATTGGAGCAACGCTTGGCAATACTATAGCTGGCTCTATCTATAAATGGTGGCTTGTTCCGATAGGGCTTATAATAGGACTTGTTATTGTGTTTGCAGAACCCGCTGTCCATGTGCTTACTAAGCAAGTAGCAGATATAACAGCTGGCAGCATTTCTAGAAAAAGTATGCTAATAAGCCTAGCACTTGGCGTGTCTGTATCTCTTGCGCTATCCATGGTAAGAGTGCTAAGCGGCATAAGCATATGGTATTTTGTGTTGCCTGTTTATATAGCGGCAGTTGTGCTAACCTTTATAGCTCCGCCTATATTTTCCGGCATAGCCTTTGACAGTGGCGGGGTGGCGGCTGGCTCTATGGCGTCGGCGTTTTTGCTTCCTATGGGCATAGGCGCAAGCGTAGCTCTTGACGGCAATGTGCTTACCGATGCCTTTGGGTTAGTTGGCTTTGTGGCAATGACCCCCCTTGTAACTATACAGTTGCTTGGTCTAATATATAAGTATAAAGATAAAGCAAAAAAGAAAGATATTGAAAAAGCAGATATTATACCGCAAATAGAAACTTTGACGGTGTCAGAGTATAATCAAGAAGTAATAGATTTTGATGAAGTTGCCATAAGCTTAGCAAAAGAGAGCGAAAAAGATAGTGAAGTTGATAACAGCATAGCTATTGAGAATGAAAAGAAAATTGAAATTGATGACAACAAAGCAAAAGAGAGTGAAAAGGGTACAGAAGTGGTAGAAACTAGCGCAGATAAAGAAGAGCTTGTTAAGGATAAGGAAGAATAAAGGGGGAGAGAATGTCAGAATTTGAAATTAAACCACTAAAGCTTATTGTGGTAATAGTTAACCGCAATAAAGATAAAAAGGTCATAAAAATGTTTAATGACCATGGTATTGATTATCATATTGCTATTCCCGCCAAAGGCACAGCGCCTACCGAAATGCTGTCATATTTTGGACTGGGCGAAAAGGAAAAGACAGTTATTTTAAGCATAGCTGAGCAAGAAAAGATAAAGATTATATTTAAACTGCTAAAAGAAGAGCTAGACATCAATAATCCAGATACTGGAGTGGCATTTCAAATTAGGATTAGCAATCTATCAAGTATGTTGGCGCTTAAGTATCTTACTAGAAGTTTAGATAATAAGGAGGAAAAATAAATCATGGTGGAATATTCGTTGCTTGTAGCTATTGTAGAACGCGGCTATTGTGAGACTGTTATGAAAGCGGCTAAGACAGCGGGCGCAAAAGGCGGCACTGTTTTGCATGGCAGGGGAACAGGCAGTTTAGACGCAACTAAGGTGTTGGGCATTACCATTGAGCCTGAAAAAGATATTGTGCTTATCGTAACAGACAAAAGCATAAGAAAGGATATAATGAAAGCTATCTATCAGGAAGTAGGATTAACCACTGAAGGAAAAGGCATTGTGATATCCTTGCCTGTAGAAGATATAATTGGACTTTCTAGCTTAGTTAAGGAATAGGAAAAATTATTATGGCAACAAAAAAGGTTCTTAGTGCAAAAAGCGCGTGGATTTATGCCTTAGGCATATTTGGAGTGCAATTATTTATAGGTTATATAAATACTTATCAGTCACAATTTTATACCAGTATGTTTGGCGCAAACCTTATGGCAGTAGCTGTCATTATACTTGTAGCTAAAGCTATAAGCTCCTTAGCAGACCCTTTTATAGGTAATCTAATTGACAGAAGCAACTTTAAAATGGGGAAAATGCGCCCCTTTATTTTTATGAGCGCATTTCCTTTGGCTTTTTTAACGACGCTTATGTTTATTGTGTTTGAATTTAAGTCGCAAACTGGTATGTATATTTACATAACGGTAACGACGCTGCTTTGGAATATAGCTATGAGTTTTGCTGACATTCCAAGTCAAGGTATGCTTGCCTTGCTTAGTCCAAACGCTGAAGAGAGAAATAGCGCAGCTGGCATTGCTAACTTTTTAAAATCTGTTTCGCTAACTGTGCCTAGTGTAGCTGTGCCTGTTATTTGCGTATTGACAAAGTCAGAAAATGGCGCAATAAACGCAAAAGAATATTTAATTGCCGCAATAGCATTTGGCATAATTGGACTAGCTTTATACTTGCTTATACCCTTTTTTGTTAAAGAAACCGTACCAAAGACAGAAAATATTATGAGCTTAAAAGAGATGGTTAAAGAGCTTAAACAAAACCGTATGCTTATGCTATTGTTTTTGTCATTTATGCTAGGGTTTGGGCGCAATATGGCAATGGGAATAGGAGTTCAGGCAGGGGCTGTGCTATTAAAAGACGGTGTTACCTTGCCATTACTTGGTTTTATGGCAGGAGAAAATCTTGTTTGGTTAATTGGTCTAACATCTGGTCTTAGCGCAGTTATATCCATTCTTTTAATACCAATAATAAATAAAAAATGGGGAGAGAAAAAGACTTTTATTATCTTTGCTATTTACGGCGGTATAGTTTGTGTTATTGCAACAATTTTGTATGTGCCAGGACTGCCTATCTTTAGAACGCTAGGCGCAATACTTGCATATCAGGTGTTTGTGGGCTTTAGTTTTGGACCGCATGGATATTTGCCTATGGTTATGGTTAGCGACATAGTAGATTATAGAGAGTGGCAGACAGGAAAAAGGACGGAAGGAATACAGTTTGCTGTGCTTAGCTTAAGCATTAAGATAAGTAATGCTTTAAGCGTGGCCGTGGGTATTTTTATAGTGGGCGCAGCTGGATATAACGCTGAAAAGGTGGCAAAAGGATTGGTAACAATTACTTCCACTATGCAAAACTGGATATTTTTAGCCTATATCTTGATACCTGGCATATGTATGCTACTTTCCATAATTCCAATTTTAAGGTATAAGATAGACGCCAAGGTAAAAGAAAAGATGTATGCTGACTTAGCGAAAGCTAGGCAAGCTGACTAATTTAGGTCTTGAAATCCATAGCTCCAATTGTTATAATATATTTATCATAATAATATCCGATTTGGTAGAACCTAAAGCAAAAAAGATTTGCCATGGCCTATCAAACGGGGTATAGCAGGGAAACCGCTATGCCTCCCATTGTGGAAAGGAGAGGAAAAATGAAAAAAACACTTTCAATCGCGCTGATTTTAGCGCTGCTTGTAATTTGCGTTACTGCTTTTACTGCTTGCACAGGCAATGATGAGTTAACCATTCTTTTTGAGCAAGATGATGACCTCAAAAACACATACTCTGTTATAGCGGTAAACCCCGATGCGCCATTTGATACCACAAATGAAGTGAACATTAATAAAGAGGGCGCAGACGCTTTTATTAATTGGTTAAGCCTTAAATCAACAAGAGAGCTTATTGCGTCCTTTGGCGTAGAAAGCCATGGCGAAAAGCTATTCTATTTGCAAGAAGACGCCACCGTTAAAGATGTGGAGATACCGCAAGCCACTAGTGACACTAAAGAAATTGCGCTATCGACCACTACTTCAGTAAACGACTCTGGGCTTATGGCTTTTATTTTACCTGCATTTGAAAAAACTTACGGCTACAAAGTAAATGTGGCATCAGCAGGCACAGGCGCTGCAATAAAGGCGGCAGAGATGGGCAACGCTGACCTTATTTTAGTACATAGCAAAGCATCTGAAGAAGCTTTTGTAAACGCTGGCTTTGCTCGCAAAGTTGCAGGATTTAGCGCAGAGAGAATATCCTTTATGTATAACTATTTTGTGCTTGTAGGACCTAAGGCAGACCCTGCAAATGTTGAGCAATCAGCTAACATTAAAGAAGCTTTTGCCGCAATAGCTGACGCTAAGCTCACCTTTATATCGCGCGGCGATAAATCAGGCACACATAACGCTGAAGTAAAGCTTTGGGATAAAGAGCTAGGCATCACAAACGATGTTAGCGCTTTGCCAGAAGAGATAAAAGACTGGTATATTTCAGCAGGGCAAGGTATGGGCGCATGTCTTAACATGGCAGCGGAAAAGCAAGGCTATATCCTTAGCGATAAAGCTACTTTCCTTACATACAAAAAGAATTTAGCAAAATAAGCTAAATGGGTACTACACTAACTAGCGCGTTTAAGCTTATTTTTTCAGGGAGCGATATGCTCACCGAAATTGTATTAACCACGCTTAAAATGGCATTTTCAAGCTCCCTATTGGCGCTTTTATTAGGAGTGCCAATAGGGCTATTGATTGCTATAAGCAATTTTAAAGGAAAAGATGCAGTGGTAATGCTTTTAAGAACTTTTATGGGCTTTCCGCCTGTTGTTGCTGGCATAGTTATTTATGTGCTTTTTTCAGGAACAGGACCATTTGGCAAACTAGGTCTTATCTATTCAGTTGAACTTATGATAATAGCTCAAGTGGTGCTAATAACACCAATAGTAGCTGGCATGACAGAAAGTTCAGCAAGCGCAATTTGTCAAAGGTTTTTGGACACAGCAAAAGGACTAAAGCTAGGTTATGGCAAGGTGCTTGCATTAACCGTAATAGAGTGCAGGTATCAGCTTATCGCCGTATATTTGTTTGCCTTTGCTAGAGCAATGTCTGAAGTTGGCGCAGTGCAAATAGTGGGCGGCAATATTTTACACAAAACAAGAGTTATGACAACGACCATTGCGCTTAACTATAACACAGGGGAGTTTTCTTACGCTGTTGCACTTGGGGTAGTACTTATGCTTATTGTAGTTGCCGTAAATCTCATTGCAAGCCTATTGCAAAAGGGGACAAACAAATGATAATAACGGCAAAAAAAGTTTATGGTCAGAAAGTTGCTCTTGATGTTTCATGCCTTAAGTTTGAGCAAGGTAAAATTTATGCGCTGATAGGCGCTAACGGCTCAGGTAAATCTACTTTGTTAAAATGTCTTGCCAATATTGTTGATTTTGACGGTGAGATAAAAGAGCCTATAAAAGACATGGCGTATATGCCGCAGCATAGCTATGCTTTTTCTATATCGGTAAAGAATAATATTTTGCTGGCTTTTCCTTTTAAGGAGAGAAAAAAACACTTAGAAAGTGTTGATAAAATTATGGAAAAGTTAGAACTTGGCAAGCTAAAGAATAAAAACGCCAGCCGTCTTTCGGGAGGAGAAACGCAAAAAACTGCGCTTGCAAGACTTATGGTAAAAAAGCATTGCGCGCTATTGCTTGATGAGCCAACTTCGGCTATGGATATAAAAGCTGCGCTTAAGGTGGAAAATGAGCTTATAAACTACGCAAAAGAGCATAACACCACTGTTATTTTTGCCACTCATAGCTTGCGCCAAGCAAGCCTTGCCCATGAAGTAATATTTCTTAAAGATGGATATGTAGTGGAAAGGGAGCAAAGCGCTAATATTCTTAAGAGTCCAAAAAAAGCTGAAACTAAAGAGTTTATAGATTTTTTTTAGATAATTTCTATGCTGTCGCCAGGTTTTATTATGCCGCCTGCAATTACCTTTGTAAAAATACCTTCTAAGGGCATAACGCAATGCCCAAATAGCTTTGCTATCTCACAACCTTGATTGGCGTGACACTTTTTGCCTATTTGACTGACTTCGTGAATAGTTTCTCCTATCTTAAGCCTAGTTCCTATGGGTAGCTTGTATAAAGTTATACCTTGAGTAGTTATGTTTTCAGCAAACTTTCCAGAGCAAAGCCCTTTAATATTTTTTATTTCTTCAAACTTTTTAATGCTCTCTACGCCAAGCAAGCTAACTTGTCTAATGCCAGGCCCTGCATGGGCATCATTTTCTATGCCATAATCTTGAATGCATTTTACAAGCGGCACAGGGTGTTTTATAATGCCTTTTTTTTCACTTATGTTTACAGCTACAACTTTTGCTTTCATTTTGTAAAATCTCCGCTAGAGCCGCCAGTTTTTTTGACAAGCTCTATATTGTTTATAGTCATTTTTTTATCAATAGCCTTTACCATATCGTATATAGTTAGGCAAGCAACGCTAACTGCGTGCAATGCTTCCATTTCTACACCTGTTTTTGCTGTACACTTAACTTTAGCAAAAACTTCTATGCCATAATCAGTATATTCAAAGCTTACATCTACGCTTGTAAGGGGAATGTTGTGGCACATAGGAATAATGCTTGAAGTATTTTTTGCTGCCATTACTGCGGCAACTTGCGCAACAGCAAGCGTATCGCCTTTTCTAACTTTACCTTTCTTAATTGCATAAAGTGCGTCACTGCTTATATGGATTTCTCCCCTTGCAACAGCAACTCTTGTTGTAATAGCCTTTTCAGTAACATCAACCATCTTTGCCCTACCTTGCTCATTAAAGTGCGTAAATTCCATTGCTTATCCCCCTATGCCAAACATATTTTTTTGCCACTGCCCGTTATCTAAATTATGCTGTTTAGGCTTTGCCTTAATGCAGTTTGCCAAATAAGAAACTAGCTTGTCAAAGTCATTTAGGTACGGTTTTAAGTCATACTCTATTTTATAATTAAGGCATGGCAGCAGCAGACCTTTAGCTGTAACCCTTATTCTATTGCAACTAGAACAAAACTTATCACTAATAGGTGTAATTAGTCCTATTATTTCATCGCCATAATGATAGTAGCTACAATTATTTTCCCGCCAAGCAAATTTTAAATTATATCTTTTTATAATATTTAAAGCAGAAACATAATGTTTTTCAAAATAATCTTTCGTCTGATCAAAAGGCATTAGCTCAACAAAGCGTAAATTAGCGCCATTTTGTTTGGCAAAGTCTAAAAGACTGGGCAACTTATCTTCATTTATACCTTTTTGCAAAACAGCGTTTATTTTTAGCTTAAAGCCAAAGTTATAAGCTTCTTTAATTCCACCTATGGCGTCATTAATATTTCCACCTAAAGTAAGCTCTTTATATACATCAGGCTCAAGCGTATCTATACCAATATTAATAGAATTAAGCCCCGCTTCTTTTAAGTCTTTACAAACAGGGGCAAGCAAAGTGCCGTTTGTGGTCAATGATACATTTTTAACTAAAGGCGAAATTTGCTTAATTAAGTTTACTATGCCCCGCCTTACAAGTGGTTCTCCCCCAGTTATCCGTACTTTTTCTATTCCAAGAGTGGTAAGCGCCTTAACAATAATAGCTAGCTGTTCTAGCCTAAGAATATCGTCATGACTGCACTTTTCCACGCCATACGGCATACAATACTTGCATTTTAAATTGCAAAGGTCAGTGACAGAAAGGCGCAAGTAATTAATTTCTCTATTATAGTTATCTAACATTTTATTATCTCTATTTCACCTAAATGGTCTACTGTATAATCGCCAAACTCAAGGAATTTTTGCTTAATTTCTTGACTGCTAAGCAAAGCAATAAATTTTTGAATACGCTCATCTTGCAAATTTTCTTCCGTCGTTAAAAAGTCGTACTGCTCTTGCCCCACTTTAATAAAATCAAGTCCCATAAGCTTAGCTACAGAGCCTATGCCAAGCCCTACTTTAGCCACATCATTTTCTATTGCGACAGCAACTGCCAAATGCGTATTATATTCTTTTTCATAAGAGTTTATTAGGTTAGTAGGTATATTGTTTTGCTTAAGTAAGTAGTCAAATAAAATTCTTGTGCCTGCGCCCCTTTGCCTATTTGCAAACGGCAGGCCAGTTTTAGCAATGTCGCCAATTGTATTTATGTTGTGCGGATTGCCCTTTTGCAGCATTAGACCTTGCGCACGCCCAACCCCTTTTATAAGCGCCATGTTTTTGCCAACAAAATATTTTTTGACATAAGATATATTGTATACACCGCTGTCTTCGTCAAGCAGATGAATAGGCGCAATATGACATTCGCCTTTTAGCATGGCCATTATTCCGCCAAGACTGCCAGTGTGGGCGCTTGTTATAGGCATTTTATCGCCAAGCACATCTATTATAAGGTCATGACTGCCAATAACTACTAAGTTTTGCTTAATTTTGTCTAGCGGTTTGTTAAGCATAACTTCTACTTTACTTCCTTCTTGCAACCCTTCGCAAAGTCTATCTATGCTAATTAGTCCGTCAGCCTTAACTAGCGACATAATTTGCGCCGCTCCCCGCTCTAGCGGAGTGGCAACAAGTTTATTATTAACTTCGCCTAATGACACTCTTACAATTTCGGTATTCTTAAATGATGATGGTATATTTCTTGATAGTGTGGCTACTGTCTTTGGCTTATCAGGCGCTTTTAAGCCCTGCATAGCGCAAAGAATAGGTTTTACAAAATTTTCAAACACAATGTAAGCAGAAACTGGATAGCCAGGAACGCCAATGACTGGCTTGCCGTTTACCTTGCCAAGTATGGTAGGTTTGCCAGGCTTTATGGCAAAGCCATGAGCAAACACTTCGCCTAAGCGTGCTATTGCGTTTACAGTATAATCTTTAGTGCCTGCCGAACTACCTGCGTTCACAATTACAATATCACTATGGTTTGTCGCAAGCATTATAGCTTTTTCAAGCTCATTTTTGTCATCTTTACAAATAGGATAAATATAACTTTTTGCATTAAGTTCACTTGCCATAGCGGCAAACATTTTGGAGTTGCTCTCCATAAGGTGACCATCTTTTAATAAGGACGGCTCATTTACCATTTCATTACCTGTGGGAATTATGGCAAGCTTTGGCTTTCTAACTACTGATATTTCAGTATTGCCCGATGCAAAAATAGCGCCGATATCAACAGGGCGCAAAACATGGTAAGAGGGCACTATCATCTCACCTTCCACAATGCTTTCGCCTTTTACTCTTATATGTTGCCAAGGGTAAGCAGGCGATATAATTTGTACAGTGCCGTTTCCTTGCTCTATTACTTCTTCTATCATAATTACAGCATTATACTTGCCTTTTATTGCAACGCCTGTGTTTATATATACAAAGTCTTTATTAAGAGTTAGGGTAAGGGGATTGCTTTCTGACGCATTTAAGGTGCTTTGCGCAACTACAGCTATGCCGTCCATTGCCGCCGCATTATACATAGGGTCACAATTTCTAGCATAGATAGCTTGCTTAACCACTCTATTTAGCCCCTCTATGGTAGGAATTATTTGGCTTTCTAATTCTAATTCGCCTAAATAGTCAAGATAATCATCAAAAACAGATAAGTCATTATTTTGAATATAAGTTTTTCTCATATTGGAAATACCTCTAATAAAGTATCAGCTAAGATACCTTCTTCATTATCTGGAATAATAGTATAGCCGTCGGCTTTTGACAGCACATTTATAAGTCCTGATTTATAAAAAAGCGGACTTGCTAAATAGCCTTGCGCGCTTTCCTCTAGCTTAAGGGGCATAACAGTGGCTCTGCCGCTTGCGCTTGGAAAGTTTGTCTTTGCCCTTGCAAAAAGCTTTTTTTGCTCCTTTATGCCAAAAGCGTCATAAACTCCATCTATAAAAACTTTAGAAAATGCCACATGAGCCGCCATGGGATTGCCTGGAAGCCCTAATATAAGCTTGTTGTCTACTGATGCCGCCATAGTAGGTTTGCCTGGCTTTAGCGCAATGCCCTCTATAAACAAATCGTCAGTAAAGCGCAAGATAGCTTTTTTTGTGTAGTCGCTGTATCCAACTGAACTTCCGCCCGAAATTACTATTATATCGCTTGAATTTAGCCCATTTTCAATAGCTTTTACAAGCTTGTCAAAGTCATCACTCACAATGATGCTAGAATTAGCTTGACCCACAGTTTTTATCATAGCGCTTAGCATATGAGAGTTTATATCTCTAATGTTGCAGCCTGTAAGTTGCGCGCAAGACGGCACTATTTCGTCGCCTGTTGAGATTAGCGAAAAGGTCATAGGCTTAAACACAGGGACAACGCTAACGCCTGCGCTTGCAAGCACGCCTATTTTTGCGCTGGTTAATATTGAACCTTTTGGCAAAAGCATGCTGCCTTTTTTGTAGTCTTCGCCTTTTTCTATGATATTTTCTTTTGCTTTTACTGGTGTATATACAAAAACTTCGTCTAAAAGTTTGGAAGTATGCTCTATCATAACAACAGCGTCGCTACCATGCGGCAGCATTGCTCCCGTTGGCACATAGACACATTGTCCGTCTAAAATTTTAAGGTCTGTTTTTTTACCCATTATAGATTTGCCTATTAGCTTAAAAGCAGCTGGCACGCTTTGGCTTGCTCCTACCAGATTGCTGCTTTTTACGGCATACCCGTCCATAGTGGAACGGCAAAATTGCGGTAAATCCTGACTGCAAAAAATATCTTTGGCAACAATCTTTCCAACTGCGCTATCTAAGTCAAGGGTAATTATAGAATGATTTTGTAGCCTTGAAGAAATTAGGTTTTTTGCTTTATCTAGTGTAATTACATTTAGCATTTATTTTCTCCCGCACTCTGAAACCTTGCCAAGCAGTGACTCTATGCCATGGATAAGAGTAGGCAAAACAAATTCTAAATTCTCTTTACAGGCTTTAGGTGAGCCTGGTAAGTTTAGTATTATGGTTTTTTCCTTTATGCCACAAACACCTCGCGTTAGCATTGCTCTTTTGGTATACTTTAGACCATTAGCTCTTACCGCTTCCATGATGCCTAAAATTTCTCTATCAATTACTGCTTTGGTTGCTTCAGGCGTTATGTCTTTAGGGGAAAGCCCTGTGCCGCCTGTGGTAACAACCAGGTTTACATTATTATTAATTTGGTTAATAAGCTCCTTTTTTAGTTTGCCAAAATCATCGGGAAGAATGGTGTAAGAAACCACTTCAAAATTGCTTTCTTGTAAAATATTTGATATCACTTCTTTGCTTAAATCTTTATTTTCGCCTAAATACCTAGAGTCGCTCAAGGTGATTATGGCCGCTTTGTATTTCATAACTTTATTATCCTTGTATCATTTGTCAATAAATCAATAATTATAAATTGGTCGCTCTCAAGTGTGCTTATACCTGCAAGCAGTTTTGCCATTTCGCTAACTTGCACGCTCGCAATTAAAGCTGGCACATAAGAAAGCGTTGCGCCAGTAGGCAAAGTTTTTTTAGTTGCATTTAGCTTAGAGAGTAATTGGCTATCAGGTTGCATTATAGCTACTTGTCCATAAAGCCCATTTATAGCGCCATGAATGACAGGAATTTTGTATTCGTCGCTTATGCTTTGCAGTAAGTATCTAACAGCTAAATTATCTGTTGCGTCCATAATGACATCAATACCGTCAAGCATATAGGAATTACTCTTGATTAAATGGTGAGGATATGCTATTACTTTTGCTAAAGTATAGTCTATTATGGCATCGTGCGCGCAAATAGCTTTGTTAAGCCCTATGGTTTTGTTTGTACAAAATAATTGGCGGTTTAGATTGCTTTTACAAAAAACATCGCCGTCAAAAATATGTATCTCTTGCGGATTTAGCCTTGCTACATAGTTTATAATGTTGCCGCCAAGGCCGCCAGCGCCAATGATAGCTATTTTTTTATCCCTTATGCTTTGTGTAATGCGGTCAATCAATTTATCCCCCTGATGCAGGCGACATTATAAAGACGCTGTCGCCGTCACAAAGTTTTGTTTTGTATTTTTTTAGGTGCAAAAAATTGACATCGTTTACCATAATTACAGAGTTTTTTAACTCCTTATAAGTAAAGACGGGGAATTTTTTGCTTAATTTTTTTAATAAATCGCTTATAGAGTGAGCGTCTACTTCCCAACTAGACATTTTGTAGCTAAGTCTGTATATGCCAAAAAACTCTACCTTTACCATTTTTAGCTACCTATATGCTTTTTAATGGACTTTCTTATAGATTTTGGCGCAATAACCTTAACTACGCCTTGCTCTTCAAGCGGTCTGGTATAAATTGGGTCATCATCTAGCTTGTCTATTCCTAAATACCTTAATGTAGAAAGTTTTACCATGCCGTTTTCATCCCAGCCCCGCCCTTTATAGAACTGCCTTTTTAGTTTTTCTTGTGGCACTTTGGTGCGTTTGTCGCCTTTTATTTGTTCTTCGTCAGTGAGGCGTTTTGGCAGTTTATCATCTTTTTGAGATATGCCAAGCTTTGTGTTTATTAGCCTTTCTAAGTTAAATCCGCGTGAACCTGCTTTCATAAGGTCGCCCATCTTATATTTCATACCAGTTGCGTATGTTATTGCAACCGGGTGGGGCAGCATAGAAGTAAGGTTAAGGTGCAAAATATCGGGAAACTTGTTTGCTATTTTTATTACAGGTCCAAAGTAAGGGAACAAAAAGTTAACTAGCTTTGTCACTATGCTGTTTGGTTTTGACATAAGGAAAAATGGGAAAAACGCGTATGTTGTAAACAGACAGCTTCCGCCTGCGCTTGCCCCTTCCATAAGGTTTTGGAACATTATTGCAAGCTGCGCTTTTCCCCGTGTTGTGTAAGGGTCAACTGAAAGTCCAAGACCTTCTAGTACCACCGCATAGCCAGCGTTTAGATGACAGCCGCCGCGGTTAGCAACCGAATACCCAAGCCCTTGCCCAACTGCAGCTCTAGGTTCATAGGCGGACAGCTCCATACCTTTTGATTGCATACAAAATTCTTGGCCGCCAAACATTTTGCTAAGCTCTCTTGCCCCTTTAGCAAGTTTTTTGCCAACTTCGGTAGTGTTATAAGCAATTTCTTTTAATGTGTCAGTGATATTGTCCACTTTGCCAAAGCTAAGTCCGCAATCCCACATGCCTTTTTCATTAAGCTCCATAGCAAAAGCAATAGTGCCTGCTGTTGATATGGTGTCCATACCAAGTTCGTCTAACTCATAGTTCCATTCAATAATTTTTTTCAAGTCATTATTTAATATGTTAGCGCCCATAAGCCCCATAATTTCTACTTCAGGGCCTTTAATGTTTTTGCCGTCAAGGTTTACCACTCTTGCGCATCTTATAGGGCAGGTTATACAGCCGTTATTTTTAACAAGATATTTTTCCGCCATCTCTTCCCCTGAAATTTTGCGGAAATCTTCAAATTTGCCAGTATTAAAGTTTTTGGTGGCAAGAAGATTTTTTTGATTCATAACAGAGAGAAGCGCGCCCGTTCCAAGCATAGGCAACTGCTTTCCAGTTAGCGGGTGGGATTTTAATCTTTTTGTCCATTTCTTTTTTAGCTTTGCAAGTTTGTCTGCGTTATAAATAGGCTGTTGCATTACGCCATAAGCTGTAATTGCTTTTAGGTTTTTGCTGCCCATAACTGCGCCAATTCCTCCCCTACCTGCCGCTCTGTCATCGCTTACCGCGCAAGCATATCTTACAAGGTTTTCGCCAGCAGGGCCTATGACAAGCTTGCCGCTCTTGCCGTCAATAGCTTGTTGCGCTTGGCCAGTTAGCATATTTTTAAGGTGGCTAGCGTCATTAAATTTCACGCCGTTTTCTGTAATTTCTAGATATGTAAGGCTAGGGCTTTTGCCTGTTATTATGATAGCGTCATAACCTGCGCGCTTTAAGCTTAGACCAAAAGTTCCACCGCAGTTGCTTGATGTCAATATGCCAGTAAGCGGTGAGATTGCGCTTACATTAAACCTAGATGAGCTTGGGCTGCCTGTGCCGTTTAATGGGCTAGTGCTTACCACTATGACATTTTCTTCACTAAGCGGGTCAATTGGGCCTTTAATAAAGTCATAAATAATTCGAGCAGCTAAAATTTTGCCGCCTAGATATTTTTTCCGGTCGTCATCTGTTATGGGATATTCACTTACTGTTTGGTCTGATAAATTGATTTTTAATACTTTGCCTGCATATGCGCCAAGTTTAGTAGCCATATAAATTCTCCTTATCACTTCATATTTTTATGGTAACATAAAAACCATTATTATTTCAAGATATAATATTATTTAAGTGTGATAAGTAGAAGTGACTTTGCGCCTTGACAATTATTTTATTTGTTGTAAAATTATAAGGTAAGGCATTAAATATAGTTATGTAAAAAGGAGATAGGTAGTATGCGCTTATGAAAAAGTCAAGAATTTTACTTATTTTTATGGTAATTCTTTTCTGCCTTTTACTAAGCGCCTGTCAAAGCGGCAAGCAACAAATTTATGCTAATTATAATTTCTTTGGAACTACTTTAAAAGCTGTTGTTTACGCCAATAATGACAGCTTTAATTCTTTTAAGAATAAATGCGATAAAACTTTAGAGAGCATAAATCAAGCACTAAATGAAGATATAAAAGACTCTGACATTTATAAATTTAACAATGCTAAAGACAATGAAATAATTGAAGTGTCAGAAGTTTGTTATCAGCTTATATCTAAAGCAAAAGAGATACATAGCCTTACTTTAGGCGCTTACAATCCATGTGTTTATTACTTGGTGGATTTGTGGGGGTTTTCGCCTAGGTTTTCATATAACGACAATATGCAAGAACCTTATGACCGCGATTTTGATGACGATGGTTTTTTACCCTTGCCGGACAATGAGTATATAGAAGCATTTGCAGCTTTAGCTGATTTTGACAAGGTTAAACTTAATAGGCAAGATGACAAATACTTCCTTTATAAAGAAAATAGCAAAATGATGCTAGACGGCTATGAATATTATGTTAAAATTGATATAGGCGGGCTTATTAAAGGTTATGCAATAGATGTTTTAACTAATGAAGCCAAAACGCTAGGCTTAACTAAAGGCTATATAAGCTACGGCACTAGCAGTATTTCTATATTGGAAAATAAAAAAGGCGATAGCTGGGAGCTAACGCTCACCAATCCAAGATTTACAGATAAGGGAAAAGAAACCTTTATAATGCTGCCTGTTAAAAACAAACAGGTGTCTTCTAGCGGCGATTATGAAAGATATTATGAAAAAGAGGGCAAAAGGTATAGTCATATAATAGACGCAAGTAGCGGCAGACCTATTGATAATGGGGTTTGCGCAGTTACGGTATTGTGTGATAACGCTATGCTTGCCGATATGCTGTCTACTGCTTTTTGCGTACTTGGCAAAGATAAAACACTAGAGCTAATAACTGCCGAGTATTTTGTGGAAAAGAACATTCAAGTAATACTTACTTATATAGCTGGCGACAAAATGGAAATTTATACAAGCGACATAGAATATGTTAATATTCTAGATGAGAGATATATTATATATAAGCTATGAAATACAGTATTGAGCAATTAAAAAAACAGCCATATTTTAAAATAGGTGATATAATTATTTATGCGCTAGTAGCAATTATTACCATAACGCTGTCTGTGGTGTTTCTTATTCCAAAAGAAGATAGAGCGCTGGATAAAGTATGTATTTATTATAAAGATGCACTTATTTATGAGTATGACTTTACAAGCGGTAAAGGCAAGGTAACTGATGGATATCAAAGTTATGTTGCAGAGCAAACAAAAAATGATAAGACTTTAGTTACTATCAGTACAAAAGATGGAGAAAATGAAGTGGAGATAGCAAAAGCTTATGCGCTTATGGCAAAGTCTGATTGTAGCAGCTATGCCGATTGTGTAAGGAGCTTTAGACCAATTAGACAAGGCGGCGATATGATAATTTGTCTGCCAAACAATATAAGAATAATAGGAGAAGGCAAAGTTTTGCAAAACGAGATAAGGTTATGAAAAGATTAAGCGTAAAAAAAGTGGCGCTTTTGGGAGTATTGACGGCGCTTAGCTTGCTTATGTTTATAGTAGAAAGCTTACTGTCTTCCCTTGTTTTGCCCGGGGCTAAGATAGGGCTTAGCAATATTTTCACCTTGCTTTCGCTATTTTTATTAGGCCCTATTGAAGCTATTATACTTGTTGTGGCAAGAACAGTATTAGGCAGTGTGATTGTCGGCAGTTTATCACAGCTTATGTTTAGTCTTACGGCAGGACTTGTAAGCGTAATTGTAGCTATTATTATCTATATCTTAGCTTTTGACAAGGTGAGCATAATTGCTTTAAGCGTGCTTAGTGCAACTATACACAACATTGTGCAAACGGCTGTGTTTTGCCTTATAACAATGTCTACAACATACTTTTCTTTACTGCTTTATCTTGTGCCGCTTGGCATAATAGCAGGTGCTTTAGTAGGGGTTGTGACGCAAATGTTAATAAAATATATACCAAAAAGTTTTGCGGAAAAGCTTTTATGAAATAAAACAAACAAAATGGAGGTCTTTTGTGGCAATAAAAGGAAGAAAGATATTTCAGCCAGGAATTAAAATTCCCGATATGAAATATTTGACAGAAGATAAACCGATTGAACAAATGCCAGCGCCAAAAACTGTGTATATCTCTATGTCGCAGGGTATTGGAGCGGCGGCAAAACCTATTGTGAGCGTTGGCGATAGGGTAAAAAAAGGACAAAAAACAGGTCAAGCAGACGGCGTAGTTTCTGCCAATGTCTTTGCTAGCGTAGCAGGTACTGTAACGGCAATTAAGGATATACAAAATCCCAATAGCAAAGCGACAACTAAGTATGTGGTTATTGAAAATGATTTTTCTGAAGAAGAAGAGTTTTTGCCGCCTCTTAAAGAGATTACAAAAGAAACAATAATTGAAAGAATACGGGAAGCTGGCATAGTAGGGCTGGGCGGAGCAGGTTTTCCAACAGCTGTTAAGCTGTCTGGGCAAAAGCCTGTTGAAATGCTTATTGTAAACGGCGCGGAATGCGAACCATACCTTACTTGCGACTATCGTCTTATGATGGAAAACAGTGATGAAATAAACAAGGGAATAAGGTATGTAGCGCAAGCGCTGGGTGTTACTGATATCAGAATAGGCATAGAAGAAAACAAGCCAAAAGCCATAGAAAAGTATAAAAAAGTTAAGGATTTTCAATTATTTTCTTTAAAGAAAAAGTATCCGCAAGGCAGTGAAAAAACGCTTATTGCTGAATGCGCAAGGCGCAAAGTGCCTTGGGGCAAGCTGCCTATTGATATTGGCGTAGTTGTCATAAATGTAGCAACGGCTTTTACTGTGTATCAAGCGGTAGAAAAAAATATTCCCCTTTATGAAAGGGTGCTTACAGTGGCAGGTAAAGGCGTTGATAATCCTAGGAATTTAAGAGTTAGGATAGGCACAAAAACGCAAGATATTATAGAGTACTGCGGCGATATTAATAAAGACGCAGTAAAAATAGTGCGTGGCGGACCTATGATGGGTAAAGCCATGCATACAGTTGACGGATATACCAAAAAAACAGACTCTGGCATAGTGGTTTTGACGGCAGAAGAGACAAATACATCTAAGCAGTCAGCTTGCATTAATTGCGGCAGGTGCGCAAAAAAATGTCCAATGCATCTTATGTCTATGAAGTTTGACGAATATGCGTCAATAGGAAGGTTTGATATGGCAGAACGGTTTGGCGTTATGAACTGCTTAGAGTGTGGCTGCTGCTCTTTCGTTTGCCCAGCTAAACGCTCTATTGTGCAAAGCGTGGTGTTGTGCAAACAAAAAATTGCAGCAAAGAAAGGAGGGAAATAAGCATATGGCAAAGATAATTGTCAGCGATTCGCCCCACATTAAAGGACCGCGCACTACAAAAGGCATTATGATAGATGTCATTATTGCGCTCATTCCTGCTTTTGTTATGGGGTGTGTCTTTTTTGGGGTTAAGGCGCTATTTGTAGTAGCCCTTGCTTGTGTGACAAGTGTTTTAACAGAGTTCGTATTTTTGCTTATTCAAAAAAAGAAAATTTCAGATATACTTAAAGAGTTTGACTTTACATCGCTAGTTACAGGAATGTTGCTTGGACTTACGCTATCTTCAGAAGTTCCTTTTTATGTGCCTATTTTAGGCTCTATATTTGCAATAGCTGTTATAAAAATGTTATTTGGCGGAACGGGCAAAAATATTGTAAACCCCGCAATTGCAGGCAGAATATTTGTGTTTATAGCTTTTCAAAGCGTTATGATAAGCGGTTATGTTTTGCCTAGCATTAATGCAATAACATCTAGCAATCAAATTTTAGGCGGGGCAACACCGCTTACAAGCATGCTAAACGGCGGACCTAACTTAAGCAATTTAGATTTGTTTTTAGGCACAGGCGTAGCAGGTTGTATTGGAGAAACTTCAAAAGCCGCGTTGCTTCTTGGCGCAATCTATTTGGTAATAAAAAGAGTAATAAATTGGAAATGGCCCATTCTTTACATAGTGACAACGGGCATAATGGCAGTTATTTTAGATAAATTTAACTTATCGGCATTTTTGCCGTCCATACTATCTGGCGGATTATTCTTAGGCGCAATTTATATGGCTACTGACTATGTTACAACGCCATCTACTGATAAGGGTTGCTACATTTATTTTACAGCGCTTGGCATTTTAACGGCGGTACTTCGCTATGCCACCAAAATAGAAGTTGTGAGCTTTGCAATTTTGCTTATGAACCTTGTTATGCCCCTGCTTAACTTTAGGCCAAGGGCTTTTGGAGAGATTTCTTCATGGCAAAAATTTAAGCAAAAACTTAGCCATTGGCAATCAAGGAGGGCAAAATGACATTTAAGGAGTTTTTAAAAAGCAAAACTTTCAAGTGCATTATAGTGCTTACCACTATTGCTCTAGTGTGTGGGGGACTGCTTGCTATACTTAATGATGTACTTTATATAAGCGAAGAAGAAAAAACGCAAAAAGCTATTAAAAAGATTTATGGAAAGGATATGGAGTATACCGTTGTGCAAATAGATGAACAAGATAAAACAAATAAATATGGCCAAATTGAAGCAATATATGCATTTAAAGACGGCAATTATCTTATTCAGGCAACTGGCATTGACGGCTACCAAAGCGGTACAATAACAGCTTGGGTGGTGGCGGAGTTTAAAGACGGTAAATTTAATGGTCTTAATTCTGTCAGCGAAGCTTCCAATGAAAAACAAACGCTTATGTCTAAGTTTAATAAAGATTTTGTAAATGTATATGTCAATAAAGACCGTGAAGGCGTTATTAATGGCAAGTACTTTAATCTTTATGACAGCGATAAAGAAATAGGCAATATATCTTCTGGCGCGACAAAATCAACAAACGCTTATAATAATGCGGTAAATTGCGCCCTTTATTACATTCGTGAAAAGCTAGATGGAGGTAAGTAAATGAACTGGAGTAAATATAAAAATATAGCCACAAACGGAGTATTAAAAAACAATCCTATCTTTCGTTTAGTTTTGGGAACTTGCCCCACTCTTGCTCTTACTGGCTCTGCGCTAAACGCTTTTGGCATGGGACTTGCGGTTACATTTATTTTGACGCTAAGCAATACTTTTATTTCGCTGCTTAGAAAAGTAATACCTGATGAAGTGCGCATTCCTGCTTATGTTTTGATTATTGCGACACTAGTTACCATAATAAGAATGCTGCTTGAAAAATACATACCTGTACTGTTTGAATCTTTCGGTGTGTATCTGCCGCTTATCGTGGTCAACTGCATAATACTTGGCAGAGCAGAAGGATTTGCAAATAAAAATCCCATATTTGATTCGGCGCTGGACGGGTTTTTTACTGGAATAGGCTGTACGCTTGCTATGGGATTAATGGGTATAGTGCGTGAATTCTTGGGCGCAGGTAGTTTTTTTGGAATGCAACTAATGGACTTTAGGATAGAATTTTTCACATCGGCGGCAGGCGCGTTCTTTGTATATGGAATGTTTATTGCTATATTTAACGCGGCATATAAAGCCATTGAGAACAAAATTAACAAAAAGAATTTTGCTTTGCACCTTGAAGAATTATCTATAAAGGAGAACAATTAATATGGGTACTTTCTTAATGATAATAATAATGGCGGTTTTTGCAAATAACTTTATTTTGGTGCAGTTTTTAGGAATATGCCCATTTTTAGGATTGTCAAAAAGCCGTGCTAATGCTTTTGGAATGGGTGTTGCGGTAACTCTTATTATGACAATAACTTGTCTGATAACATATCCAATTTATATGTATATACTAGTACCGTTAAAACTTGAGTACTTAGAAATTATTGTGTTTATTTTTGTCATTGCTGCATTGGTGCAAATGATAGAAAACATTATTAAAAGATTTTCTCCAGCCCTTTATAAAGGCATGGGCATATATTTGCCTCTAATTACCACAAACTGCGCTGTACTTGGAGTTGCTGAGCTTGTAATAGATAGTGCCGCTATGGCAAATCTTATCGGAGTGCCCCAAATGAGTTTAGGGTATTCTGTGCTATATGGTTTCTTTGGCGGAGTTGGCTTTACTGTAGCTATAATACTGCTTAGCGGGCTTAGGGAGAAAACAGATTATTTAGATATTCCAAAATCATTAAAAGGCTTCCCTATAACAATGGTTGCCGCTTGTATTATGGCAATGGGATTTTATGTGTTTAACTTTATAGGGTAGGAGGATAAATGTATAGTTTATTAGGCGCCACAATAAAATGGCTAAGCGTACTTACAGTGCTTGGAATTATAGCAGCTTTAGCAATAGTTTTTAGCGTGCTTATCCTTATAGTAAGTAAAGTATGCAAAATAAAAGAAGATGAAAAGGTGTTAAGAATTTTAGAGCATCTGGCAGGCTCTAATTGCGGCGGTTGCGGAAAAAGCGGTTGCGCGGCTTTTGCTAAGGCGTTAGTTAGCGGAGAAGCTGACTTAAACGATTGTCATGTTACTGATGCTGAAGCCAAAAAATTGATATCGGCAATTAACGGAAAGCAGTACATAGAAACAGAGCCAACAACGGCAGTCGTTAGATGTAACGGAGGAAAATATTGTTTTGACAGATACCGTTATTTAGGCAATCCAGGCTGTGAAAACCAAATGTATCTTTTAGGCGGGCAAAAAACCTGTCCAACAGGGTGTCTAGGCGGCGGCAGCTGTATACAGGTATGCCCTGAAGGCGCGATAACAATAGAGGACGATGTGGCAGTTATTGATAGACCTTTGTGCGTTTCTTGCGGAGCTTGCATTAATAAGTGTCCAAAAAATTGTATAGAGAGGATACCGTTAAGAGCGCCAGTTTACATAGCTTGCACTACTCATTGCAAAGGAAAAGATGTAACAACAGCTTGCCAAAAAGGCTGTATAGCGTGCGGAATTTGTGTAAAGAAGTGCGAATATGGCGCAATAACTATGGTAGACAACTTGCCCGTTATTGACTATAATAAATGTACAGGGTGCAAAGTTTGCGTAGAAAGATGTCCGCGAAAATGCATTCATATACTATGACAGGTGAAAACGGGGCTTGCCCCGTTTTTTGTGTAACTTATAGCTTGAAAATAGTGTGATAGTTGGTATATAATTGGCTTATGATAAAAAATAAAAAATACAATACCATAATAAAAATAATTGTCGTTATATTGTTTATTATACTGCTTTGCTGGTATGGCATGGCGGCATATATTCATGTTAATAGCCAAATATCTTATGGTTATAAACCAGGAATGCCTCCAAGATATGTAGCGCACAGGGGCTTGAGCGGAGAGTATTTTGAAAACAGTTATGACGCTTTTTTTTATGCGGAAAAATCTTCATTTTTTGGCGGGATAGAATGTGATATTTGGAAGACGCTTGATGATGTGTGGGTGTGCTGTCATGACGATACGCCCTTTGTAGATAAAACAATTAAGGTTACAGAGAGCAAGTATGACGATATCAAAAACTTGCCGCTAGACACGAGCTCTAAAGGTGAAAATGTGGTTATAGAAAAAGAGCTATATATCACCACTTATGAGCAATTTCTTAGCATTATGCGATATTCAACAAAGCAAGCCTTTGTGGAGATAAAAAAAGAATATGAAAAAAGCGATATAGAAAAGCTAGTAGACTACACCAGGTCTAGAAGCAATATGTCCAAAATAGTATTTATTAGCTTTCATATAAAAGTTATGGAAATGGTGCAATCTTATAGGCCGACAGCGTCAGTTATGCCGTTGTCTAATAATATCTTTGTCACCTATTTTCTTGCAAAAATGGGATATAACATGGGAATTTCCAAAAAAATAATAGATAAAAAACCTAGTATGATAGAACTTGTGCATAGCAGTAAAAGTTTTGTATATGTTTATACAGTAAATAACCTAGAAGAAGCAAATAAGTATATTGATATGGGGGTAGACTATATCGCCACCGATTATATATTAACAAAACAGGGGGGTAAAAACTAATGTGCTTGAGCAGATTTTTTGTAAGCGCTTTTAATGTTATTAACGGCAAACTAGACACCAGAAGGTTGGCAAAGAAAAAGCCATTTGAAAAGGTGGAAAAGGTACTTAATATACCATATTTAGATAGCGGTAACAAATATCATTTATTAGATATTTATTATCCTGAAGGAAACACTGAAAAACTGCCTGTTATTATTGACATTCATGGCGGAGCGTGGATGTATGGCACAAAGGACATAAATGCCCACTATTGTCAAGGCTTAGCAACTTATGGGTTTATTGTGGTAAATATTAGTTATAGGATTATTAAAGAAGGCGAAGGCGGTACTTTTCCTAACATTATTCTAGATGTATTAAACGCTTTTAACTGGGTAGAAAAAAATATAGAAAGCTATAATGGCGACTTAAACAATGTGTTTTTAACGGGCGACAGCGCAGGCGCACACCTTGCCAGCCTTGCCCAAAGCATATTGCTAGAGCCAAAACTAAAGCAAGAGCTAAATGTGTCTACAAGTATTAAGTTTAATGCGCTTGCGCTAACTTGCGGTGTCTTTAACCTAGAAGGTTTTGCTAAGAGCAGGTTTCCGCTATTTAGATATATGTTCAAACAGTTTTTTGGCAAAGACTATAAGGACAGTCCTTACCTAAAGCTTGGTACAATAAAAAATAACAAGCTAGAAGAGTTTCCGCCCATCTTCCTTAACACTTGCTATGGGGATTTTATGAAAAAACAAGTGTTTGAATTTTATGAAGAGTGCAAAAAAAGAAATGTAGTTGTAGAACTTAACACCATTGACAAAAAACGAGTAAATAATATCATTCATGTATACAGCGTATTGTTTCCAGAGTATGAGGAGAGTATAGAAACCACTGACGCTTTAATTGCCTTTTTCAAAAAGCACATTGTCTAATTGGTTTGACAAAAGGCGTGTTTATCAATATAATATGGACAAAGTGAGGATAGAGATGAAAAGACTTTTATTGGTATGTTTGTTGCTTATAGCTAGCGTAATTATGGTGTCCTGCGGGGGCAATGTCACCACCCCTACTGCCGCTTGGGCTGGGATTGAAGTGCTTAACTATGCCGTTGAGGACTCAAACGGACAAAACCTTGGCACAATGACAACCACAATGCGCCGCAAATCTACTGAAGGCTTTTCTTATGTCCTAGAAGATAAAGAATATGCTACAGCCGATTGCCGTATGACAATGGAGCTTGACACTCTAGAGTATCAAATAACTACCACAATTTTAGCAAAAGGCATGAATACGCTTGCTGCAAAAAAGGTCTTTGTCGATAAGAAAGACAATGCAAATAATTATACTATGGTAGGTTATCAAGACGGCAAAAGGTTTGTTTACACCATTGATGGCAAATCGCAAAAAAAGCTGAATGTAGGAAATGCCAATTATTGCTTAAATGAGTTTTTATATATGTATATCCGTTGCTATGGCATAGATAGCGTGCCTGGTCAAATTAACATACCCGACATTCAAAACGGCACTGTAATAAAGGTTGTGGCGTCTGCTAAGACCAAGGCAAAAAACTTTGAGGCCGTTCCTTACCCAGATGAAGCAAAAACTGTGCTTTGCAATAAGGTCGATATAAGTTTGAAAGATTCTCCCGTTGGCAAGGCAATAACGGTATACTATACCCCAGACCAAGATGTGTACAATATAGATAGTTTTGCATCTACCGCTACAACAACCAAGAAAATACCTGTGCAAATCATAGAAAACAATATAACATACAAGCTAACTGATATATTTGTAGCTTAAAAACTAAATTAAAGGTTAAATACTAAAGAAGCGCTGTACTAAAAGTGTTTAGCATAGCGCTTGTTATATATTGCTAATAAATGGTAATTATTGTATAATTAATATAATTTAATAAAAATATTTTAGGGAGATACTATGACAAAAATTGCACAATCAATATCCCAGCTTGTAGGCAATACGCCTTTATTAAAACTAAACAATTTTTGCGCTAAAAGAGAGCTTTATGGCAACATTTTAGCCAAGCTTGAATACTACAATCCAGCATCGTCAGTTAAAGACAGGATAGCTTTAGGACTTATAAACGACGCTGAGGAAAAAGGTCTTATAAAAGAAGGCGCGACTATTATTGAGCCAACCAGCGGAAATACTGGCATAGGTCTTGCGTGGGTGTGTGCTATAAAAAATTATCGCCTTATCCTTACAATGCCAGAAACTATGAGCATAGAGAGAATAAAGCTAGTAAAGCAGTATGGCGCAGAAGTTATCTTAACGCAGGGCGCTTTGGGTATGCAAGGCGCGGTAGATAAGGCTTTGGAACTTAAAGATAGTATAGCTAACTCTTTTATCCCCCAGCAGTTTGAAAACAAGGTAAGCATTAAAGTTCATAGGCAGACTACAGCAAAAGAAATACTTGAATGCACAGATAATAATGTATCATTTTTTGTGGCAGGGGTAGGCACTGGCGGCACTCTAACGGGCGTTGGGCAAGTGCTAAAAGAAGAACTTAGCGACATTAAGGTAGTTGCGGTAGAGCCCTTTGATAGTCCCCTTCTTAGCAAAGGCTATGCAAAAGGTCATGGCATTATGGGAATTGGCGCAAATTTTGTTCCTAAAATCTTAGATGTTACGATAATAAATGAGATTGTGACAGTTACGCTAGATGATGCTATAAACACAGCAAAGGCGCTAGCTACTGAAGAAGGCATACTTGTTGGAATAAGCTCAGGCGCTGCCTGCTATGCAGCGCAGCAAATCGCTAAAAGACCAGAAACAAAAGGTAAAAATATAGTGGTAATATTGCCAGACACTGGAGAAAGATATATCTCCACCAAGCTTTTTTAGAAAAATACTAATTTGTAGGAGAATTAAATATGTTAGGAAAAGAAATGTTTGATATTTGGTATCAAAAAATCCCTGCTCATCTAAGAAAGGAGCTTGATGCCATTAAGGACAATGAAAATGAGATAAAAGAGCGTTTTTCTGTGCCCCTTGCTTTTGGTACAGCGGGAATGCGCGGAGAAGTGGGACTAGGCACTTTTCGTATGAATGACTATACAGTGGCAAGAGCCACAAAAGGTCTTGCTATGTTTATTGCATCGCTTGGCGCTGAAGCTATGGAAAGAGGAGTGGTAATTAGTTACGACACACGCCGTTGCAGTCTAGAGTTTGCCATAATCGTTGCAAAGGTGTTATCGTATGCCAAGATAAAAAGCTTTATTTTTGACACAGTGCACCCTGTGCCAATGTGTAGCTTTGCAGTACGGCATCTAAACGCAATAGCTGGCGTTATGATAACGGCAAGCCATAACCCAAAAGAATATAATGGATATAAGGTTTATGGTCAAGACGGCGCACAAATGAGTCCAGAAGATACCCAAATTGTGGTAAAATATATTGATTCTCTTACCGATTATTTTGCAGTTGAACTTGACGGTGTGCAGTTTCCTGACAGCATAAAGAGGCTTGATAATGTCAAGCTTAATGACTATATTACTGTTATTGGTAAAACGGTAGACGAAGCTTATTATGCAGAAATTGCAAAACTTAGCTTGTCGCCTAAAGAAGTTTCTGAGTATGGCAAAACTATAAAACTTGTCTATACGCCCATTCATGGCACTGGTTATGTTCCCGTTACCACTATGCTAAGCAGAATGGGAATAAGCGTGGATTGCGTGGCAGAGCAAATTGAGCCCGATACAGAGTTTAGCACAGTGCCTGCGCCCAATCCTGAAAACCCAAGCGCGCTTAAAATGGGAATTGAGCTAGGCGACAAGATAGGGGCAGATGTTGTTATAGGTACAGACCCAGATTGCGACAGAATGGGGCTTGCTATACGCGATAACAAAGGGCAATTTAGATTGCTTAACGGCAACCAAATAGGAGCTTTGTTGCTTGACTATATTTTAACAAGACTAAAAGAAGAAAATAACCTGCCCAAAAACGGCGCTGTGGTAAAAACAATAGTAACGACGACGCTTGCAGATAGAATAGCCAAAAACTTTGGCATCACTGTAATTGATGTTTTGACAGGATTTAAATTTATTGGGGAAAAGATAAAGGAATGGGAAAAAACTAATGAATATTCTTTTATTTTTGGTTATGAAGAAAGCTATGGTTATTTGCGTGGCACTCACGCAAGAGATAAAGATGCTGTGGTGGCGGCAATGCTAACTGCTGAAATGGTGTGCTATTACGAAAGCAAAGGCGTAGGGCTGTACCAAAGGCTTATGGAGATATTTGAGCGTTATGGTTATTATTGCGAAGAAGTTATTTCCATAGATTATAAAGGCGTGGGCGCAATGGCAGAAATGGCTAGCGCAATGGCAAAGGTAAGGAGTAAGACTATAACAAAGCTAGCTGAGTATGAAGTTGAGTTTACTGCTGATTATTTAGCAAAAAAAGTCACTTACCCAGACGGCAGGATTGAAGCTACTACATTGCCTCAAACAAATGCAATAAAGTATTTTCTTAAAGATGGGCAATTTGTATGCGTAAGGCCAAGCGGTACAGAGCCTAAGTTAAAAGTTTATGTGCTTTGCTATGATAGCGATATGGAAAAATCCAAACAAAAAGCTAAGGTTTTGCTTGAAGCTATAAAAAATGAGCTATAAGAAGCTATAAGCTATAAACAAATTAAGGCGGAGAGAGTATTTTCTTCGCCTTATTTAATCAGATAGATAATATTGTCAATATTTCAACAAAATTTCTCATAAAGACAGTTATAATTTTTGTTATCATATTTTCTACCAAGGAGAACCTATGTGGAAAAAAGTTTTGTTGAAGATTGTATCATATAGTATAGTTTTTTTGCTGTTAAATCTATGTGAAAAAGCACTGTGGATAAGGGGCATTAGCGCAGCGTTTTTGTTAGCGCTTTTGTATTGCAGAGAAAATATGCTTATTGCTTTGCCTATTTTTGTGTCAAGCGCAATGGCAATTACGTCTGACTTAATTTATCTTATTTGCGTAGCTGCTCCAGCTTTGCTTGCGCTGCTTGATTATTTAGCGCACCTTAAGCTTAAAAAGATGTTTACTATCTTAGAGATAAGTTTAATAACGCTGTTTAGCCAAATACCTTTATTTATATTTTATACCGCAGACACAATGCAGCTTGTGTATACGATTGTTGGCGTGCTTGTAGCGGTATTTGTAAACTATGCCTTTATTGTTTTACTATATCCTATCTTGGTAAGGGGATTTAAATATAGACTAAGCAAAAGAGAAATATTTGCTTTTTGTATAATGCTATTTGCGCTAAGTATTGGACTTAGCACGCTAAATCCGCTAGGCATAAGCGTATTTTTTGCCGTTGTGCCCTTTTTATTTTTGTTTATAAAGGGATTAGATTCATCTAAAATTTTGATAGTTGCGCTATCTTGCGCGCTAGGCGGTTGCGTTTATGGCTTAAATATGCAAATCTTTATTCTTACCGCCATACTGGGCCTTGCTTGCGCTGCTGTGTACGCCTTAAATAAGTATATAAGCGCAGTGGTCTTGCCTTTAGTCTATGTGGCAAGCTATTACTTATTTGTAGGCGATGTAACCTTATATGCCGCTTTGCCTGTTGCTGTGGGCAGTCTATTAAGCATATTTGTGCCCAATGCATTTTATGCACTTAGCAACAGTTATAGACAGAGTTATCAGGAAAGATTTGCGTTAAGAACGGTGGTGAATCGCGATAGAGAAAGTATTTGCTGGCGGCTTAATAACATAGCAAAGGCTTTTGCCGATATGAAAGCTATACTGCTTAATGAGCAAGATAACCAGCTAAACAGCGAAAAGCTAGTAGAAGACATTTGCCTTAGTATGTGCGAAAACTGCAAGCAAAAAGAAGTTTGCAGGGCAAAAATGGGCAGTCCTTATAATAGTATTTCTAAGCTAGTTACTAGCGCTATGGAAAATGGTAAAGCTACTTTATTGGATGCAACTGTAAGCCTTGGGGATAATTGTGTTTTGTTGCCAAGAGTTATTGCTACCACTAATGATAGGGTGACAAGGTTTAAAGCGGCAATGTATAAAAAAGATGGAATGGAGCAAGGAAAGAAAATGATAATTACACAAATGGGCGGAGTTGCCAATCTCATTGAAAAATTGGCAGAAAGCATAAATACAGGATTTACATACGATACTAAATTAGAGACAAGACTAATTGATGAATTAGGCTATCAAAATATTGTTGCAAGCGATGTCATTGTTTACGGTAAAAATAAAACGGTGGACGAAGTGACTTTGCTAGTTAGAGAAAAGGACGCCCATAGAGCTAGTCTTGCTAAGATAATATCCAAGATTATGAAAAGAGAGATGGAGATATCTAAAAAAACTAGAGATGTAAATGGTATGGTTAGCATAACGCTTAACCCGTCGCCTAGGTATAAAGCGCTATTTGGCGAATGCGCTTTAGGTAAACAAAATCGTTGCGGTGATACAAGGCAAGCAGTAAAGATATCTAGAGATAAAATAATGTTCATATTAAGTGACGGAATGGGAAGCGGACACAGCGCATACTCTACCGCAAATGACATAATTATGCTTATAGAGAATTTTTATAAGGCGGGATTTGACCACAAAACTATTTTGTCCACCATAGGAAAGTTGCTTTCATTGCGCACAAAAGAAGACTTTAGCGCACTTGATATAGCCATTATAGATACCCAAACTGGCGATGTTGATTTTATTAAGCAAGGCGGCAGAGAGAGTTATTTGTATGACGGGGTAAACATAGAAACAGTGGAAGGTGGCGCATTGCCTATTGGAATTATTGAAGATGCTGATCCGCAAATTGCCACCAAAATTATGAGTCCTAGCCAGCTTCTTATTATGAGCAGTGATGGCGTAGCAGAACACCTTACCAAAGACAGTATGGCAGAATTATTGCGCAGTGTTGGCACTTATAATCCCCAGCATGTAGCTGAGCAGGTGGTGGAAAACGCCAGAAGAATAAGCGGCAGTCAAGACGACGATATGACCTGTATGGTAATAAGGCTTGCCACAGTTTAAGGAGTGACTAAGCCAGCTTATTGCAATAATATATGCTTGATTATTATACATAAGTTATGTATAATCATAATATGAAAATCCCTACCTATAAAAACTGGAAGATAGGCGTTGCTGTCAGTGGCGGAGCTGATAGTATGACGCTCTTGGACCTATATGCCAAAGCTGGTCAAGATATAATTGTAATAAACATAGAGCATGGCATTAGAGGGCAATCTTCCATAGACGATAGCCAGTTTGTAAAAACTTATTGCGCCGAGCGTGGCATTCCATGCTTGGCATTTTGTGTTAATGCAAAAGAAGAAGCAAAGAAAAATAAAATTAGCATAGAACTTGCGGCAAGAAAGTTGCGCTATGAGATATTCGATAAGCTTTTACAAGAAAAAAAAGTGGATAAAATTGCCCTTGCGCACCACGCAAACGATAATATGGAAACTATGCTCATGCGTATTTTTAGAGGCACAGGGTTACGGGGCATTGTAGGCATTAAAGACCGTGGACACTATATCCACCCTTTACTAAAATATCGCCGTCAACAAATAGAGCAATATGCAGAGCAAAATAATATACCGTATGTAATTGATGAAACCAACGTGCAAAACAAATATTGCCGTAACTATACCAGAAACAAAATTGTACCTGTTATTAAAAAGAAGTTTGGCGATGTGGAAGCTGCATTTACAAGGCTTAGTGAAAATGCGCAAGAAATTGAAAATTATTTGGAAAGTCAAATAGTTAAGTATCAAAAAAAGGGCGATAAATATTTTCTAAATGATATATTTAGCCATGCAAAGCTAATTCAAAAGTATTCTATTCAAAAGATAATTTATGATATGGGTGGTGTGCAAGATATTGAAAGCAGGCACTATTCCTACATTATGTCGCTAGAAAAAAAACCACTAAACACCACAATTAATTTGCCTTTTAATATTATAGCGGTAAGGACATCGGACGGACTAGTATTTTCTTATCATAAAGATTATTCAACTTTTTGCAGTCAGTTTTTCGCTGAAAAAAAATATAAATACGCTGGGTTTGTATACTCTTTTGCGGCGGGAAAAAAAATAATAAACGGTATAAGTTTTGACCTTGATAAAGTGCCTGAAGGCACAGTTATAAGGACAAGAAAAAAAGGGGATAAATTTAAGCGTGTAAATGGTAAGACTAAACTGCTTAGCGATTACTTAACTGACGCTAAAATAAATGTGCTAGATAAGCAAAAATTGCTTGTTATGGCAAAGGATAGTGAAGTTTTTGCAGTGCTTGGCATGGAGACAGGAGATAAAGTAAAGATTGACCAAACGACAAAACATATTATGCACATAATTAAGGAGAAAGAAATTTTATGATGTACGACGATATAGAAAAGATACTTTATACCGAAGAACAAATAAAACAAAGAGCCAAAGAGCTTGGCCAGCAAATAGCCAAAGATTATGCAGGAGAAACCATAGTTATGGTGTGTATTTTGCGTGGCTCATGTATATTTTTTGCCGAACTTGTAAAGCATATTCCTAACTATGTAGAGCTAGAATTTATCACAGTGAGCAGTTATTGCAGTACAAATACAAGTGGCGAAGTAAGGCTTATATCTGATATATCAAAGCCCATTCAAGGAGAAAATGTTTTGATTGTGGAAGACATTATAGATACAGGTTATACCTTGAATTACCTAAAAAAATTATTGCTTGCCCGTAATCCTAAGAGTCTCAAAGTGGTTACGCTTCTTGACAAGCCGTCAAGGCGACTAGTTGAGTGTGAAAGCGACTATGTCGGGTTTGAAGTGCCAAATGAGTTTGTGGTAGGTTTTGGACTGGATTATGACCAAAAATATCGCAACTACCCACATATTGGCGTTTTGAAAAAGGAAATTTATTCATCATAAATGAAACTTAACCAAAGTGTTTCAAGTGCGCTAAAAAAACTAAGCAAACTTTTGCCAAACCACATTTTTTTAGTGGGCGGGTTTGTGCGTGACACGCTTTGTGGCTATCAGTCTTTTGATATTGACATTTGCGGTCAAGATACCCCAGAAGTTTTATTTGACAGCCTAAAAAATTCTGAATTTGTAGCTAAGACCACTAGTCCAAAGCTGATGACGCTAAAAATAAAGCATAAAGATTTGGAGTTTGAGTACACCACCTTTAGAAAGGAAAGTTATACAAAAGGTCATTCACCTAGTAAGGTTGAACCTACTGACAGCATTTTAGAAGACGCAAAAAGACGGGATTTTAAGATAAATGCAATTTATTATGATATAAATGATGGCGCTTTAGTAGACCCTTTAGACGCACTTGCGGATTTGGGAAGACGCATAATCTCTACCGTTGATGAGCCTAAAAAGGTCTTTAGCCGAGATGGGCTTAGGCTTATGCGTTTAGCTAGGTTTGCAGGGCAACTAGGTTTTGATATAGAGCAAAAAACGCTTGAAGCTGCTAAAGAATATAGCCATCTTATTAAAGACATTGCGCCCCAAAGGATAAGGGAAGAACTTGACAAAATTTTGGTAGCTGACACTTGCCATAATGTGCCAAACGGGCATATTAAAGCGCTTAGAGTACTTGATGAAATTGGTGTGCTGGCAATTATTTTGCCTGAGTTGACTTTAGGCAAAGGCATGATTCAGCGCGCTGATTTTCACAAACACGATGTATTTGAGCATACATTGCAGACTGTAAGGTTTGCGCCCCCGCAGATACGCCTTGCTGCCTTACTGCACGATATAGCAAAACCATATTGTTTTTTAAAGAGCGGCAGGTATGCAAGGCACGACATAGAGGGGGAGAGAATAACAAAAGAAGTTATGACAAGGCTTTGTTATTCCAATAAGCAAATAGCTAGAGTTAGCCGACTAGTGCGGTGGCATATGTATGACCTTAATAATCAAGCAAAGCTAAACACTTTGCGAGTGTTTATCCAAAACAATGCCGATATTGTGCCTGACTTAATAGAGTTAAAGATGGCAGACAGTAAGGGTAGCGGAGTGCACGATGACAAAAACCTAACCGCTGTAAGAATGCAAAAAGTTTATAATGATATGGTAAAAGAGCAAGTGCCGTTTGCCATAAAGGACTTAAAAATAAATGGGGAAGATTTGCTACTTCTGCCACAAGAAAAGCGCGGGATAATGCAAAGAGAATTATTAAAGCAGTGCGCTTATTTTGACAGCGACTTAAAAACAAGAGAAAAACAACTTGCCTTTGTGGCTAGAGAAATAAATAGATATAAAAAATAAGGAGAAAAAGAAATGGATTACAGAATAAAAGATTACAAGGCTGAGTTTTTAAGAATATACAAAGAAAATATAACAAGAGAAGGCAGTAAAGAACTACTAAATTACATAGAATCTAGCGATTTTTTTACAGCGCCAGCTTCTACAAGGTTTCACTCTGCATTTGAAGGGGGACTATGTGAACATAGTGTAAAAGCGTATTATCGCTTTATGCAACTTTTAGAAAATGAATATGAAGGGGATTTTGAAGAAAAACTTAACATATCTTATGAAAGCGTGGCAATTATTGCGCTACTTCATGACATATGTAAGGTGGGGTTTTATAAAATGGAATTCCGTAATGTAAAAAATGAATATGGCGAATGGGATAAAAAGCCCTATTATACCATTGACGACTCTCTGCCCTACGGGCATGGCGAAAAAAGCGTATATATGATAAGCGGATTTATGCGCCTTAAGAGAGAAGAAGCAATGGCTATAAATTGGCATATGGGCGGATTTGACACTAGAGTGCTAGGCGGTAGTTATGGCCTTAGTGACGCATTTTATAAGTACCCAGTCGCTTTACTTTTTCACATAGCCGATGTGCAGGCCACATATCTTGATGAAACAATAAGTAGGTAAAGAGCATTGAAACTGTTAAAAAAATTATTTATTAAAGATTATAACAATGTTGAAAAGCAAGAAGTGAGACTGCGCTATGGCGTGGTGGCTGGGATTTTTGGAATAATCTCAAATATTGTACTGGTTGCGGGCAAAATGGCAATAGGCCTAATTGCAAACAGTGTTACAATTATTGCTGACGCTGTAAACAATCTTTCCGACGCTGGAAGTTCAGTAGTTACGGCAATAGGTTTTAAGATGGCATCAAAGCCTGCCGACAAAGAGCATCCGTACGGCCACGCAAGATACGAATATATAACCGCGCTAATGGTGAGTTTATTTATATTTGTCATTGGCATACTGCTTGGCAAATCTTCCATTGAAAAAATAATCTCAAACGAAAAAACTACGGTGAGCATTGTTACATTTGTAGTGCTTATTCTCTCTATACTTATTAAGCTATGGCAAATGCTTGTTTATAAAGATTTCGGCAAAGCCATAAATAGCGACGCTTTAAGAGCCACGGCAACGGATAGCCGTAACGACATTATAAGCACTGGCGTTGTGCTGATATCTGCAATAATTATTTGGTTTGTTGGCGACAGCAAAGTAAGCGTTGATGGCATATTTGGTTTGGCGGTGTCATTGTTTGTAATAATTTCTGCGGTGTCGCTTGTTAAAGAAACAATTGACCCCCTGATTGGCACTAGGCCAGACTCTGAGCTTGTAAAAAAAATTAAGAAAAAATTGCTTAGCTATGATGGAGTGCTGGGTATTCATGATTTAATGATTCACAGCTATGGCGCAAAGGGCAACACTTTTGTTATGGTGCATATAGAAGTATCAGCAGACGGCGACCTAATAAAAGCGCACGATATGATTGACAATATAGAAAGAGAGTTTTTTGATGAACTTGGTATGCGCCTATCTGTTCATATGGATCCTATTGAAACAGACAATGAGATGGGAAAAGAGCATAAAATGCGTGCTATGAAAATTCTTTCTGCCATCAATTCAAAACTTTCATTGCACGATTTTAGAATGGTAATAGGCGATACCCACACCAATATATTATTTGATGTCGTTGTGCCTTATAGCGTAAAGACAACCTTAAAAGAACTAGAAGATGCTTTTGCTAGCGCTTATGCTAAAGAAGATAAACAATATTTCTTTATAATAAGCATAGATAGAAGCTATCTATAAAGCATACTAAAATTGTAAAGCCAAAAAAAGCTTTGAGAAAATAAATTATTTGGTATGTAAAAAATCAAATGATTATGAGTTTTCTTTGTAATACAGCATACAGTGGCAGTATCCAATAAAATCGGGGTCTTTTATCTGCTGGCGGAACTCTTCACACATACATTTGTTTTCAGGTGTTCTTTCCCTTTTGCAAGGACAGTATCCGCCCGTTCTCTTTAGACCATTTTTTATAGTTTCCACAACGCTTGTATCGTCATTCAAACGGATTTTCATAAAAAATCTCCTGATATATTTTGTTCTATATTATTAATTATACTTTATTTATTAAAAAATTGCCATAGGTTTTGTATCGATACGCTAAAATCTCCGCAAAAAAAAGCGGTTACAATTTAAAACCGCTTTAGCATTTATTCAAATACATTTTATGATTAAATTTTTACTTTACCAATCACATTTATGGTCAATTTTGCTATAAATTTTTTGGTCGTCGTAAAAGTTTTTATAGTTTTCTATAAAGGCTTGGTCTATATTTGGCTTTACCTTAGCTTTGTTAATTTCCTTTAGGGTGCATTCATCAAAGACATAGTCGTATAATTGGTGATAGTCGGTTATGACAGGCACTCCGATAGTATATAAAGCTTTAAGCGCGCCATGTCCGCCTGCGTAAAGAATGCAGTCCATTCCAAGAGCTGTGGCCACTTCATAATCATGATAGGTATCGCCTATCATTAGCGCTTTTTGGTCAAAGTTATTTTCTTCAAACCAAGTTTTAGCAATATCTATCTTGCCTTCGGCATAGATATTGTCAAGAGCAATAATGTCGGTAAAGAAAGTGGCTATCCCATACCTTTCCAGCCCTTTTAGCAGTATTTCTTTTTCACTTGCGCTTAGTATATACTGCTTTATGCCATACATTGCAAATTTTGCAATAACTTCCGCCGAATGTTTTTGCAATTTTGCCTCATGAACTCTTTTGTTATAGTTGTCTATAAACTCATGGGCAAGCTCTTCATAATTTTCTTTTTCTAAATCCAGTCCAATTTTTTTATAATACTCCTCCACAGGAAAAGAAAAGGTCTCAAAGTACCTTTCTTTGTTCATCAAGGGAAGATTTCTCTTTGCAAGAGTAACATTGACGCTGTCTATGCTTGTTTGTAAGTCATCAATTAGTGTACCGTTCCAATCCCAAAAAATGTGTTTATACTTCATTTATCATTCCTTTAACTATCTTTAGGTATGCTAGTATGGAAAGTGTTGTACTTATGCAATCTCTCCTTTAATAATTTGACCACTTCTTGAGCATTTGATACGCTATAAATTTTATCATCGGGAATATCGGGATAGCGCACTCTGTTATCCATGCGCGTACCTGCTACCTTAGCAGACCAGCCGTCCACATTATTAAAAGCAATTATCATGCGTTTAAGCGCCCAAGCGTTAGCAATTTCGCTAAGCGTGCCTGCTCCGCCGCCAATAGCTACTACAGCGCAAGCGTTACTAACTATGACATTGCGAAAAACATCTAAGCCAGTAGGAATGGCTATGTCGGCATATTCATTTGCGTCATTTGGGTCAAAACTAGGAATAATAGCAATAGTAGAGCCCTCTGAATAGTTTTCAGCGTCATGCGCTCCTTTAAATGCCGCTTCCATAACTCCGCGCAATCCGCCGCTTTGTATTCTAAATCCAGCTTCAACTAGCGCTTTTCCCGTTTCATAAGCCAACTGATACTTTGGTCCATCTTTTTCAATCTTAGCATCGCCCACTATGGCAATAATCTTTTTCATCAATTACCCCTTTTTTCTTTATTTAGTTTATGATGACTTACAGTTATTATACTGAAGTTTATACTAACAATTATATTATAAAATAACATAATTGTTGCTTTACCATAACTATAAGTATAAAGTAATAATAACCAAAAATACACATAATGTCAAAGGTATTTTTACTTAGTACAAACTATTGCAAAATAACAAAACTTGCGGTAATATATATAAAGTTGGCTAGAAAATCAAACTAAGAAAGTTAATTTTAGCAATTTTTTTTTACGGAGAAGTATTGAAGTGGTCGTAACTTGGCGCACTCGAAATGCGTTTGTCACCTAGTAAGTGGCACGTGGGTTCGAATCCCACCTTCTCCGCCAAACCCTAAAACACCCTAAAACACCCATTTTATAGTATTTTTGTCTATAATTTAGGGTTATTTAGGGTCGTTTAATGTGGTACTCCATGTTTTTGTTCCCTGTTTGTTCCCTATTCGCACCAAGATTTATTGAATTTTGTCATTTTTGTTCAGAAAAAAATTTATAGACAAGCGTTCTTTTTGGCTATATAATGATTATAAAGAATTAAAGATAAGGAGTGGTTATGGAATGAGCGCTAGATGGAGAAGGTACAAAAGACCACGCAATGAGAGAGTGGGGAACTTCTTTTTTACTCTTAGCATAATTGCGTTTATTATAGGAATGTTGCCCATATTGTCAAAGGTTGCCGCAATAGCTTACTATATCGCAATTGGCGTTATTGTAATAGGTACGATAGGACTTATTATGTTAGTTGATGGTTTTAGAGAAAGCCTGACCTCAAGTGGAGAAAGATTTGAAAAGTTTGCAGAGTTGATAAAATATACTCCCTATATATTAGGTGTCGCTGCTTTCTTTGCTCTTATCGCTACCATAATTTATGCAAAGTCAACTACGCTTCGCAGAAAAGGCGGCAATGTTGTGGCTGGGATTATATTTACAGCGTTACCTATCGTTGTTATTATATTTGTGTTAGTCAAACCCTAATAAAAAAACCGTCTAATAATTAGACGGTTTTTATTTTACGCTATAAAAAATTATTGATATAATGGAAAATCAGCAACTAAGCTGTTTACGCCTTGTAAAACTTTATTAATAGCATTTTCTCTATCATTAATTATTTCTGTGATAAAATCAGCAATTTGCTCCATTTCTTTTTCTTTCATACCCCTTGTTGTCACTGCCGCTGTGCCTATTCTTAAACCGCTTGTTACAAATGGGCTTAGTTTTTCGTTGGGGATAGTGTTTTTGTTGGCTGTTATGTTTACTTTGCCTAGCAACTCCTGCAGTTCTTTGCCGTTAACTCCTGTTTCAGAAAGGTTTAGCAACATTAGATGATTGTCTGTACCGCCAGAAACTAGTTTTATGCCGTTATGGATAAATCTATCCGCCATAGCTTTTGCGTTTTTTACAACTTGCTTTTGGTAGTTTGCAAAATCTTCAGTTAAAGCTTCCTTAAAAGAAACGGCTTTGCCTGCAATAACATGCATAAGCGGTCCACCTTGCGTGCCAGGGAATACCGCCTTATCGATAGCTTTTGCAAACTCTTCTTTACACATAACCATTCCGCCTCTTGGACCGCGCAATGTCTTATGTGTAGTTGTGGTTACAAAATGGGCATAAGGAACTGGACTTTGATGCTGGCTGGCCACCACCAAACCTGCTATGTGCGCAATATCTGCCATAAGGTATGCGCCTACTTTATCAGCTATCTCTCTAAAGCGTCTAAAGTCAATTTTTCTAGGATATGCGCTTGCTCCGCAAACAATTAGCTTAGGTTTGCACTTTATGGCAATGCGCTCAACTTCATCATAGTCTATTACTTCAGTTAAGGGGTCTACGCCATAAAAGCAGGGCTTAAAAAAGTTCCCGGAAATGTTCATTGTTCCGCCGTGAGATAAGTGTCCGCCATGGGATAAACTCATGCCAAGCACAGTATCGCCTGGCTTTAGCACTGCGTAAAATACCGCTAAGTTGGCATTTGCTCCGCTGTGGGGCTGAACATTGACATGATCGCACTTAAAAAGCTCTTTAGCTCTATCTCTTGCTATATCTTCTGCAATATCTACAAATTCACAACCGCCATAATATCTCTTTGACGGCAAGCCTTCGGCGTATTTGTTGGTAAGTACGCTTCCAACTGCTTCTAGTACAGCTTTGCTAACAAAGTTTTCGCTTGCGATAAGCTCTATATGTTGTTGCTGTCTTTCAAGCTCTTTATTGATAACGCTAAAGATTGCTTGGTCTTCTTGCTTTAAATTTGCATTTATATTCATAACTTTTCCTCTAATGTATATTAAAAATTTTGGTCTATATATTGACTGGCGGCATAACCTGCTACCGCTCCATCGCTTGCCGCTGTTGTAAGTTGTCTTACATCTTTTGTGCGGCAGTCGCCAGCTGCAAAAACGCCTAGGGTGCGTGTGGCGCAAGTTTCGTTAGATATTATATATCCTTCGTTGTCTAGGTCTACAATATTTTTAAAAGCTTCATTTTTAGGCACTTGTCCAATTGCCACAAAGCAAGCCTTGACATTAAGCGTAAATTCGCTGTTGTCTTGACGCTTAAATGTGACGCCTGTAAGTTCAGATTCTCCTTCAAAACGGATTGCGCTAATATTATGAACAACTTCTATGTTTTCCTTGGTTTCTAGCACTTTAACTAAGGCTTTATCGCCAAAAAACTTGTCAAAAAGCGTGCAGACATAAACTTTAGGGCAATATGAAGATAAAAGTATGGCATATTGTAGCGCTGTGTTGCCGTCGCCAATAAGGGCAACTTCTTGACCTTTATAAAAAGCGCCGTCGCATAGAGCGCAATAAGATATGCCTTTGCCTTCTAGTTCTTCTTCTCCTGGGATAGTAAAACGGCGGCTCTTTACGCCAGTAGCTATAATTACGCTGCGCGCTGTAAAAGATTTGTCATCTTCACTAATCACATTAAAGACATTGCCTTGCTGTTCTATACGCTCTACTTTTTCTAATTCAACTTCAGCGCCAAGAGCTGTTACTTGTTCATACAATCTATCGGCAAGTTCCATGCCTGTAATTTGCGTAATTGTAGGGAAATTTTCTACGCGCGGAGAAAAAGAAATTTGTCCCCCTAAAGTTTCTTGTTCCAAAATCAAAACGGTTTTGCCATTCCGTAACGCATTGAGTGCTGCTGTCATTCCAGCAACGCCCGCGCCTATAACAATTATGTCTGTCATACTATGCTTTGTATCCCTCCACAAACTTTTTGATATTGCTTGCGTTTTCAAAACGGTCAGCGCTGTTTTCGTCATAGACAAGCAAAGTTGGAGCTTTTCTTATGCCGAACTTTACAGTTTTGTCCTTTTCTTCTTCAGCGTCAACAATAGTATATCCTATATTTGCCTTGTCTAGCATGGTTTTTGCCATTTTGCAGTTAGGGCAAGTTTTGGTAGTGAACAGTAAAACATTGGGTTTGGTAGCTTTAATTTGGTTTTTTGCAATCTCAATTCTTTCAATTACGCTTGGTTCTCTTTTCATAACTGAACTATCAATGTCATAAACCTTTCTGTCCTTAAATTCTTGCGATTTGCCGTCGTTCCAGTTTTGCACTGGGCGATAGTAGCCTGTTATACGGCTATAAACTTCAGTCTTTCTATCGCAGGTTGGGCATTTGTATACTTCGCCATTGATGTATCCGTGTGTTTGGCATACAGAATATGTGGGTGATAATGTATAGTAAGGCAATTTATAATTTTCAGCAATTTTTCTTACCAGCTCTCTAGCAGATTTCCAGCTAGGCATCTTTTCGCCTAAGAATGCGTGGAATACCGTACCTGAAGTGTAAAGAGTTTGGATAGAATCTTGCACATCAAGCGCTGTAAAGATATCTTCTGTATAACCAACGGGCAAATGGCTGCTGTTGGTATAATAAGGAGTGCCGTTTTGGTTGGCTGTTTTGATATCGGGATATCTCTTGATATCGTGCATTGCCAAGCGGTAGCTTGTGCTTTCTGCTGGGGTGGCTTCTAGATTGTATAAGTCGCCATATTGCTCTTGATAATCGCTAAGGCGATTTCTCATATGGTTAAGCACATTTTTAGTAAACTCTTGTGTCTTTTCGCTGGTCATATCGGCTTTTATCCAATTTGCGTTTAGCCCAGCTTCATTCATACCAACAAGTCCTATGGTGGAGAAGTGGTTGTCCAAAGTACCTAAATAGCGCTTGGTGTAAGGATACAAACCTTCTTCCAAAAGATTGGTAATAATTTGTCTTTTTATCTTTAAGCTGCGCGCTGAAATATCCATAATTTTGTTAAGTCTTTTGTAGAAGTCTTGCTCATTTTCTGCCAAGTACGCTATACGTGGAATGTTTATGGTAACTACTCCAATAGAGCCAGTGCTTTCGCCGCTTCCAAAGAATCCGCCAGCTTTCTTTCTTAGTTCTCTAAGGTCTAGTCTTAGCCTGCAGCACATACTTCTTACATCACTAGGCTCCATGTCGCTGTTGACATAGTTGCTAAAGTAAGGCGTACCATACTTTGAAGTCATTTCAAACAGCAATCTATTGTTTTCGGTATCGGACCAGTCAAAGTCGCTAGTAATAGAGTATGTTGGGATAGGATATTGGAATCCTCTGCCATTGGCGTCACCTTCTATCATAGTTTCAATAAACGCTTTGTTTATCATATCCATTTCTTTTTGGCAGTCTTTATACTTAAAGTTCATTTCTACACCGCCAACTATACAGTTAAGTTCAGCTAAGTCATTGGGTACAGTCCAGTCTAGCGTGACATTGCTAAATGGTGCTTGAGTGCCCCAGCGTGAAGGAGTGTTTACGCCATAAACAAAAGACTCAATGCATTTTTTAACTTGATTATAGGAAAGATTATCTGTCTTTACAAAGGGAGCAAGATATGTGTCAAAGGATGAAAATGCTTGCGCGCCTGCCCATTCATTTTGCATAATGCCAAGGAAGTTTACCATTTGATTGCAAAGGGTGGCAAGGTGTTTTGCAGGAGATGATGTTATTTTGCCAGGAACGCCGCCAAGACCGTCAGTTATTAATTGTTTTAATGACCAGCCTGCGCAGTAACCAGTCAGCATAGACAAGTCGTGAATATGTATATCTGCGTTGCGGTGAGCGGCAGCAATTTCGCCATCATAAATTTCACTTAGCCAATAGTTTGCAGTAATTGCGCCAGAGTTGCTTAAGATAAGTCCGCCCACAGAATAGGTAACGGTGGAGTTTTCCTTTACTCTCCAGTCATTATCTTTTACATAGTTGTTTACTATCTCTTTATAGTCAAGCAAGGTAGACTTCATATTACGAAGTTTTTCGCGTTGCTTACGATAGAGTATATATGTTTTTGCCACATCAGCGTATCCAGCTTGCACCAAAACATTTTCTACAGAGTCTTGCACATCTTCTACAGCTATAAGACTATCTTTAATCTTTGGCTCAAAGTCAGCAGTTACTTTTAAGCTGAGCATATCTATTATGTTTTGATGATAAATCTTATCTTGCGCCTCAAACGCTTTAATTATGGCATTTCCTATCTTTGAGATTTCAAAATCTACTATTTTACCGTCCCTTTTTACTACCTTGAACATTTCAATCCTCCAAATAAATAATCGTAAATGTATTCTAGCAAATAATATGTACGCTGTCAATACAAAAATACCAAATGTTGTGGTTTATTTTTTATTGCAACCACTATATATAGTTATTCACTTCTTATAAAAACATTGTCTATATATTGTTTTAGAATGGTTTTTGCCTCTATTAGTTCATTTTTCGACAAAGAATGCAGCCCTTTTTGCAAGACATTTTCACTGTCTTTATAATTTTGCAAAAAATATTTTTTACTTTCTTTTAACCACTTTGCAATAGCTTCAAAATCTTGCTTTGTGTGAAATTCTTTAACAGTGGTGGTGCGAAACTCATAATCTATATTTGAGTCCATCAAAATATTGACGCTTTGTTTTATTTTGTCTAAGTCTATATTAGCCAAACCTGTGGTAAGGGCATACTTTTCAGGGGAATTTTTTATATCCATAGCCACATAGTCCACAAGTTTTTGGTCTATTAGGCTTTGCAAAATATCTGGATATGAGCCGTTTGTGTCTATCTTAATTTGATATCCAAGTTCTTTTACCTTAGTCAAAAACCGTTTTAAGTTTTTTTGCATAAGCGGTTCGCCGCCTGATACGCAAACGCCATCTAAAATACCTTTTCTCTTTTCTAGATAATTTATTATTTCCGTTTGAGATATGCTAGGAGCATTTTTTATATCAACTACCAAACTTGAATTATGGCAAAATGGACATCTAAAATTACATCCGCCTGTAAATACTGTGCAAGCGACTTTGCCTGGGAAATCTAGTAAAGTAAGTTTTTGAAAGCCTTTTATATCCATACATTCTCCTTATTCCGCGTAAACACATTATAGCAACATTTTATATAAATTTGCAATCCTTACAGGGTAACTTAATAGGGTAAATAATTTGTAACATTTTTAATTTAAGTTGAAAAAATCATCAATAAATTATATAATGATGAAAATAATAAGAAAAGGGGTTGTTTATGGAAAAGGAGCAAGTAAAAGAGCAAGAATCGGCAATCAAAAAGACCAAGAAGAAAGGTAGAAAGTTTGTAAAAGACTTCATGTCCTTTATTCAAAGGGGAAGCGTTATTGACCTAGCAGTAGGTATTGTAGTGGGTGGAGCTTTTCAAAAGATTGTGTCCAGCTTGGTAAACGATATAATAATGCCGTTACTTAGCCTTATAGGCAAACAAAATCTCTCCGACGCTAAAGTTATACTTAGAGAAGCCGTTATGGATGGAGATGTTGTGGTAAAAGCTGAAGTTGCTCTTTTGTGGGGCTCATTTGTGCAAGCAATAATTGACTTTTTAATAATCGCATTTGCTATTTTTGTGGCAATTAGGGCAATGGGCGTATTTAGAGCAAAGTTAGACAAAAGAGTAAAAAAGGTTGTGGAAAAAGTAAAAGAAAATATAAAAGATGATGAATAGCAACTTGCTATTATTATAAGGATAGGATTAACATATAAAAAGGACAGTTTTTACGCTGTCCTTTTCACTTTTAGCTTTTTGTGCTATCTACACCTTTTAATATTGTAGAAACTATTGCGCAAAGTATACCACCTATTGGAAACACCACCCAGCCAGGATGCCATTTTTCCCAAACAAAGCCAAGCAAAAAGAATGTGGCAGTGGCAAGCAGCATAATAACACCACAAATAGTTTCTTCTAGTTTTTTTGCTTTTACACTATGGTGAGCGCTATCGCCGCTAGGGAGGGTGTATTTTTTGTTAAATATATCCCAAGAGATACCGCCAAATACCATTAAAAATATTGCTACTATCAAGATGGAAAAGAAAGCTATTAATCCATATTTATATCCAAAAGCTGAAAGTCCTATCATTAAAGCGGCTGCGCAAATAATTAAAAACACACCGCCTGCTATCATTAGGATACACCTAAATGCTTTTATATAGTCATCAGGCTCAATGTCTACACTCTTTATACTTTTGCGCATATTAATAAGGATAAGGAAAAAAACTCCTAACGCTACGCAAAACAGCATAACAGGTACGGCAATATGATAGGCAACTTTTTGCATACTTAATATAACGATACAAAAAACACCTGCCAAAATTAAGGCTATTGATAATGCTGAACCTAAAGCTTCTAGCTTTGTCATAGGCTTGAGAGTAGGCTTAACAATCTCTGTCGCATCAGTTTTAGTAATTATGCTTTCATTTCGCTGTCCTTTTAGTAGTTCGTCCACTGTAACTGAAAAAATGTTAGACAATGGCAACAGTTGTGCCGTTTCGGGAAAGGATTCTCCCGTCTCCCACTTAGATATGGCTTTATTGGTTATGCCTAGCATATCGGCAAGTTCAGCTTGCGTCAGGCCTTTTTCTTTTCGCAATAAGTAAAGGAATTCTCCAAATTTATTTGTCATATATCATTCTCCTTTTCTAAATTATATTGTCTTTTACTGTTGTTGGCAACAATCATTATATATAAAGGTATGAAAAATCTAAACTATTTTCCTTAGAACTTGATTGCTAACTGTTAGAACATTGTCTACTTTAAGTAGAATTATACAAATTCTAGCTAAACTAGACTAAAAAAAGGTAAACAGGAATGAATAAAAGTATTCAATATGCAGATAACTAAGGTATTAAAAAAATTGGAGGTTATCTTATGGCAAAACAAATGGCAACTAAAAATCTACAAAATATTTCCGATATTTTAGGAGCTGAAAAACTTAATTATGAAAAAGTTTGTTACTATTCAGAAATTGCGAAAGACCCTGCGCTTATCAATTTACTATCTGAGTTAAAAGAGGCAAGCAAAGCTCACTATGGAGCAGTTTACAACTATTTAAAATCACATCAACAATAAGGAGAATGATTATGAGAACGCAAACGCAAACAAAACCGCAACTTAATGATATTCAAATAATACAAGATGTGCTATCATCTGAAAAATCATTGGCAAAAATGTATATGAACGCCATTTTGGAAAGTAGCTGTCCCAAAATGAGAAAGGTGCTTGGCGATGTGCATATGGAAATTGCTGATAAGCAATTTAAGTGCTTTGAATATATGTCGCAAAACAATCTTTATCCTATAGAATATGCCGACTCTCAAAAGCTAACTGACGCTATCAACAAATATGCGGAATTATAAAGCTTTTTAATAAAAACCTAATTTTAGGATTAAAAGACAACCTAACTATTTAGGTTGTTTTTTAAATGTATGTACATAGCTTGATTATAATTGAATAATATTTTTGCTTATGATATACTTTAATTGCTAATATTATATTAAAAGGTGGAACTTGAGAAAGAACTTATTTAGTAAATTTAAAGAATCATTGTTTGCAGTATTGCCAATTACGGTAATAGTAGTTATCATTAGTCTAACAATGTTAGATGTGTCAGGCTATACCCTAGCGTCTTTTTTGATAGGCGCTGCCATAATCGTAGTTGGAATGGGACTTTTTACTTTGGGCGTAGATATGGCAATAATGCCCATGGGCGAGAGCATGAGCGAATCGCTAGTTAAGTCAAAAAAGCCAGTATTTATTGTACTAATGTTTTTTCTTATGGGTTTTTTAATTACTTTGGCAGAACCTGATTTGCAAATTCTTGCTCAGCAAATAGAGACCATTCCTAATACTATTTTAATATTATCAGTAGGTGTAGGCGTCGGGCTTGCTGTAGTGGTATTTGTGTTAAAGGTGCTTCTAAAAGTCAAGTTATCCTATATTTTGCTAGCTCTTTATGGCATTGTTTTTATACTTTCATTTTTGGTCAACAAAAATTTTGTGGCAATAGCATATGAAGCGGGCGGGGTAACAACAGGACCTATGTGCGTGCCTTTTGTGCTTGCGCTTGGAGCAGGGCTTTCCCATATGAAGTCAGGAAGTGACGACCAAGACCAAGATGGATTTGGTATGGTTGCTCTTACGCTAATTGGGCCTATTATAGCTGTGCTTATACTTGGTATGTTTTATAAGCCAACTAGTAGCGTAGCGCCTCAAGCCGATGTTTTAATTACTAGCGTAAAAGATATGTTGCTTGGCTTTGTAAAAGCAATTCCTGGCTCTATGAAAGATGTGGGAATTTCCCTTGTGCCCATTGTATTTTTGTTTATAATATTTCAATTTGCGTCATTGCGGCTTTCTAATTCTAGCATTATAAAGATTATCATTGGCGTAATTTATAACTTTGTAGGACTAACGCTATTCTTTGTTGGCGTCAATGTTGGCTTTTTGCCAATGGGCAAGCTAATAGGGGCGGCTCTTGCGTTAAAATCTTATAATTGGATATTAATAATACTAGGCGCGGTGCTAGGTTTTGTTGTCGTTTTGGCAGAGCCTTCAGTGCCTGTTTTAAATAAACAAGTAGAGAGAATAACAGGCGGCGCTATTACCAAAAGAGCAATGCTGCTTTGTATGTGCATAGGCATTGCAGTAGCTGTTGCGCTTTCTATGGTTAGAGTGCTTACGGGAATTAGTATCTTGTACTTTATAATTCCTGGCTATGCCATTGCGCTGTTGTTAACATTTTTTGTGCCGCCTATATTTACATCTATTGCTTTTGACTCAGGCGCAGTTGCGTCAGGGCCTATGACAGCAGTATTTATGCTGCCGCTTGCCATGGGGGCAACTACGGCGCTTGGCGGCAACCTATATACAGATGCGTTTGGTCTTGTTGGTATGGTGGCAATGGCGCCTACCATTACTATACAAATACTTGGATTAATTTATAAACTTAAGACAAAATCAGCTCCTGTGGGCAGCATGGATATGGAAGAAGAGCCTATTGACATTGCTTTTGACAGTGAATCCACACAAGAAAGTATAGGCGACAATGAATTAGAGCAAACTTCTCAAGATATAGTTGAAAGTTAAAAAAAGGGGAGAGCTATGCCAGACATTAACAGCATTAAATCAATCAACTTGGCTATTGTTATAGTTGACCGCGGAAAAGGTAAGCGCATTACAAAACTTTTTAATAAAATAAATGTGCCCTATCAAGTGAGTGCACTAGGAAAAGGCACTGCGCCTACCGAAATGCAAGCCTATTTTGGATTTGGAGAGACGGAAAAGGATATAATCTTTGCCCTTATTTCCGATGAAAAAACAAAGACCTTTAACGCTATGCTAACTGAAGAGTTATGCACCAAAAAACCAAAATCCGGGATAGCGTTTGTTATACCTATCAATAGCGTTTCTGGAAAGCAAGAATTAGAGTATTTCTTAGGTGAGATGGAGGAATAATATGCAAGATTTTAAGTATTCGCTTATAATAACCATTGTCAATAAAGGTTTTTCCAACGATGTTATGGAAGCTGCCAGAGCTGAGGGAGTAAGTGGCGGTACTGTGATGAGAGCTAGGGGAACGGCGGAAAAAGAAGTTACCAAGTTTATGGGCTTTACCATAGAGCCAGAAAAAGATATAGTGCTGGTTTTGGTGGAAAATGAAAAACGCGCCGCCACAATTAAGGCAATTCACGCAAAAGCAGGTCTTGGCACAAAAGGACACGGGTTTACTTTTTCACTGCCCGTAAAAGATGTCATAGGCGGATTTAGGCTTAATAATAAAGAGCAAGAATAACCTTAAATAACTTTTTTTATAAGGATATTTTCAATGTTTTCATAGATATTATTTTCACTATTGAAACGCAAGCTTTTTTGTGTTAAAATACTATTTAGAATTAATTTAAAGGAGCGTTGACATGAAAAGAACTCATTGGTATAAAAATGCCGTTATCTATCAAATTTATCCTAGAAGTTTTTACGATTCTAATGGCGATGGCATAGGCGATTTAAAAGGTATTACAGCCAAACTAGACTACCTTAAGGAATTAGGTGTAAACTGTGTATGGCTAAGCCCTTGCTACAAATCTCCAAACGCAGACAATGGATACGATATTAGCGACTATCGTGACATAATGGACGAATTTGGCACGCTTGATGACTGGAAAGAAATGATTAAAGCCATGCATGAGCGTGGCATAAAGCTAGTTATGGACTTAGTTGTTAATCACACTAGCGATGAACACGAGTGGTTTAAAGAAAGCAGAAAGAGCAAAGATAATCCTTACCGTGATTATTATTTTTGGCGTAAAGGCAGAGGCAAAAATGGCAAAAAAGCTCCAAATAACTGGACTTCACGGTTTGGCGGAACGGCTTGGCAATATGATGAAGCCACAAAAGAGTGGTATATGCATCTTTGGGCGGTAAAACAGCCTGACCTTAACTGGCACAATCCCAAAGTTAGGCAAGAAGTGCATGACTTAGTAAAGTTTTGGCTTGACTTGGGCGTAGATGGATTCCGCTGTGATGTCATAACTTATATAAGCAAAGTGGTAAGGTCTGATGGCTCTATTCCAGATGGCAAGTGGAAACCTGGTATAAGAGGGGACGAAATGTTCTTGCATGGACCGCATATCCACGAATATTTGCATGACCTAAATAAAGAAGTTTTGTCAAAGTATGACTGTATGACAGTAGGCGAAGCCGCAGGTGTTACCATAGAAGAAGCTTTGCTTTATACTGATGAAAAGAGAGAAGAGCTAGATACCGTATTCCATTTTGAACATATGGGTTGTGATATGTTTATGGAAGTTATACCTAAGAAGTTTGATTTTGTTAAATTCAAAAAAATCTTAGGCAAGTGGCAAAAAGCGCTTTTTGACAAGTCTTGGAACAGCTTATACTATGAAAACCATGACCAACCTAGAAGTTTGGGCAGGTTTACTGGCAAGTTTGGCGACAAGCGTAAAGAAGCTGCTAAGATGCTTGCTATATCATTACACATGCAACAAGGCGTTCCTTATATCTATCAAGGACAAGAAATTGGTATGACCAATGTCAAATTCCGCAAAGTATCTCAACTTAGAGACCAACTTGCTCTAAATATCTATGATATGATAAAAAAGATACCGTTTATGAAGCCTATATTTATGGCAATAATGAATAGGCGCGGTCGTGACCATGGCAGAGTGCCAATGCAATGGAGCGCGGAAAAGAACGCTGGCTTTACATCAGGAACACCTTGGTTTGAGCCACACGAAAACTATACTGAGGTAAATGTAGAAGAGAGTTTGAAAGACCCAAACAGCATTTTCTATTTTTATCAAAAGCTTATTAAGCTTCGCTTGGACAGCGATGTCAGCGACATAATAAGAGATGGCAGTTATGACAGTTATTATGACAACAGCAAAGATTTGTTTGTCTATACCCGTACATTAGGAGAAAGAAAGCTTTTGGTAATTTGCAACTTCAAAAACAAAGATGTATACTTTGAAGTGCCTAAGAACTTAAAAGGCAAAGAGGCAAAAGTGGTAATCACAAACTATGACGAAAAACCGCTCAAAGATATGCTGCTAAGGCCATACGAAGCAATAGTTTACGAAATATAAAACTATATAAGTCCTTCCTAAGTTTTAGGAAGGACTTCTAAAAATAGGAGCATTTATTTAAAGTGAAGATATTATTTTTTTCAGGCACAGGAAATTCTTACGCAACAGCAAAACTAATTGCAGGCCGTGAAGGAATGCTGTTTGATATGGCAAGTTCCGTTATAGAAAAAGTAAAAGATGAATATGTAGGCATAGTGTTGCCTTGCTATTGCAACGATATACCTCAAAAGGCAAGAGAGTTTTTACAAAAGGTGCAAATTGAAAGTGACTATATTTTTGCCATAGTAACTTGCGGACTGTCGGCAGGCAATAGCTTTATTACTATAAATAATATTTTGAAAGAAAAAGGCTTACAGCTATCTTACGCTAAAAAATTAGTTTTGCCCGATAGCTGTATAGTTTTTGCCACCAAAACGGAAAAGGCAAAGAGCTTGCTTGCCAGCCATCAAGAGCGCGTCAATGAAATTAATAGCGATTTGAGCGAAAAAATTAAAACACCTATGCCCAAGGATAAAAAAACACCAACTATGTACACTAAACTACTGTGGAGGCTGTTTAAGGGCTTTTATAAACTTGACGACAAGAAAACCAACGGCAGATGTATTTCTTGCGGGAAATGCTTAGAATATTGCCCTGTAAAGAATATAATCATGCAAGATAAAAAAATAATTTTTGGCGACAGTTGCGAAAATTGCTTTGCTTGTATTCAAAGATGTGATAAAATGGCAATTCAGTTTGGTAAAATTCAAGTGAGCAACGCAACACGCTACTACCATCCAATAATTTCGGAGGACTAATAATAGTATGGCAGTCTTGGAGATAAAGGACATAACAAAAATTTATCGCGCTAGCGGTAAGTCCAAAATCACTGCAGTAAGCGGCGTTTCTTTTAATGTGGACGCTGGCGAAGTGGTAGGTTTTATTGGACCTAATGGAGCTGGCAAGTCAACCACCTTAAAAATTATTACAGGTCTTGCTAGAGCCACTAGCGGGGCAGTGGCCATTGAAGGAAATGACATAGTAAAAAGTAGAGTTAAGGCTATGAAAAATGTAGGCGCAATAGTGGAAGCGCCTGATATGTACCTCGATTGGACGGGATTGGAGAATATGAAGTATCTTGCAAGCATTTCTAATATAGAGATGCCTAGCGATATGGGAGAGTATTCCAAAAAAGAAGTAATATTAGACCGCATAGATGAACTACTTAAGCTAGTTGGTCTATATGAAAGGAGAAAAGATAAGGTAAGAAGCTATTCATTAGGCATGAAACAGCGTTTAGGCATAGCGCAAGCGCTGCTTTCTCGCCCCAAGCTGCTTGTTTTGGACGAACCAAACAATGGACTTGACCCAAGCGGTATTATAGAGATGCGCAACATTATTTTGCACCTTGCGCATGAACTTAATATGGCGGTACTAGTTAGCAGTCACCAGCTTGCCGAAATGCAACTGCTTTGTGACCGTTTTATTATTATAGATAAAGGCAAGATTATTGCCACTCCTAATAAAGCTGAGCTATTTGAGCAAAACATAGATGCCGCTGTCACTATCGCCACCGATAATATAGTAGGCGCAAGAGATTTGTTAAAAGAAAAATTTGATATAGAGGCAACTCTTAAAAATGGACATATAGAGTTTACAACGGCCATTGATGTAGGAGAAATTACAAAAGAGCTTATACTTAGCGGTATCAATGTAAAAGGGGTACAGCGTAAAGAAGCCACTTTGGAAGAGTTGTTTATAAAATTGACGGCAGGGGGGAAATCAAAATGTTAGGTAAACTTATTTTAGGTGAAATAAAAAAGATTTTACGCCCCAAGTCACTTATTACCATAGGCGTGCTTTTTGTGATATTTTTTATATTGTTTGCTGTATTTTATAACATTAACTGGGATAGCTTGCTTGATTCTATCGCAACAGAAACAGAAGGGGAAGTTGGGGAGCTTATTGAAATACTAGAAGGGGAAATTGACTTTTTGGTAGATGTGGATAAGACCAATGTAGATTCTTACATTAGCTTTTATCAGTCAGAATATCAAAGAGCGTTAGAGCAAGAGAACGGACTTGATTATTATTATAAAGGCGTAGTTACTATACTAAGGTATGTCAAAGCCAATGACCTTTTTGGACAAGATATCAAGATAGCAGGACAGCCTACAATAAAAGCAAGCGCAGAAAATTTTGCTATGACTTATTTTTCTACTGTGCTTGCAATACTTTATATTTACGCAATAGTGGTTATGGCAGGGCTGTATGCCGACGAATACAAAAATGGCACTATAAAGTTAGTTATGCTAAGGCCAGTTACGCCAACTAGCGTAATACTAGCTAAGATAATAGCTATGTTTATTGTGCTACTTTCTCTTCTTGGCATTACGACCTTGATAGGATTTTTATATGGACTTGCGGCCTTTGGCAGTGTGGGAATGACTAAAGTTTTGGTGCTGTTTAACGCGCGGCATATATGGCGTATGAGTTATAGCGGATATGTGTTTTTGACTATGGCGCTAAGCGCTATATCCTTGCTTTCTTATGGTATGCTTAGCTTTTCGCTAGGCACTGTGCTAAAAAGAAAAACTTGGGCAATTCTTCTTGGTTTGGTGGCAATGCTTAGCATAATTGCTTCTATTTTGTCATTTTTAGGAATAGACCGCTTTATGTTCTCTAAAATAAGCAACCTTTCCGATTATTTTACGCTTAACTATGGAGCTCCATATAAAGCTAGTTTCTTTATTGCTATGCCTATGCTCATTGTATACAATGCGCTTATGTACTTTGCAGTATTCTTTATTACAAATAAGAGAGATATTGTGTAATGCAAAAAAAAGCAAGGCTATCTATATCTTTGGCAAGAATAGGACTTATTGCTGCGCTTTATGCTGTATTAACGCTAGTGTTATACCCTATATCCTATGGTCCTTGGCAATGCAGAGTTAGCGAAGTCATGACGCTGCTGCCGCTGCTTTTTTGGGAAGCTGTGCCTGCCCTTATTATTGGCTGTTTTGTTGCCAATTTGTTTTCTGGATTTGTTATGGATATTGTGTTTGGCACTTTGGCAACAGCTTTAGCTGCGCTTTTTACATATTTTATAGGCAAGATAATAAAGTCAAAAGCTATGCCTTTTATAGCGGCTTTGCCCCCTGTTATTTTTAATGCTTTTATTTTGCCGCTTATGTGGAAATTATTTACAGAAAACGCAGGGCTTTATTGGGTTAATTTTGGATTTGTTTTTGCTGGGCAGTTTGTAGCTGTTTATGTGCTTGGTTTACCTGTTTATTATGTGTTAAAGTCGCGGTATAAAATGGTATTAAATAATAAAAAGGATAATTAAAAAGCGGTTTTAATAAACCGCTTTTGTTGTTTGATGTTATAACAACTCTATTCCTGCTTCTTTGCATTTTTGCATAGTGTAGTCATCCCAAATAGATGCTTGCACTTCGCCTATGTGGATTTTGTTTAGCATAAGCATACAAAGTCGGCTTTGACCTATTCCGCCCCCCATAGTCAGAGGCAGTTTATCTTCAAGTAGCGCTTTATGAAAAGGCAAATTTGCTCTTTCTAGGCAGTTTGCCTTAGCAAGCTGGTCAATTAGACTCTCTTTATTTACCCTTATACCCATAGAGCTTATTTCAATGGCGTGTCCAAGCGGCTCATAGTAGACTAAGATATCACCATTTAGACTCCAGTCATCATAGTCAGGTGCTCTGCCGTCATGCGGTTTGCCGCTCTTTAGCTTGTCGCCTATTTGCATAATAAATACTGTGCCGTATTTTTTAGCAATGGCATCTTCTCTTGCTTTTGGGTTAAGGTCAGGATATAAGTCTTCTAACTCTTGGCTAGTAATAAAAGTTACTTCCCTTTTTATATGGGCATTTGTAGGGTATTTCTTTGCAACTTCTTGTAAAGTGTCGCAAACGGCGTTCATAATTAAAGTTACCGTTTCTTTTAGGTAATCAATGTTTCTGCATTCTTCCGTTATGACCTTTTCCCAGTCCCATTGGTCTACATAAATGGAGTGAATGTTGTCCATTTCTTCATCGCGCCTTATGGCATTCATATCAGTATATAGACCTTTTAGCGGTCTAAAGTCATATTTGTGCAAAGCGTACCTTTTCCATTTTGCTAGAGAATGCACAACTTCGGCATACCTGCCTGTTTCCTTTATGTCAAACTTTACAGGGCGCTCAACGCCATTAAGATTGTCATTAAGTCCTGATTGGCTATCTACAAAAAGGGGACTGCTGACACGCTTTAAGTTAAGCGATTTTGCTAGCTTTTTTTGAAAAGAATTCTTTATCGCCGCAATAGCTGCTTGCGTTTGATAAAGAGTTAGCTTTGACTTATAGTTTTTTGGTATGAAAACAGAACTCATTAAATCTCCTTGACCTTTTCTTTAGGTAATAATAACAATTATATAATAGTTATTGTTAATAATCAATAAATTAATTGTTATAACATAAATTATTAGCGGAGTTTTGCTATTGACAATAGCATTGCCGTTTTTATATAATAGATATGTTATATTTTGTTTTAAATATAATTACGGAGGTAAAAATGGAAGACAATCAAGTTGCCCAAAGGGAAACTAATCAAACAAAAGATTGGTCAGGATTAAAGCTTAACTATCCAAGAACCATTAAAGTAGGACTAGGTTTTTGCGTAGTTATGATATTCTGGACAGTCTATAACTTTGTTGTACCGCTGCTTTTGGAGCAAGCATTCGGATTTAGCAACACTATCCGCAATATTATAGTCGGTATAGCTAGCGCGCTTTGCATATTTTTGTTGCCTTTCTTTGGAAAAAAGAGTGATAAATGCAAATCAAAGTATGGTAGAAGGACGCCGTTTATAGTTGTAGGAACTGCAATTTCTATTATAGCAATGGTATTAATTCCGCTATCGGTAAATGGACAGCTTTCAGAATCACACGCTACAAGAAATACATACAAAAACTTCTTTTTAGTGGAAGATGCAAGCGTACATACCCCAGATGGAACAACCACAAGGGAAGAACTTTTAGGCACTTGGTGGGATAAAGCAGACAAAGGCGATTTTTCTTTTGTGGAAAAATCCACTTATGTTAAGCTAATTGAAGTACACGGCACTAGCCAAGAAGCGCGCGCGTACTTTACAAAAATATATAACGCCAAAGTTGACAGCAATGACAATGGCTTTTTAGGTTTTGGCGGTAAACCAACAAAATTTTATAAGTATCCAACTTACTATGGCGAAAATAACGAACTAGAAAGAGATGAAAAAGTTGCTATAGACAAAAAAGAGTATAATGCTCTTAAAGAAGATTATAGCAAATATTTAAAATATGGCGCTGACGAATACACAAGCAATGCTGTAAACAGCAATATGAAAACAGGCGCTTTAGTATTTTTCATAATAGCGCTACTGCTTGTAATTATCAGCCAAACAATAATTAGAACGCCAGCAGTTAGTTTGATGCCTGATGTCACGCCAAGCCCATTAAGAAGTCCTGGCAACGCTATGATAAACCTAATTGGCGGCGTTGGCGGCGCAGTAGGCTTTTTGATTTATACAATTACATTTATGTTTGAAGACAAGCTGGCATTGCCTACACAGTATTGGATAATCTTTGGTTCTATGGCAGTTGCGCTTGGGTTAGTGCTTGCGCTATTTATACTGCTAGTTAAGGAAAACAAATGGGTTAAGGAAAACCAACTAATCTGTGAACAGTATGGCTTAGAAACGGGCAATGAAGAGCAAGAAAAAAATGCTCCAAGAGTTAATATGTTTAAGCAATACGGCAAGGCAAAAATGACTAGCTTTTTCCTTATCTTAGGTTCAATATCCTTATGGTTTATAGGCTACTATGCTATTTCTACCAACCTTGCTATTTATGCAGTTAAGGTGCTAGAGCTTGGCAGCGGACTAGCAAGTATTGTAAGTGGAGCAAGTATGCTTGTTGCGGCAATTGGATTTATTCCTGTTGGTATTTTGGCTAGAAAAATAGGCAGAAGATGGTCCATTATCTTAGGATTTGGATTAGCTATTGTTTCATTTATACTAGTTGGTTTATTTGTAACGCCTGCAAGCAGCAGCAAAATGGCGGTATTTACTCTTTGCTATTTAATTTCAGGATTTGGACTTATCTTTGCAAATGTTAATACCTTGCCTATGGTGCTAGAGCTTTCCACCCCCAGAGATGTGGGCAAGTTTACAGGATACTATTATGTTGCAACCATGACAGCGCAAACCTTAGGTCCAATCTTTGGCGGACTAGTTATGGACTACATAAGCAGCAGAGGAATATTCTTCTTCTCAGCAATCTGCATTACAATCGGCGCAATCTTAATGCTATTTGTAAAACATGGTGAAAGCCCTGACTTTGCAACTAAAGGAAAGAGAAAAGCTGTTGCGTAAAAAATTAATTGCAAAAGTAAAAAAGGCAAGGTTTACCTTGCCTTTTTTGCTATTTACCTAATTTAATAAAAACTTAGGGTAGTAAATTGGGTATTGGGTATGGTATAATAATACAATAAAAATTGTTTTTACGCTAAAGGAGAAAATTATGGCAGAGAGTTATACGATAATTTATGTGATTGGCGCTTTAGTCGCCGCAGCAATTATTGTGATGAGCGTGTTTTTTATTGTCAAGGCATTTCGCAGAGCAAAACTAATTGGTATGGATACAAAAGTTTTGAAAAAAACTATAAAAAATAGCGCAATATTTTCCATTGTGCCAAGTATTCCCATTGTTATAGGAATAGGTATTATGATGCAATATCTAGGCATTGCAATTCCTTGGATTAGGCTGACTGTAATTGGCGCGCTTCAATATGAACTTATAGCTATGGATACAGCAGGCAAGGCGCTTGAATCAGTAGCACCGAACTACACTTCACAAATGCTTATAGCAAATGCCGTTACCGTAATGACACTGAGTATTTTAGGCGGACTTATCTTTAACCTTATCGCCTACAAAAAGTATCAAACTAAGTTAGCCGACTTGCAAAAAAAGAATGCAAAACTTATGGACGCAATAACGGGCGCGTTGCTTAGCGGTATGCTATCAGGTATGCTAAGCGCAATTCTAGTTGGCGGAATATTTACCGTTGGCAAGCCCGCTTCTTACACTGGCGGCATAAATAACTATGGCGAAATTGTGCTAATTACGCTTGCAGCTAGCGTTGTTATTATGGCGCTTTGCGGACTTGTTATGATTGTATTTAAGCAAAAATGGGTAGAGAATTATGCTTTGCCAATTACTATTTTAGGGGCGCTTGCAGTAGCTTATGCTTTTGTACCTTTGTTTGACTCAAGGTACATAGTAGAAAGCCAAAAAGCTATAAAACTTTTGTGGGCGGTTGTGCCATTTGTGGGGGTGTAAAATGACAAAGGATAAAAATAAAACTCAAACAAGAGAGCAATATAATTTACAGATGCATAACTATGGCAGAATTTTTTCCTGGATATCAATGGCACTTATTTTGTTTGTGCCCGTAGCTTATTTTATAGCCTCTAAAACAGTGCCGTCAGTTAAAGCGCTTGTAAAGTGCATACCATTTTTACTTGGATATTTTGCAGTAGGGTTAGTAGAAGCAGTAAGCTATGCGCCCCTTCTTGGACCGGGGGGACAGTATATGAGCTTTATAACGGGCAATATAAGCAATCTCAAGCTTCCTTGCTCAATTAATAGCCAAGCCATAGCTAAGGTAAAGCAAGGCAGTGAAGAGCAAGAGCTTGTGTCTACTGTAAGCATTGCGGTAAGCAGTATAACAACAACTATAATTATAGTAATAGGTCTTATACCTTTATTTATATTCCAAGAGCAGATAGTGACTATTCTAAACCCTATTTCTCCTTATGTAATACCTGCTATATTTGGCGGACTTACCGTAGTTCTTGCGGCAAAGTACTACAAAACGGCGGCTATTCCTTTTATTTCTTGTATAATTATATGCGTTGGGGCAAACCTTGCTGGATTTGGCAAAGTCTTTGACCAGTCCACAATGGTTATTGTAGGTATGATAGTAAGCGGGCTTAGCACCTTTATTCTCTATAAGAAAAACAAGATATAAGCGTAAATAAAAAGAATAAAAAAACCTTCTTGCAATAAGAAGGTTTTTTGTTGCAGTAATTCTAAATCTTATTCTACTACTGGTATTGATGCAAAGCCTTTTTCTAAGTCTTTATCTGTTGGAATATAGTCTTTCATCATGTTGCTGTTGTAAGCTGAATATGCTGAAAGGTCAAAGTAGCCAGTTCCTGTCAATCCAAAGAGTATGGACTTTTTCTCTCCCGTTTGCTTGCACTTAATCGCTTCATCAATTGCGCCTTTTATTGCGTGTGCTGACTCTGGAGCTGGCAATATTCCTTCCGTTCTTGCAAACTTTATGGCTGCTTCAAAAACTGCTGTTTGTTCTACTGCAACGGCTTCAAAATATCCATCGTGATGTAATTTTGAAATAATAGGACTCATGCCATGGAATCTTAATCCGCCAGCGTGGTCTGATGAGGGCATAAAGCCTGAGCCTAGAGTATACATCTTTATAAGCGGTGTTGTCTTTCCTGTATCTGCAAAGTCATATGCATATTTTCCTCGTGTGAGAGATGGACATGAAGCTGGCTCTACTGCTATAAAGCGCGTATTTGATTTGCCATTTATCTTGTCTGCCATAAATGGCGCAATAAGTCCGCCTAAATTAGAGCCACCGCCTGCGCAACCAATTATGATATCGGGTGTTACGCCGTATTTATCTAGCGCAATTTTACACTCTTGGCCAATAATGGATTGGTGCAACACAACATGGTCTAAAACGCTTCCAAGGACATACCTGCATTTGTCTGAAGTTAGCGCAACTTCAATAGCTTCGCTTATAGCGCAGCCAAGAGAACCGCCTGTTTTGGGGCTATTGGCAAGAATTTTTCTACCTACTTTTGTGGTGTCTGACGGTGATGGCACAACGGTTGCGCCATAAGTTTCCATAACAGCTTTTCTGTATGGTTTCTGCTTTGCGCTCACCTTTACCATAAAGACTTTTAAGTCTATGTCAAAGTATGCGCACGCCATGCTAAGCGCAGTGCCCCATTGTCCAGCGCCTGTTTCTGTGGTAAGAGAAGTAAGCCCTTCTTGTTTTGCGTAATACGCTTGCGCTACGGCTGAATTTAGCTTATGCGAACCTGAGGTATTATTGCCTTCAAATTTATAATAAATTTCTGCAGGTGTATCTAGCGCTCTTTCCAAGCAATATGCTCTAACTAGTGGGGAAGGGCGAAACATTTTGTAAAATTCTCTTACTTCACAAGGGATTTCTATAAGCCTGTTGGTGTGGTCTAATTCTTCTTCCACCAATTTTTTTAGAAACACAGGGTATAAATCTTCTGCAATGCAAACTTTATGCGTAACAGGGTGAATAAAGGGCGCGTGCTTTTCTTTCATATCGGCACGCAGGTTATACCAATGTGTAGGCATTTCCTTTTCCGATAGGTATATTTTTGTCGGTATTTCTTTCATTTTATCTCCTTTGTTGACAATAATCAAAGATGGAAAAACTTCCTTATCTCTAATATAATTAATTTTCTAAAGATTATGGTAACTACAATTACTAGCATCGCGCTAAGTCCGCTTGCTATAAAAGCTGGTATTTTCATGCTCAAGTCAAAAGCATAAGCTGTTATTATTGGAATAAGTCCCATAAAACCTAAAATATATGACGATATTATGTTTTTCTTGGCATACTTAGAGTATTTTATCATGCGCGTTACCAATAGTATGATGCTTACTATATAGATTGTGGGCAGAACGGATATAAATATCCAATCAAACTTACTAGTTACCAGTCTAACCACAAATGCGATTATGGTCAAAAAAAGCGTTTGGCCAATGAGTCTTTGCCTAAAGTGCGATTGAGCCAAAATAGTGCGTTTTATAAAAAATCCTATATAAAATAGCGCAAAAAATACAATTAGACTCCATGGATAAGAATAAGATTTGTAATAATAAACATTAAGGGCAATGCTGACTGCCATTACCACGACAAAAATAATAGAAAAAATAGGCAAAAAGCGGCTTGAAGCTGTTTGTTTTGGGTTGGGTACAGGGAATGCTGGCTTGTCATGGGTGTTGACAATTTGCTTGTGGCATAAGGGGCAAACCGTTGTTTTGCCGTCTATTTTTACACGACAATTTTCACAGTACATCGCATTCCTCCCTAAAGTTACTGCTTACTGTCACTTCAAGTCCAAGAGAAACAAGATTTTGAGCAAATTCTCTTTCTATTTCCGTCTCTATAAGTTTTCTGGAAAAGCTTATTACCGTTTTGTCTTTATAGCTAACAATACCCATATTTAATGGAGAATTTTTGCCACAGTTTTGGTGGAAAAAGAAATAATCTACAAAATCTCCATCATTGTCAAAATCAATTTTGCCTAAGTTGCTTATTATCATAGTTTGTTTGCTCTTAGGTGAGATATCTCTGCCAACTTTTGAAATAAAGCTCTTTACAAAGATGGGCATAAAGCGTAAAAGGTATAGTTTGTCCATAAGGGAAGTAAAGCTAATTTTAGTTTCAAGCTCTCTTTTGTCCGTTTGCGCCTTTAGGTCTTTTTGAATGATTTTGATAAAGTTTTCCAAACTTAGCTGGTTTTTGGGGGAAACTTTGCCTTTTGCAAACAAGGTAAAATTGCCTAGCGTGTTGCTTGGGAATATCTTGCGTAAATTAATAGGAATAAAAGCGACATAGTCATCTTTGTTGTTGATATCTTTATAGCGATTTGCAATGGTATACATAGCTAGCGCGCTTAAAAATACCGTTATGGTGGTTTTGTAGCTTCTTGCTAAGTCAAGTAGCTTTTGCGTGTTTACCATAAATTGAATAAGCCCAAGTCCTTGGCTGGAAAATTGTTTGGACGGGATACGGAAAGCAGAACCGCCCGCCATCTTTTTTGTACCCTCTATTATGTTAATTTTTTTGTAGTACTTCAAAAAAGCGTCTTCCATTTCGCCTTTTTTAATAGGAGTAGATAAGGTTATGACATTATCTCTTGAGATAAAGATATTTTGCGCTTTTAGGTAGTAGTAAACAATGGTCTTTAAAAATTCAATACCGCCTGAGCCGTCACAAAGTCCATGAAATAGGTCCAAAAATATCTTGTTTTCATAGTAAGTTAGGCGGAATAAATAATGGCGATTGTGCTTAAAATTAAAGATTTCTAGCAAGTTGCCGTCGGCTTTTTCCACAATGGGATAGTGTAAATTTTCATCTAGAAAATAGCGAAACAAGCCATGCTTTAGTTCCACTTTAAAGTAAGGGAATCTCTCTAGCGCAGTACTTAGTCCAATACGCAAAAAATTGCCGTCAACAGGTTCTTTCAAAGCAACGCCAAGCCTAAAAATACTTTGCGTATTTTGCGTAATGACCATAGGATAAATCATAGCTGAATTATCCATTCTGTACCATTTAGTTTTTTCCATATTTCCCCTTTTTAAGTATGATACTAACATTATATTTGATAAACGCTAGCTTGTCAATTTATATTACGTGTGATAAACTATTATAGTATTATAAGGAGATTTCATGAAGATTACTATTGCAAATTGTGAAAAAGTGGTAGACGCTGAAACTTTGCAAAAAGCGCGCGCGCTATTATTTGAAAACAAAGTAATTTCTGTTACCAATGTGGAGGTAAACGAACACATTGGCTCTCTTTATGAAGGAGTAATTAAGGTTGGCAGAAAGACCTACACCTTATGTTTTGCAATAGCTATAAATGGTCTAATTGCGTTAGATGATTGCTTTTGTTCATTCCATACAGGCTCAATTTGCAAACACTATTTGGCTATTTTTCTATATATGAAGTATAGAAAAAATATCACCATAGACAAGCGCGTCTTTAATCCTGTCAGAGTTATTTTAGCGTCGTCGGATAGCTCTCCTGAGTGCGTAGATAAAACAGTAGACAGCGTATTTAACCGCTACATTGTAAAAAACAAGATATCTAAGTGGTATATGTCTTGCGCAATAGAGGGACTGGTATTTGCCTTTATGTGCGCCGAAGCGCAAGAAAAAAGCTTTTTAGAGCGAACAGCTTTATATGCGGTGGCTTTTTCTAAAGTAGACAGACTATTTTCTTTAAGTGCAGAAAAACATTCAAGAATACTTATAAGCCACGCAAAAACGCTAGTCAAGCTTGTCAATAGCTATTTATCTAGCAAGTTGCCAAACACTTCGCTAAACGATACAAAAACAGCGTTTTTTAAGTTTTATGAAACTTCAAAAACTATAAGAAACTGGATGGTAAAGTATAATGTGCTTGGCATATTGACACAATTTTGCCATACGCCCTCTCTCAGAATTTTTTTAGAGCGCAACTTTAAAAAGAAAATTTATAATCAAAAAAATGTCGACAAAAAATCTGATCTTAGAGTGCTTTATTGTATGGTGCTAAGAGCATATAGCATAAAACTTGCAAGCAGCTATATTGAAAAAAATCTAGACGATGCGTCTTTTAGGAGAATGGCAATAGACCTAAACATAGCAAATGGCGAATTTGCCGAAGCAAAAAGGCTGGCAAAAGAGGGATTAGAGTACGATAAAGGCAACAAGAAAAATACTGTTATGTGGACAGAAACTATGTATGATATAAGCGCGTATTTAGACGATAAAAAGTCCATGAAAACTTACGCTAAAAAGTTGCTTCTTTTAGGGGACTTTGACTACTTTGGCAAGTATAAAAAAATGTTTGATCAAGATGAATGGCAAAATGAGCGGGAAAAACTAATTGCCTCGCTTAAAGCTAGCAAAAAACACAGTGAAATATACCTGCAAATAATAATTGAAGAAAATATACAAAAAGAATTAGTGGCATTTTGTCAAGACAACCCCGACAAGATAGCAAATTATTATCCTTATATCAAAACAGAGTACTATAAGGATATTCAATCACACCTGGAAAACTATTGTAAAAAACTTGTGTCACAAAGCGTAGGGAAAGAAGAAATAAAATTTCAAAAAATAGCGCTGACTAAATTAAAAAGGAAAACGGCAAGATAGCAATCTTGCCGTTTTTTTATTACTTACTTTGTCTTTTCTTTCGTGGCTGTGGATAGTTAAAGTTTGTTTTGGTGGCAGTTATAAGCACATTATAATATAGCGCAGCATCTCTCTTAGCTCCTGTTAAGTCCATATCCACACAAAAACCGCACTCTTTAGGCGTTGCGCCTGGGATTTCTCCTTCAAACTCTGCGGCATAGTCAAAGGTGCGCTCTACAAGAGGCAATATGGTGTCTGTACCTATATCCCCTTCCACAATAAGATAAAAGCCAGTACGGCAGCCCATAGGACCAAAATAAATAATTTTGTCTTTCCAAAGTTGGTCATTGCGTAAATATGTGGCGCAAATATGCTCTAGGGCATGAATAGAGCCTGTGTCCATTACTTCTTCTTTGTAAGGTCTTTTCATTCGTATATCAAAAGTGGTGACGCACTCATAGCCGATATAGTCTTTTCTGGACACATACAGGCCTGGTTTTAGCCTTAGATGGTCCACTTGAAAACTTGGAATCAGTTGCATATTTTTCTCCTAAAATCATCAATGTAAACTTAGTATATATTATTTTGCCGTATTTTTCAACTGCAATTGACAAATGGGCTATTAATAAGTACAATTACAAAAAAGGCGGTTTGTTATGAATTATAAAAGACAACTAAAAAGTTTTAACTTAAACACAGTAGCCACAATTTCGCTAGTGATGTTTTTGGTTTCATTTATTGCTTTTTCCCTCATTAATCTATCTTTAGAAAACAAGCTTTTATTAACGGGCAAAGTATACCTAGATGTCATTATTTCTATACTGATGCTAGCAGTTTTGCTAGTAATCCATGAACTTTTGCATGCAATAAGCGCAGTTATTTTTGGCAAATTAACATTTAAGGATATAAAATTGGGCGCAAATCTAAAACAAGGTATGATTTATTGCCATATAAAAAAGCCTTTGAAAATTAACGCTTACAGAATATCTATTATTTTACCAATTATAATAACGGGAATAATTCCGTTAGTTATTTCCGCTATTTTTGGCAACTTATTTTTGGTGGCGGTATTTAGCTTTATGGTAAGCGGCGGCGCAGGCGATATAGTAATGTTTTTTAGCCTAAGCGGCATAGATAGCCATACTCTTATTGAAGACCACCCTAAAGCCTTAGCTTATTATTTATTATATGAGAATGGCAAAGAGCCAAAGAACTTTATTGAATGCACCAAAGAACAGCAAGAAGAAGTTTCTTTAGCTATGCAAGGCGGTAAAAGCACCATTAAAGTACTGCTTATAGCTATATTTTGCGGCCTTGTTGTGCTGGTCATTTATTTGTCTGCTTTGCTTATGAAAATATTTTAAATAATCTTAAAAAAATTTTTTTAGTTTTTAATATGCATTTAAGGTTGTTACAGTATAGTTAAATTAGCTAAAGAACAATAGTAATAACCTCCTAAGGAAATAAAAGAAAAGGCGCTTAAAAAACCGCCTTTTCTTTTGCGTTTATAACACTCCTAGAGGTCTAAGCAAAAGTATAGTCACATTGCAGTAAATTATTAGGCTTACGGCATCTACCATAGTTGTAATAAAGGGGTTGGCAACTACCGCAGGGTCTAGTTTTAATAGCTTAGCAAACAGCGGCAATGTACCGCCTATTATTTTTGCAACCATTATTGTTATGAACATAGTAACGCATACTGCCGCTGCTATGATATAGCCGTGGGGAATGCGGAAAAGCTGGTCTATTGCCATAAGTTTTATAAAGCATGCCACAGACAGTGTACCACCAAGCAGTATAGACAGCCTAGTTTCTTTCCATAAAATTTTGCCAATGTCTTTAAATTCTAATTCATCTAGCGCAAGCCCGCGTATAACTGTTACGCTTGCTTGGCTGCTTGCGTTGCCGCCTGTGTCCATAAGCATTGGTATAAAGGCGGTTAGCGCAATGGACACAGCAAGTGTGCTTTCGTATTTTCTTATTATCATACCTGTAAAGGTAGCTCCTACCATTAAAAAGAGCAGCCATGGCACACGGTTTGCCCAAATCTGCCAAATGCTAGTTTTTAGATAAGGCTTGTCGGCTGGAGTGACACCTGCTAGCTTAGTAATATCTTCCGTTGCTTCATCTTCAATAACATCCATAGCGTCATCAACGGTTATGATACCAACAAGTCTGCCCTCTTTGTCCACAACGGGCATTGCCAAAAAAGAATATTTACTAAACAGCTTAGCCACTTCTTCTTTATCGGTGTGGGTGTCTATATGAATTATGTTAGTCTCCATAATATCTTTTATCAAAGTATTATCTTTGCTAAGCAACAAGGTCTTTACAGTGACAATGCCTTGAAGATATTTTTGATGGTCGGTAACATAACAAGTATAAATGGTTTCTTTATCAACGCCTGTTTTTCTAATGGTGTCAAAGGCGTCTTTTACCGTCATATCTTTGCGCAAGGTGACATACTCTATCGTCATCAAACTACCTGCGCTGTCCTCTGGGTACTGTAAAATTTCGTTTATGGTTTTGCGGCTTTCAGCATCGCTTTGGTTTAGGATACGCTTGACGACATTAGCAGGCATTTCTTCAATAATGTCTACGGTATCATCAATAAATAGTTCTTCTAATATAAGACGCAACTCTCTATCTGAAAAAGACGATATCAACAGATGTTGCATATCGGTATCCATTTCTACAAAAGTGTCTGCCGCTAAATCTTTAGGAAGCAGCCTAAATAAAATGGGCAAGTCTTCCTTGCTCACATCGTTAAGCAGGTGCGCAATATCAACAGCGTTCATTGCAGCTAATATAGGGCGCAACTCCCTAATGTTTTTTTCCTTTATCATTGAAAATAGAATTTCTTCATCCATTCTTCTTACCTCCTTTAGTTGTTTTTAAGGCAAAGCCCAAGGAAATAAGACACAAAAAAGCTGTTAGGTAATAAGTCCGTAAGTAAACAAACATAACGGAACTTCATTACTCTGACAACTGCCATCGGTGCCTTTGCTATTTCCGCTGTCCATTACTTACCTCCTTTTTCAAAAATAATTTCGCTTAAATCCTAATTAGGTATAATACATTGTATGCCCAAAATGCCATAAAGTCAATCCATAAGCCACTATAAAAGGCATATTTTTTAATTAGTATCCGCCATCTACTCCTATGATTTGACCTGTGACATAGGAAGATTGTTTGCTGGCAAGAAAACTGACAACTTCGGCTACTTCTTCAGGATTGCCTATCCTGCCAAGTGATACATTTTTTGCAAATTCATCTAAATCATTTTTGCTTAAGTTGCTGTTCATAGGGGTATCAATAAGTCCTAAACTTAAGCAGTTTGCAGTAATACAAGACAGTCCAAGCTCTCTGCTAAGCGCTTTGGTAAAAGAGATAATTCCGCCCTTGCTTGCCGAATACGCAACTTCGCAACTTCCGCCATAAACACCCCACACAGAAGAAATATTAATAATTCTGCCATAGCGTAAATTTATCATATTATTGCAAATTTTTTGAGTCACTATCATGGTAGAAGTTAGGTTGGTGTTTATAATATTCAAGATTTCTTCCAATTCCATATCGGTATAAAGACACTGTCTTGCCATACTTGCGTTATTTACAAGCACATTGATTTTTGGGTAGGTTTTTGCAATATGTTCTGCCCACAAGCTAGTTTGTTTAAGGTCAGAAAAATCGCACTTTGTAGCAATAATTTTGTCGCCGTAAATTGCCCATAATTCTTTTATAGCTTGCTCATTTTGACAATAGTGACAAATAACGGTAAAACCGTCATCAGCCAACTTTTTAACTATCTCTTTTCCTATTCCGCCAGATGCGCCAGTAACTAATGCAAACATAATAAACTCCTTGGTAGATTATACACTATAAGGTGTTGATTAAGCAAGAAAAATGCCTAGATATAAGGTTTTTTCCCTAGTTATGTTTGACATAAGTTTATTGTATGGTTATAATTTATTAGATTATAATAATAAAGCCATGTTTTTTATGGAGGAATATAAATGAAAAAGGAAAATGCAACACCAGATTTTGTAGCTTTGGAAAAGCAAATGCTAAAATTCTGGGAGGACAATAAATGCTTTGAAAAACTTGTAGAGCAAAATAAAAATAATGAGCCATTTCGCTTTTTGGACGGTCCAATAACGGCAAATAACCCTATGGGCGTCCATCATGCTTGGGGCAGAACGCTTAAAGATGTCAACATTAGATACCATGCTATGCACGGCAAAAGTTGCCAGTATCGCAATGGCTTTGACAGCCAAGGCTTATGGGTGGAAGTAGAAACGGAAAAAGAAGCTGGCATCAAGGATAAGCGCGGCATAGAAGAGTATGGACTAGACAAGTTTACCGAAGCGTGTATGCAAAGGGTAAAGCATTTTTCCGATATTATCACTAAGCAAAGTAAGCGTCTTGGTCAATGGATGGACTGGGACAACAGTTATTATACTAATACCGACCTTAACATAACATCTATTTGGTATTTTCTAAAGAAATGCCACCAAAAAGGCTACCTTGTAAAAAGCCATAGGCCTATGCCTTGGTGTCCTAGGTGCGGGACAAGTTTGAGTGAGCATGAAATGGCTGGAAGCTATAAAGACATAGTGCATACTTCCATTTACGCAAAGCTTCCTATAAAAGACTCAAACGACAGCATACTTGTATGGACTACTACACCTTGGACGCTTTCTAGCAATGTGGCCCTTGCTGTAAACTCTGAAATAGACTATGTAAGAGTTAAGGTAAAGAGCGACAGCCGTACTTTAATTGTGGGTAAAAATGCGCTAGGCAAGCTAAAAGGCGATATTGTTACAGTGCTTGACGAATTTAAAGGCGCAGAACTTATTGGAAAAGAATATACCACAGTATTTTCAGATTTAGATAGTCAAAAATTTGTGCATACCATAGTGCATTGGGAGGAAGTGGACGCCAATGAAGGAACGGGCGTTGTGCATATTGCGCCAGGGTGCGGAGCAGGTGACTTTGACTTAGGCAAGAGCCTTTGCTTGCCCACCATTTGCCCCATTGACGATAGCGGCATTATTTTGGAAGGGTTTGGACCGCTAAGCGGCAAAAACACCGACGAAGTCACCGAAATTGTGGTGGCGGAAATGCAAAAGAATGGAACGCTTTATAAGACAGAAGACATAGAGCATAGCTATCCGCATTGCTGGAGATGCAAAACTTCTGTGGTATTTAAGCTAGTTGATGAGTGGAGTATAGCAACTGATGAGCTCAGGCCGCAACTTATAGCGGCAAGCAATACAGTAAAATATGAGCCTGAACATGCAGGTAAGAGAATGAATGACTGGCTTACCAATATGGGCGACTGGAATATCTCAAGGAAGCGTTTTTATGGCTTGCCATTACCTTTTTATGACTGCAAGCAATGCGGAGAGTTGACAGTTATAGGCAGTAAAGAAGAATTGCTTGAGCTTAGCGAAAACGGCTCACTAGAAGACGTGCCACATTTGCATAGGCCTTATATAGATAAGGTAAAGATACGCTGTCCAAAGTGCGGCAACTTGGTACAGCGCGTGCCTGAAGTTGGCGACTGTTGGTTAGACGCTGGCATTGCGCCATTTTCCACTAAAGGCTATTTTACCGACAGAGAGTACTTTGACAAGAACTTCCCTAGCGATATGGTGCTAGAGATGAAAGAACAGATAAGACTATGGTTTTATTCTATGCTGTTTATGAGCGTCGTTCTAACTGGTAAAGCGCCGTGGAAAAACGCCGTTGTGCATTCTTCCGTTGTGCAAGAAACAGGTGAGAAGTTTAGCAAAACGGGCCATATGATAAGGTTTGACGAAGCCGCTGACAAAATGGGCGTAGATGCAATTAGGTATATCTTTGGCGGCGCGCCTATAAATAACGATGTGCGCTTTGGTTTTACGTTGGCTGACGAAGCTAGGAGAAAGATTTTATCTTTTTGGAATATCTATATTTTCTTTAATCTTTACGCAAGCCTTGATAAGCCTGATTTAGATAACTTTAAGCCAAATTATGATACCTTTACTCATAGCGATAAGTGGCTGATAGAAAGGACAAATCAATTTATCAAAAAGGCAGATCAAGGTTATAAGAACTATAATACTGCTGCAACAATTAAGGAGTTTGAAAGCTTTACAGACGATGTTAGCAACTGGTATATAAGAATAAACCGCAAACGCTTTTGGAAATCAGAAAACAAGCTAGACCAAATGAACGCTTATTGGTGCTTGTATCAAGCTATAAAAGCAGCCATAAAAGTTATGGCGCCCATTATTCCTTTTATTACTGATTATATTTATCAAAATACAGTAAGAGCGCTAGAAAAAGATGCAAAGATAAGCGTGCATTTAAGCGATTTTGCAAAAGAAATAGATATGCCAAAGAATGAAAAAGTTTTGGCAGAAACTGCAATAGCTAGAGAAGTTATAGCTACCTGCCAAAGAATGAGAAACGAAGTGCAGATAAAGATAAAACAACCGCTTAGCCAGCTTTATGTAGTTACTTCTAAAGAAAAGCAAGATAACTTAGTGCCACTACTTGACATTGTTAAAGAAGAACTTAACATAAAAGAAATAGTGTTTGCACAAAACGAAGACGCCTTTAATGAAAAATACTTTACGGTAAACTTCCGCAACGCAGGCGCAGTTCTAAAAAAAGATGCGCAAAAGTTAAAGCCGCTTGTCGATGCTCTAGAAAACAAAGAGCTAGAAAAGTTTTATGAGCAATATAAAACAGGCAAGGTAACCATAGGGAATTTTGTAGATTTAGATAGCAGTCTTTTTGATATTCACGATAGACCAAAGTCTGGCTTTGCCGTAGCTAAAGAAAATAACTTTACGCTGGCTCTTGACACTCATATAACTCTTGAGCTTAAGAAAGAAGGTTTTATTAGAGAAACTATAAGACAAATACAAGTGTTAAGGAAAGAAGCAGGCTTTGCCGTAGAGCAAAGGATAGTTGCATCTTTTGACAATGCAAGCAATGAAGTTTTAAGCGCGCTAAATGAATACAAAGAGCGTATTAAGCAAGATATTTTGGCTGTTTCTATTGAGAATGACTTAGATACTGGTATTGTAAAAGAAATAAAAGTAAATGACGAAACCTTTACTATAAAGTTAAAACTTGCCTAAAAAACGCTTGTATTTTAATGTAGATATATAAAATTGCCGCCTTTTTTGATACAAGGTGGCAATTTGTTTTTTGCGTGAATATACTTATATTTATCTTGCAAAATTCCAATTTATGCAAAAAAGCAAAATAAAGGTAAATGAAAAATATTTTTTTGACAAAATGAGTGCGAATATTGCAATAGAAAAAGCGATATGTTATTATATGAATTATAAAAAACCTATAAAAAATAAAGGGGAGAAAAGTATGAAAAAGAAAGTATTTATTTTAGCCATTTTAACGGTCATTTTGGCGTGTTTATTAGCGGCTTGCACTAATGATTTTAAGGTATCCAAGAAAGGACACGACGCCATTATTCGAGGGTCTGAAGACACCTATATTGCCGTTGAAGATGGAAAAAGTTATTTATATAGTATGAAAAATAGCAAAAAGCTTACCAAAAAAGGATTTGATGAGCTTAGATATTTGGATTCTTATATGGGTGATATTTGTGAAGATTTTCTATTTGCGCGCAACGATGGCGAAATAGGCCACATGGTAATTAATCAAAAAGGCGAACCAATAATTGCAAGCACTACCGATATGAAGATAGTTGACGCATATATGGTGCAAGACTTTAGCCTTAAAGGTGAGAGTACATATATAGAAGACAAGTTTATTGCTGTAGACTTCTTAAATGATGAAAACAGGTATAGAAGTGCGGCGTTTAACTTGAATGGCTCAGCGCTTTTTTATGACAAGAATAGTGATACAAATTTTGTTTTCTATCAAGATTGGGCTACTTATACTGCTAAGTTAAACTATGTTGTTGCAACCAGTGTTGATTCAGAAACAGACGACGAAACAAGAGTTGAGATTTTTGACGGCGCGCTTAAATCTATTTATGCTCAAGATTATAATGATAGCTTTAAACATGTTAATTGTAATATGGAGACAAATTCTTCACTAGGGTTTGTGGAAAATAAGCGCATAAATGACGAAAAAACTACTTACCATGCCGATATTATTGCTGGCAACAATATATATGAAGGTTATACAACCGTGTTAGATTCTCTAAGAGACGACAAGGGTGCTGCTTATTTTTATGTTGCGCAAAAAGAGAATACAGATACTGGGATTAGCACATATCATCTAGTAGGTCAAAGCGGAGAGATTAGGTCTTTTGATTCTTACTCTATCTCTTATGGCAATTTGCTTATTCCATCAGGAGACAAAACTGATGTCATTAATTATAAGGGAGAAACCATTCTTAGCAATGCTGAAATAAGCGGTGGCTATTATTACATAACAAATGGCGACACCAAGGCAATTTATAACTTGAAAGGCAAAAAATTATTTGACACAGCAACCACTACTTTTATATTGAATGATTGGGATACCTTTAATGGCGTAGAAGTAGAGTATTATAAGCTTAGTGACGACCAAGGCAAATTCTCATTCAAATTTTTCAGAGATGGCGTACTTACTAAAGAATATGACGATAGCTTTATCTTAGAGGACATTGACTATAGTTTAGCGTGCGCATTTTTCTCCAATCAAAATGATTCAGAGGATAGAGAATTTATCTATTGCTATGATTATGCGTCAAATATAGAAACATTAATTGAAAACGATGACCCAAACATTGAAGTTTATGGGAAGATAGACCTTGGCCAATACTCAGCTAGTTACTATGTCAATAAAGAATCTAGCGAAATTGTGTTTATTAGCGGTATAACTGGCACAATTGCACCATATAAGGGCGACAAAGTGCCAAGCTATAGCATAGAAAACAAGATGTTTAGTATTGAAGTTAATGAAGAAGTCTATTGGCTTAATGGTACTAGATATAAATATCTTGAGATTGTCTATGAAGCTTTGTCAAAAGTTCCTAGAAAAAATACTGACCCTGTAGAATATGACTATCAGTCAAGGGGAGAAGTGCTTTACGCTTATTATATGATAAATGGCATAGATAGCGGAAGCGGACTAGTTGAGCTATATTCAGGATATAATGCAGCAAAGGTTTATATTGATTTTGACAAGGAAATAATTGTGGCTAGCACAGTTGACCATTATGCAAACCTAGAGGACGATGATATAGACAATTATAAAGGCCATGAACCTTTAGAAGATAAAACAAGAGTGTTTGAGTTTGTAATAGATAAAGAAACGAGCAGCTATACGCTAAAACTTTTATCAGAATTTAATAGCAGCAATGTTGAGATAGCAAGCGATAAGTATTTGATGGCAAAAGACTTTTTGAATTATTCTACTTTCAGAAACAGTGTGTATAATTATGAAGGCACTCAAGTTTTAGAGGGAAAATATGAAGTGTCAGCTATTGAAGGCGACTTAGCCGTAGTAGAAGTAGGCGGAGTAAAAGGACTTTACAACCTTAATAAAGGCAAAATTGTAGAAGATATTAAGCACCACGATGTTGACTTGCTTAACGCTAATTTATATGGTGTGGTTACCATAAGCAAAAATGGACTAATGACCACACTTAAAGATGGTAGCGGAAAGAAAATTGTAGCCAATTGTTATAGCTATGAATACCTAAACGAAGTTACTGATTTTGTAAATAAAAAGGTGACTGTGTTCTATACAATTTATCTGGGTAAAGGTCAAGTTAAGATACTGTCAGTGACCTATGATATACAACTATTTATATAAAATAAATTGCTGAGAGCGTAAAATATTTTACGCTCTCAGTAGCTTATGAGGAGTTTTGTTTAGATGAAAAAGAAGGTGCTGCTTCTTTTAATTGTGGCGGTAGTTTCATTGTTTTACCTTAGCGCATGCACAAACAATTATGATGTATCTAAAAATGGGCATGACGATATTCTGGATTCAAGCAAACAAGAATATATTGCGGTAGACGATGGTAAATTTTATTTGTACAGCATTGACAAAACAAAAAAACTTGTAGGCGGATATGACCATTTAGAGTTTTTAGACGATACTAATGAAAAATTTCTTTTAGCCTATAATGATGGCGATTATGGATACTCTATTTTAGACAATGACGGCAATACGCTAATAACAAGCGACAAAGACATAAAAATTAAGGGCGCAAATCTTATTTATGAAATTACACTAGATAAGGAAAGCAAATATAGCTATGAGTATTATGGATTTGTTGTACACTTTGTAAACTCTTATGGCAATAGCTCTACTGCCCTATATCATTTAGACGGCAAGGCGGCATTTTTGACACAATCTTGCCAAGCAGAAGTGCTAACAACTTCTCATAGCGATAACGCTTTTTCCATAATTTATATTTATTTTACCAGCTATGACGACAGCGGCAAAATAACTTCCCGTAAAGTAATAGATAAAAACCTAAATGTTATTCACCAGCTTGAATTTGACAAGTATAAAGAGTTTATTTCAAGTCAAAGTTTTACAACCAGCATTGGATATATTGTATATTCTCAAAAAGAATTTGATGAAAACGATAACGAAATAGCAAGCAAGGTTTATTACGATATCTATTGCAACAATGCTGTTTTTGCAGCATTTGAAAGCGTGTCTAGGCTGTCAACTTTTGGCAATGGCAACGCTTTGTTCGCAAAAAAAAGCAATAAGTTTACTTTGTTTGACGAAAGCGGCGCAGTTAGGGAATTTGATAGCCCTGCAACAGTGGAAAACAACAATATAAAGGTAGGCAATGACCTTGTAGATATTTACAGGTATGATGGCGAATTTTTGCTAGAAGGCGTTAGGCAAGGTATAGGAAGTTATGTTAAGCAAGATGGAGATAAAGTTGCTTTATATAGCTATGAAGGCAAAGAGTTGTCTCTATATAATCTAAATGAAATAAAGCGGGCAGAAACTAAAAGATATGTCAACTTAAATACAATATCAGAAGTTGTAAAGCACACGGATACGCAAGATAAAAATATATATAAATTCTTTTTAGATGGCGCGCTTACAAAAGAATATGACGCATCTTATACCTATGTATCCGACCAAAACGGCGTTTATATATTTACTACTAAAAAAAATGGCGTAGTGGATTTTTATTATTACTATAATGTACATAGCGGGACAGAGTTTATTATAAAGGCGCAGCAAGACGGTACAAACGGGGCGGAATTTAATAAAGTTTTGGATTATAATTATTATACCGAAAAACACTCTAAGGATATAAGTTTTTATGAAAATGCCGTAAAAAAGATAACTCCGTATACAGGACCTTATATCCCAGGTTATGCGTGCAAAGGGGGATATTTTAGCATAACGCACCAATCGCTTAATCCGCTTAAAATGGTTGTTCTTAAGCTAGAATTTGATATATATAAGATAAGAAAAGTAAATTTAATGGATACTTATATAAACTTAAATGAGCGTTGGTATGCTTACTATGCCATAACGGATACAGGAAAGAGCGCAAACATTATGTATATCTATTCGGGGCTAAGTAAAATGACAATAGATTATAACAGCGATTATAATTTAATGTGCTTTTCTACCATAGATAGATATGTAGATAAAGAATTATATATAGCAACTAATAAACTTGACAACAAAACACTTACTTTTAGCGTGGCGCAAAGTAAGATAGGCGATAGAATTACGCTAACTAAAATAAGTGAAATAAAGAGCAGCAACTTAGGGATATTTGACAATACTTATTTAGTGGGCATTGACTATAACAATGATAAGAGAAACTTTGTATACACAATTTACGGTCGAAAGGTGCTTGACACTAAATATTATATAAAAGATATAAAAGATAGTCTTGCCATAATAAACTTTATAGGACCTAATAAAAACAACTCATTTGGCGTATTTGATTTGACGCAAAACAAAGTAATTAAAGAGTGCAATAACTTTGACATAATTTTACTAGGTGGCGGCTGTTACGCAATAGCTAAAATGGGCAAAACAGGTATAGTCTATGAAATAAGAGATTATAAATCGCGCCTTATTAAAAATAATGTTATAAGCATTGAATATATCAAACAAAGAGTAGATACATTTACTTTGGAAAAGTGCTATTATTATAAAATTTATTTAAACAAAAAAGGCTATAAACTTATTAAATTTACAGCCTCTTAGAGTTAAATAAAGCAAAAGAATATGTATAATTAAGGGGCGTTTTGCCCCTTAATGCGCTTTTTAGGGTTTTAGTGCTAAACCACTAGCTTAAGATAACTTTTCTACCGTGATGGCAAGGTTGTCAATAGTTGCGCCTTCAACGCTAGTGTTAACAATTGTGATAACATCATCGGCTTCTGCCTCAACATAAACAGCTGTGCCAAGGTTTTTGGTCAAGTTATTACCTGCAGCTTCTAGAACAGCATTACTATTGGGGATAGGCGTATCGTTAAGGTATAATGTTACGCTAAGCACTTGATTGTTTTCATCAGGCGTAAAGTTAAGATTATAACCTATCTTATATATACCCTCTTCTTCCAAAGTAATGGAGCTGCCATCTGTGGTAACTGTATTGTTTGGTGTAGCTATCAAAAGTGTAAAGGTCATAGTACTGTCTGCGTCAACAGTTTGGGTTTGATTGCCAAAATACACACCTTCAATTGCAGGACCAGTTTCACCAGGAGGACCGGCAGGACCAGTTTCACCAGGAGGACCAGCAGGACCAGTTTCGCCGGGAGGACCAGGAGGACCAGTTTCACCGGGAGGACCAGCAGGACCAGTTTCACCGGGAGGACCGGCAGGGCCAGTTTCACCAGGAGGACCAGCAGGACCAGTTTCGCCAGCAGGACCAGCAGGACCTACTGGCCCAGGAAAACCCCTAGGACCTATGGGGCCTGGAAATCCCCTTGGACCTATGGGACCTATTGGACCAGTGCAGCCGCGAGGACCACGAGGACCTTGAGGGCCTGGACAGCCAGGAGGACCTATTGGACCAGGTGGGCAGCAAGGGCAATGGCAGAAAGGTTTTGTTGGGCTTACTGAAAAGTAAGCTTTAGAAGGGTTTGTTCTCTTGTGGCATTGGAAACAACAAGGTTTTTGAGGACAGCAGCCTTTAAATGGACTTGCGTCTTTACAGCTTTTGCAGCTGAAACAAGAGCAGCTCCAGCGAAAATCTTTATGGCCACACTTGTCAAAACAATCTTTATGGCCACACTTGTCAAA